>CAMVAV010000035.1 GCA_947165595.1 uncultured Clostridia bacterium | reverse complement strand
CCCGCGCTTCACGCCCAAGAGCTACGCCAAGCAGATCACCAAGTACCACTGCAACCTCATCGCGGGCGTGCCGACGCTCTACGAGGCGCTGCTGCGGCTGCCGGGGATGGAGAAGGCGGATTTCTCCAGCCTCAAGGGCGTGTACTCCGGCGGCGATTCGCTCTCCGTCGAGCTGAAGAAGAAGTTTGACAAGTTCCTCTACGATCACAAGGCGGTCGTTCAGGTGCGCGAGGGCTACGGCACCACCGAGACCGTGACCGCCTGCTGCCTCACGCCGCCGCATATGCAAAAGGAGGGCAGCATCGGCATCCCGTTCCCCGACACCTACATCAAGATCGTCCAGCCGGGAACGGACCGCGAGCTGCCCTACGGCGAGGAGGGTGAAATTCTGCTTGCCGGACCGACCGTCATGAAGGAGTACATGAAGCACCCCGAGGAGACGGCGCAGACGCTGCGCACCCATGCCGACGGGCTCACCTGGGTCTACACCGGCGACCTTGGCACGATGGACGAGCAGGGCTTTGTCTTCTTCCGCGGACGCGCGAAGCGCATGATCATCTCCTCGGGCTACAACGTCTATCCCGCCCAGCTGGAGAATATTATCGACGCGCACGAGGCGGTGCAGATGAGCTGCGTCATCGGCGTGCCCGACCCCTACAAGATGCAGAAGGTCAAGGCCTTCGTCAAGCTCAACGCCGGCTATCAGCCGAGCGAGGAGACGAGGCAGTCCATCCTGGACTACTGCGAGAAGCATGTGGCGAAGTACGCGATGCCCTACGACGTGGAATTCCGCGAGGACCTGCCCAAGACGCTGGTGGGCAAGGTCGCGTACCGGATTCTGGAGGAAGAGGAGCTGGCGAAGCTTGCGCCGGCGAAGGACGAGCAGGCGGGCTGACCGCCGGGAGGTGCTTTATGCGCGCACAGGAATTGCTGCGCCTGCTCCGCGAGGGGCAGTTTGACGAGAGGCTCGCCGCCGTATTCGCCTCAAAGCCGCCGGACGAGGTCTACCGGCGCATCGAGTCGGTGGTGGACGGCTTCTGCACGGCCTACGACCCGGCGATGGCGCGGGAGGTGATGATCTTCAGCGCGCCGGGGCGCACGGAGCTCGGCGGCAACCACACCGACCATCAGGGCGGCTGCGTGCTCGCCGGCAGCGTGGATATGGACACCATCGCCTGCGTCGCACGCAGCGAGGGAAGCCTGATCCGCGTGCTCTCCAGGGGGCACCGGGCGGCGGAGATCGACGCCTCCGACCCCGCGATCCACAGGGAGGAGCGCGGCAACTCCGCCTCGCTCGTGCGCGGCGTCGCCGCGCACATCGGGGAGCTGGGCTATGACGTCGGCGGGTTCGACGCCTATACCGAGACGCAGGTGCTGCGCGGCTCGGGGCTTTCCAGCTCCGCCGCGTTCGAGGTGCTGCTGGGACAGATCGTCAACGACCTTTCCTGCGACGGGACGCTGGACGCGACGCGCATCGCGCAGATCGGGCAATACGCCGAGAACGTCTATTACGGCAAGCCCTGCGGCCTGATGGATCAGATGGCGTGCGCCACGGGCGGCGTCATCGCCATCGACTTCGCGGACCCGGCCGCGCCCGTCGTGCGGCGCTGCTCCGTCGATTTCGCGCGCGAGGGCTACGCGCTGGTCATCATCGACAGCGGCGCGACCCACGCGAATCTGGACGACGAGTACGCCGCCATTCCCAACGAGTGCTGCGCGGTCGCGGTGTTCTTCGGAAAGGGGCGGCTGCGCGATGTGGACGAGAGGTCGTTCTGGGCGTCGCGCAGCAAGGTTCTCGCCGCCTGCGGAGAACGCCCGACGCTGCGCGCGGAGCACTTCTTCGCCGAGACGAAGCGCGCCGTCGGAGAGTACGAGGCGCTGGAGCGCGGCGACTTCAGGAGCTATCTCGCGCTGGTGCGGGAGTCGGGCGAGTCGTCGGAGCGCAAGCTGCAAAACGTGTCGCTCAACCGCCCCGGCGGCGACCGTTTGCTGAAGGTGATCCACCGCGCCCGTGAGCTCGCGGGCGAGGACGGCGCGGCGCGCGTCCACGGCGGCGGCTTCGCCGGCACGGCGCAGGCCTACGTCCCGCTGGAGCGGCTGGAGGCCTTCACCGCGCAGATGGAAAGCGAGTTCGGCGCCGGCTGCTGTCACGTCGTGCAGCTCCGCAACACGGGCAGCACGAGGATCCTTTGATTTTGATAAAAGCGCCGGGTGGCGCCCGCACACGGTGCGAGCCCATCCGGCGCAGCTTGTCGGTACGCGGAGCCGCTTCTGCCGCTTCGTTTTTTGCGCGCGGCGGCGGCGCAAAGAAGCACTATGCGTCTGTCACATCATGAACTGCGCCGCGCAGAACGCCGCGTAGATCAAAAGCAGCGTCACGCCCTGCCAACGCGCGAGCTTGCCCCGGAGCAGCGCCGGCACGGTCAGCAGCAGCATCACCGCGAACATCACGGGAATGTCCATCACCAGCGAGGCGTTGCGCCCCGCGAGCATCGAGCCCTGCGGGATGGGGAAGGGCGAGAGCGTGACGGAGATGCCGGACACCAGCACCAGATTGAAGAGGTTCGCGCCGATCACGTTGCCGAGGGACAGCGCGCTGTGCCCCTTGACGAGCGACTGGATCGCCGTCACCAGCTCGGGCAGCGAGGTGCCCAGCGCCACGAAGGTCAGCGCGATGACGCTCTCCGGCACGCCCAGCGCCGCGGCGATCAACGAGCCGTTGTCGACCAGCAGCCGCGCGCCGACCGCGATCAGCGCCGCGCCGACGACGAGCAGGACCAGCTCCTTCCACAGCGGCGACTCCTGCGCGCCCTCCGCGCCCGCCTCCGCCTCCGCGCCGCCGGAGCTCCCGCCGCGCATCTGGCGGACGGTCAGGATCATGTATACGAGGAACAGCGCCAGCAGCACGAGACCCACGGGGCGGCTGAAGTAGCCGGACGTGTACGCCACGGCGGCGTAGATCACGGCGGCGGTGAAGAAGAACGCGACCGGCGTTTTGAGCGCCGCCCGGTCCACCGTGCCGGGGCGGACGGCGAGCGTGACCGCCGCGATGAGCGCGGTGTTGCAGATCACGGAGCCGATGGCGTTGCCGTAGGCGATCTCGCCGTGGCCGCCGACGGCGGAGGTCGCCGAGACCATGACCTCCGGCAGCGTCGTGCCGATGGAGACGACGGTCGCCCCGATCAGAAGCTCCGGCAGGTGAAAGCGGCGCGCAAGGCCCGTGGCGCCGTCCACGAACCAGTCGCCGCCCTTGATGAGGCACACGAGGCCGACGAGAAACAAAACAGCAGGCACTAACATATCGATATTCTCCTAAAACAAAATGACGCCATCTATTGTAATTCCCGCTTGCCGAAACTGCAAGCGGGAATTATATTTTTTACGATTTTTTATCGGCGGCCGAGCGCGGCGCACAGCAGAAACGCCGCGAGGTCGCACACCACCACCGTCGCGCCCACGGGCGTCGAGAGCAGATACGAGCCCGCCAGCCCCAGGCAGAAGCAGACCACCGCCAGCGCGCCCGCGAAGATCACGACGGAGCGGAAGCGCTTGAACAGGCGCATGGCGGACAGCGCCGGGAAGATCACGAGCGAGGAGATCAGCATCGCGCCCATCATGCGCATGCCCAGCACGACGGTCAGCGCCGTGAGCAGGGACAGCAGCGTCTTGTACATGCCGACCGGCACGCCCGTCGCGCGGGAGAAGCTCTCGTCGAAGGTGACGGCGAAGAGCTGGTGATAGAACGCCACGAACAGCGCCAGCACGCACGCCGCCAGCGTCACGCTCAGCGTCACGTCGGAGCGTGACATGGCGAGGATGCTGCCGAACATATAGCTGTCCACGTCCGTCGTCATGCCGGTCGTGAGCGAGGTGACGATCACGCCGACGGCGAGCGCCGAGGCGGAGAGCACCGCGATCGCCGCGTCCGCGCTGACGCGGGCGCTCTCGGCGATGCGCAGCAGAAGGAACGCCGCGAGCATCACCACCGGCAGCGAAAACCACAGCGGCGCGAACCCGCAGGCGACCGCCACCGCCAGCGCGCCGAAGCTGACGTGGGAAAGCCCGTCGCCGATCATCGAATAGCGCTTGAGCACCAGCGGCACGCCCAGCAGCGCCGCGCACAGCGACACCAGCGCTCCCACCACGAAGGCGCGCACGATGAACGGATAGGCAAACATCGACAAAAGCAGGCTCATAACACGCCTCCGATCCTCCGCGCGGCGTCGAAGCGGCGTCCGCTCTCGTCGCGCAGGTATTCCTCCGCCGTGCCGTAAAACCAGCGCTTTTGTCCGATGTGCAGGATGTGCTTCGCCTCGCGCAGCGCGGCGTCCACGTCGTGCGTGACCATCAGGATCGCCACGCCCTCGCGCCCGTTGAGATAGCGCAGCGTCTTGTAGAGGTCCTGCGTCGCGGCGGGGTCCAGCCCCGTCACCGGCTCGTCGAGGATCAGCAGCTCCTTCGCCGCGCACAGCGCCCGCGCCAGCAGCACGCGCTGCTGCTGTCCGCCGGAGAGCTCTCGGTAGCACTTGCCGCGCAGCTCCAGGATGCCCAGCTTGCCCAGATGCATCAGCGCCTCGGAGCGCTCCTTGCCCGTATAGGCAAAATGCCAGCCCTTCCGGTTCAGAAAGCCGGAGAGCACGACCTCCTCCACCGTGGCGGGAAAATCCCGCTGCGCGGGCGTCTGCTGCGGCAGATAGCCGAGCTCTCCCTTCTTCTGCGCGTTGCGGTAAACGGTCCCGGCGAGCGGCGGCGTCAGCCCCAGCAGGCTCTTGAGCAGCGTCGACTTGCCCGAGCCGTTCTCGCCCAGCACCGCCACATAGTCGCCGCTCCACACGGTGAAATCCAGATGCTCCAGCAGCGGCTTGTGCTCATAGCCGAGGCTCACGTCCCGGCACGCCAGCAGAATTTGTCCGTCCATCACGCAAGCCCCCTTTCCAGCGCGCGCAGGTTGCGCTCCATCATTGAGATATAGGTCTCCCCCGCGTTGAAATCCGCGCGCGAGACCGTTTGCAGGGACCAGAGCGTTTCGATCTCCGCCCCGGTCGCCTCGCTGACCGCCTCCGCGATCCTTTTGCTGTCGAGGTCGACCGTGTAGACCACGGGGATATGCTCGTCCGAGACCCTGTCGATCAGGTACTTGAGCGTGGCGAGGCTCGGCTCCGTGTCGCTCGAGCAGCCGTGGAACGCCGCGCGGTAGCGCAGGCTGTATTCGTCGCAGAAATAGAGCATCGGCATCCGGTCGGCGAACACCAGCAGGTCCCGCGCCGCGTTGGCGCGCAGGGCGCGGAAGCGCGCGTCGAGGTCGTTGAGCCGCGCGACATAGGCGGCGCAGTTGGCGCGGTATGCCGCCGCGTTCGCCGCGTCCGCTTCGCACAGCGCCCCGCACAGCGACTCGCAGAGGATCGCGGCGTTGCGCGGCGAGGTCCAGACGTGCTCGTCGTACTCGATCTCGTCGCTGTCCTCGTCCTGCGCGTGGTCGTGCTCCTCGTTCCCGTGCGCGTGGTCATGCCCGTCCTCGTGCCCGTGCGCGTGATCGTGCTCCTCCTCCGCGCCCTGCATCCCCTCGACGAACTCCTCCTCGCGCGCGTCGACGCAGTCCATCATGCGCACGACCGTGCCAATGTCCCCGCCCACGGCGTCCAGCATGTCCCCGACCCATTCCTCGCTCTCGCCGCCGTTCCAGACGAACACATCCGCCCGCGAGATCGTCACCGCGTCCAGCGGCGTCGGCTCGAAGGAGTGCGCCTCGCGCCCCGGCGCGAGCAGGAGCGTCACCTCCGCCCGGTCGCCGGCAATCGCGCGCGCCAGATCGTAGTAGGGGAACAGCGTCGTCACGATCCGCAGCCGCCCGTCCTCCGGCGCAGCCGCCGGCGCGGCGCAGCCGGCCAGCAGACACGCGCTCAAAAGCGCGCTCAAAAGCGCCCCGGCGCATCGCTTCATCCGCGTCCCCTCCCCTCAATTTGCAAATCATTCTCAATTTCGACAGGGTTATCATAGCCGCTGTCTCCGCGTTTGTCAAGAGACAGTTTTACAGGAAAAAACAACTTGAACAAGCGTTTCATTTATAGTATAATAGGATTTCAGCAATGAACCGCCGCCGAGCCGGCGGGCGCGGGACACGGGAGGGAAGCCGTCATGTCGGTCCACGATGGGCGTCGTGCCCGGATAAAGGAAAAATTTCGCGAGCAGGGGCTCGACGGGTTCGCCGATCACGAGGTGCTGGAGCTGCTGCTTTTCTACGCGCTGCCCCGCGTCGACACCAACCCGGTCGCGCACCGCCTGATGGAGCGTTTCAGCTCGCTGGACGCGGTGTTTTCCGCCTCGCCGGAGGAGCTGGAGGAGGTGGAGGGCATGGGCGCCAACGCGGCGACGTTTCTGACGCTTCTTCTCCCGGTGATGCGCCGCGCGTATCTGTCGGCGGGACGCCGCGGCGTCGCCCTCGGCGGCACGGAGCAGCTGGGGCGCTACTTCTGCGCGCTGTTCTTCGGCATGCGGCAGGAGGCGTTCTACGAGGCGTGTCTGGACGCGAAGGGCAAGCTGCTGCGCTGCTGCAAGGTGGCGGACGGCGGCGTGGACGCGGTGAACATCAACCTGCGGCGCATCGTGGAAAACGCGCTGCGCTGCAAGGCGAGCGCCGTCGCCCTCTCGCACAACCACCCCAGCGGCGTGGCGCTCCCCTCGTCCGACGACAACACGGCGACGCTGCTGGCGTACGACGCGCTGCGCACCGTCGGCATCGAGCTGACGGATCACATCATCGTCGCGGACGGCGATTTCGTCTCTCTGCGCGAAAACGGGCTTTTGCCGCCCCGCTGAAAGGGACAGAGCTATGGATTTCAAGCTTCACGCGCCGTTTAAGCCCACCGGCGACCAGCCGGAGGCGATCGAAAAGCTTGTGCGCGGCGTCGAGAACGGACTGGACGAGCAGGTGCTGCTCGGCGTGACCGGCTCGGGCAAGACCTTCACGATGGCGGGCGTCATCGAGCGGATCAACCGCCCGACGCTCGTGCTCGCGCACAACAAGACGCTGGCGGCGCAGCTGTGCGCCGAGTTCAAGGAGTTCTTCCCCGAAAACGCGGTGGAGTACTTCGTCTCCTACTATGATTATTACCAGCCCGAGGCATATATCCCACACACCGACACCTATATCGCGAAGGACGCCTCGACCAACGACGAGATCGACCGCCTGCGCCTCTCCGCGACCTGCGCGCTGCTGGAGCGGAGGGACGTGATCGTGGTGTCGTCGGTGAGCTGCATCTACGGCCTGGGAGAGCCGGACGACTTCGCAAAGCTGATGATCTCGCTCCGCCCGGGGCAGACCCTCGAGCGCGACGAGCTGCTGCGCCGGCTGATTGAGGACCGCTATGAGCGCAACGACGTCGCCTTCGAGCGCAACCGCTTCCGCGTGCGCGGCGACACGGTCGAAATCTACCCCGCCTACTGGCGCGACCGGGCGGTGCGCGTGGAGTTCTTCGGCGACGAGATCGACCGCATCAGCGAGTTCCAGCCCACCACGGGGCAGAGCCTGCGCACGCTGACGCACACGGTGATCTATCCCGCGTCGCACTACGTCACGACAAAGGACAAGATGGAGCGCGCCATCGCGGAGATCGAGGTCGAGCTTGCCGAGCGCGAGGCGTATTTCCGCGACTGCGGCAAGGCGATCGAGGAGCAGCGCATCCACCAGCGCACGCGCTACGACATCGAGATGATGCGCGAGCTGGGCTACTGCACCGGCATCGAGAACTACTCCCGCGTAATCGGCGGGCGGCCCGTCGGCTCGCCGCCGATGACGCTGCTGGACTACTTCCCGAAGGACTTTCTGCTGTTCGTGGACGAGAGCCACGTCACGCTGCCGCAGGTCCACGCCATGTACAACGGCGACCGCGCGCGCAAGCAGAGCCTGGTGGAGTACGGCTTCCGTCTGCCCTGCGCCTTCGACAACCGCCCGCTCAAGTTCGAGGAGTTCGAGGGCCGCGTCCGCCAGCGCATCTACGTCTCCGCCACGCCCGGCGACTACGAGTGCTCCCGCGCGGGCCAGATCGTCGAGCAGGTCATCCGCCCGACGGGGCTGCTGGACCCCCGCGTGGAGGTGCGGCCGGTCGAGGGCCAGATCGACGACCTGCTCGCGGAGATCAACGCGCGCGCGCAAAAGGACGAGCGCGTGCTGGTGACGACGCTGACGAAGAAGATGGCGGAGGACCTGACCGAATATCTGCGCGGCGTCGGCGTCCGGGTGCGCTACATGCACGCGGACGTGGAGACGATCGAGCGCATGGAGCTCATCCGCGACCTGCGCCTCGGCGAATTCGACGTGCTGGTGGGCATCAACCTGCTGCGCGAGGGGCTGGATTTACCCGAAGTCTCGATGGTCGCCATCCTCGACGCGGACAAGGAGGGCTTCCTGCGCTCCGGCACGAGCCTGATCCAGACCATCGGGCGCGCCGCGCGCAACGCGGACGGGCTGGTGGTGCTCTACGGCGACACGGTGACGCCCTCGATGCGGTACGCCATCGACGAGACCGAGCGCCGCCGCGCGCTGCAGGACGCGTACAACCGGGCGCACGGCATCGTGCCGAAGACGATCCGCAAGGACATCCGCGAGGTGCTGGAGATCAGCAAAAAGGAGGAGGACTCCGCCCGCCGCCGCGGAAAACGCAAGCTTTCGGAGCGCGAGCGGGACGAGCAGATCAAAAAGCTCGAACGGGAGATGCAGGAGGCGAGCCGGATGCTCGAATTCGAGTACGCCGCGATCCTGCGCGACCGCATCATCGAGCTGCGGAAGGAGGAAGCATGAAAAAGCACCTGTCCTATCTTTTCGTCGTCCTCGGCGCGGCGTGCTGGGGCTTCATGGGGCTGTTCAACCGCCTGCTCGCCTCCGTCGGCCTTGCGATGGGGAACCGCGTCTTTGTCCGAAATTTCCTGAGTCTTGTTCTGCTGACGCCGGTGTTCGCGCTGCTGCACCGGGACGCGTTTCATGTGAAGCCGCGGCATTTGCCGATCTTTGCCGCCAGCGGACTGATCAGCGTTCTGGGGCTTTCCTTCATGTATTTCAACGCGCAGATCGAGTGCTCCCTCGCCGTGGCGGGGATTCTGCTCTATCTCGCGCCGTCCATCGTGGTCGTCCTGAGCGCGGTTTTGTGGAAAACGCCCGTCACCCGCCGCAAGCTCGCGGCGCTTCTGCTCGCGCTGCTGGGCTGCGCGCTGGTCAGCGGGCTTGCGGGCGGCGAGCTGACGGCGTCGTGGCGCGGGCTGGCGTTCGGTCTCGCGTCCGCGTTCTGCTACGCGACCTACACGATCTTCGCGCACTACGGCCTCGCGCACTATGACAGCTACACGATGATCTATTGGACCTTCGTTTTCGCGGGGCTCGGCTCGTTCGCCTTTCTCTCCCCCGCGGAGCTCGCGCCCATCCTGGCGCCGCGCGGCGCGCTGTACGCGCTCGGGCTCGTCGTGATCGCGACGGTGCTGCCGTATTTGCTTTACACAAAGGGCCTGGAGGGGGTCGAGAGCGGCAAGGCGTCCATCATCGCGAACGTCGAGCCGGTGGTCGCGGCGCTGCTCGGCGTGACCGTCTTTCACGAGACCCTGAGCGTCTGGGTGCTGCTCGGCATCGCCTGCGTGCTGAGCGGCGTGGTACTGCTGGCAAAGGATAACAGGAAAGGAGAGCCGGAGCATGGCAAAGCACAATAAGGAGGAAAAGACCAACGTGATGCGCGTGCTGGAGCAAAAGAAGATCCCCTACGCGGCGCACAGCTACGAGGAGACCGAGAGCCCGATGGGCGACCGCGAGTACGGCCTGCACATCGCGCAAACGCTCGGACAGGACGCGGAGGCGGTCTACAAGACGCTCGTCGCCCGCGGCGCGAGCAAGTCGCTCTACGTCTTCTGCATCCCCGTGGCGGAATCGCTGGACCTGAAAAAGGCTGCGAAGGCGGTCGGGGAGAAGTCGGTCGAGCTGATCGCGGTCAAGGAGCTGCTGAGCCTCACGGGCTATGTCCGCGGCGGCTGCTCGCCGGTGGGCATGAAAAAGCAGTTCCCCACGGTGTTCCACAGCGCGGTGACGGAGCGCGGGACCGTATTTGTCAGCGCCGGGAAGATCGGCGCGCAGATCGAGGTCGCGCCGGACGCGCTGCTCTCGCTCATCGGCGCGAAAACCGCCGATCTCATCACGGAATAGGGATATCTTTTATGAACAGCAAAATTTTCGTCAAGGGCGCGCGGGAGAACAACCTCAAGAACATCGACGTGGAGATCCCGCGCGACGCGCTGACCGTTGTGACCGGGCTCTCCGGCAGCGGCAAGTCCTCCCTCGCCTTCGACACCATCTACGCCGAGGGGCAGCGCCGCTACGTCGAAAGCCTCAGCTCCTACGCGCGCATGTTTCTCGGGCAGAAGGAGAAGCCCGACGTCGACTACATCGACGGGCTCTCCCCCGCCATCTCCATCGACCAGAAGACCACCTCGCAGAACCCGCGCTCCACGGTCGGCACGGTGACGGAGATCTACGACTATCTGCGCCTGCTGTGGGCGCGCGTCGGCACGCCGCACTGTCCCAACTGCGGCAAGGAGATCAGGCAGCAGTCCATCGACCAGATCATCGACCAGCTCATGGCGCTCGGCGAGGGGACGCGCATCCAGGTGATGGCGCCGGTCATCCGCGGGCGCAAGGGCGAGTACGCGAAGATTTTCGAGGACGCGCGCAGGTCGGGCTATGTCCGCGCGCGCGTGGACGGCAGCCTGTACGAGCTGGACGAGGAGATCAAGCTCGACAAGAACAAAAAGCACAACATCGAGATCGTGGTCGACCGTCTCATTATCCGGCCGGACGTCGTCCACCGCCTGACCGACTCCGCCGAGACCGCGGCGTCGCTCTCCGGCGGCCTGGTGCTCGTCAACGTCATCCAGGAGCAGCGCGACATCCTCTTTTCGCAGAACTACGCCTGCGAGGACTGCGGCGTGTCCATCGAGGAGCTGGCGCCGCGCATGTTCTCGTTCAACAACCCCTTCGGCGCGTGCCCGGAGTGCACGGGCCTGGGCTTCCAGCTCCACGTCGACCCGGAGCTGGTGATCCCCAACCGCTCCCTCTCCATCCTCGACGGCGCGATCTGCGCCTCGGGCTGGAACAACGTGCGCGGGGACGGCATCTCCCGCATGTACTTCGAGGCGCTTTCCAAAAAGTACCGCTTCTCCCTCCGCGACCCGCTGGAAAAGCTTTCCCCCGAGGTCATGGACGTGATCCTCTACGGCACGAAGGGCGAAAAGCTGGAGCTCCAGTTCGACCAGCCGCGCGGCCAGGGCACGCTCTACCAGCCCTTCGAGGGCGTCATCAACAACCTCGAGCGCCGCTATAAGGAGACGCAGAGCGACGGCGTGCGCGCGGAGCTGGAGGAGTGCATGAGCGAGTGCCCCTGCCCCGCCTGTCAGGGCAAGCGCCTGCGCCGCGAGGCTTTGGCGGTGACGGTCGGCGGTCTGAACATCGCGGACTTCTCCGACAAATCGGTGGTCGACGCGCTGGACTTCATGGACAACCTGACGCTCACGGAGCAGCAGGCCCGGATCGGCGAGCGCATCCTGAAGGAGATCCGCGCGCGTCTCGGCTTTTTGCGCTCGGTGGGGCTGGAATACCTGACGCTCTCGCGCGCCAGCGCGTCCCTCTCCGGCGGCGAGGCGCAGCGCATCCGGCTCGCCACGCAGATCGGCTCGAGCCTGATGGGCGTCCTCTACATCCTCGACGAGCCCTCGATCGGGCTGCACCAGCGCGACAACGACAAGCTGCTCGCGACGCTGCGCCGCCTGCGCGACCTCGGCAACACGCTGATCGTCGTGGAGCACGACGAGGACACGATGCGCGCCGCGGACTACATCATTGACGTCGGCCCCGGCGCGGGCGTCCACGGCGGCGAGATCGTCGCGGCGGGCACGCCGGAGGAGATCATGGAAAACCCGCACTCGCTGACGGGGCAGTACCTCTCCGGCAAAATGCGCATCGCCGTCCCGTCGGAGCGGCGCAGGGGGAACGGCAAGCTCCTGACCGTGCGCGGCGCGCGGGAGAACAACCTCAAAAACATCGACGTTTCAATCCCGCTGGGCACCTTCACCTGCGTCACGGGCGTCTCGGGCAGCGGCAAGTCGTCGCTCGTCAACGAGATCCTCTACAAGAAGCTCGGCGCGGACCTCAACCGCATGAAGGTCCACGCCGGACGGCACACCGCCATCGAGGGCGAGGAATATCTCGACAAGGTCATCTGCATCGATCAGACGCCCATCGGCAGAACGCCGCGCTCCAACCCGGCGACCTACACGAACGTCTTCAACGACATCCGCGACCTCTTCGCCTCCACGCCGGACGCCAAGGCGCACGGCTATACGAACGGGCGCTTCAGCTTCAACGTGCGCGGCGGCCGCTGCGAAGCGTGCTCCGGCGACGGGCAGCTCAAGATCGAGATGCACTTCCTGCCGGACATCTACGTTCCCTGCGAGGTCTGCCACGGCAAGCGCTACAACCGCGAGACGCTGGAGGTGCGCTACAAGGGCAAAAACATCGCCGACGTGCTGGACATGACCGTGGAGGAGGCGCTGGTCTTCTTCCGCGACATCCCGAAGATCGCGGGCAAGCTCCGCACGCTCTACGACGTGGGGCTGGGCTACATCAAGCTCGGCCAGTCGTCCACGACGCTCTCCGGCGGCGAGGCACAGCGCGTCAAGCTGGCGACGGAGCTCGCCAAGCGCGCGACGGGACGCACGATCTACATTCTCGACGAGCCGACCACCGGCCTCCACGCCGACGACGTGCGCCGTCTGCTGGGCGTTTTGCAGCGGCTGGTGGACGCGGGGAACACGGTGCTGGTCATCGAGCACAACCTCGACGTCGTCAAAAGCGCCGACCACATCATCGACCTCGGACCCGAGGGCGGCGCGTCCGGCGGCACGATCGTCGCCTCGGGCACGCCGGAGGAGATCGCTGCGTGCGCCGCGTCCTACACCGGGCAGTACCTCAAACGGCTGCTGCGCTGACGCGAAAAACGAAAAACGCTCGTTTCGCGCCTTCGGGCGCGAACCGGAGCGCAGCCCTCCCGCATAGTATGGACCGAGGTGATACCATGCAGCTTTTGGAGGACGGGATCGTCGCGGCGCTCGCCGCCGTGGGACTGGCGGCGCTGCTGTACCTGCTGATCTCGGCGCTGGTGCGTCCGCGCTGCCGCGGCACGCTGGACGCCCTCGCCGCCGTGCCCTGCCGCGCGGGCGAGACCGCGCGTCTGGAATACACGGTCCGCGCGCTGGAGCGGGCACGGGACGAATGCGGCGGGCTGCGCCGCATCGTGATCCTCGATCTCGGGATGGACGACGAGGCGAAGCGGCTCGCCGCGGTGCTGTGCCGGGAGAAGCCCGACGTGTTTCTCTGCCGGAGCGAGGAATTGCAGGAATATATCCGTCAATAACCTAAATGACAAATCAACAGCAAAAGAGGAGGAACCCACATGAAAATCAAGCTCTCGTCCCTTTGCCTGGCACTGGTGATGTGCCTGTCGCTCGCGGCGGTCCCCGTCCGCGCCGCCGATCCGTCCGTCAAGGCGAGCCCGCAGACCTTTATCGTGGACGGAAAGCCCGTCAAGGCGGAGATCTACAACATCGACGGCAGCAACTACTTCAAGCTCCGCGACGTCGCCATGCTGCTCAAGGACACGCCGGCGCGCTTCGCCGTCAGCTATGACGCGCAGACGCGCATGATCGACCTTGCCGACGGCGGCGCCTACGTCCCCGACGGCAGCGAGCTCAAGACCGGCGCGGACAAGTCCGCCACCTGCGTCCCCAGCACCCAGAGCGTCACCATCGACGGCGAGGAATCGGGCCTGCGCGGCTACAACATCGGCGGCAACAACTTCTTCAAGCTGCGCGAGCTGGGCTATTCGCTCGGCTTCTACGTCGGCTACGATCAGGAGAAGAACGCCGCGCTGATCGACTCCGGCTGCTACATCGACCGCGTCTACTACGATGAGGGCCTGCCCGTCAGCCTCTACTACGAGATTCCCCGCTTCTACGGCGAGGGCGAGGGCCTGCGCAAGATCGAAAGCGATCTCGCCCGGCTCCGCGAGGCGTTCGCCGCGGACGAGGCGGTCAACGCGCGCGAATACGCCGCCGAGCATCTGGAAAACCGCGGCGCGGCGGCGTGGGAGGAGCCCTATCAGGCGGAGTGGAGCGCGAGCGTCTTCACCCGCAACGACGACATCGTCAGCGTCGGCATCTCCTACGCGTGGTACATGGGCGGCGTGTTCGACTACGGCATGACCTGCTATAACTTCAACACGGCGTTCGGCGTCCCCGTGTATCTGACCGACGTGGTGGACGGCAGCGTGGCGGAGATCAAGGAGATGATCGTCAAGGCGCTGCTCGAGCAGTACCCCGGCGTCGAGGAGGCGGGCGTCATGGGCGCCCCGATGGACGCGATCCGCGAAAAGGACATCAAGGACTTCAGCTTCTATGTGGCGGACGGCGCCGTTCACGTCTTCTTCAGCAAGTATGAGATCGCCTACGGCGCGGCGGGCGTGTTCGACGTCGTGCTGCCCGTCGCCGCCCAGCCCACCACGAAGGGCTGACGCGGCTCCGCTCCGAAGGGAAATGAACGAAGAACAGACCACCCTTCTCGGCACGGTCGCGTCGGTCGTCTATCAGAACGAGGAAAACGGCTACGCCGTCCTGCGCGTCGTCACGGACGAGGGCGAGCTGGTCACCGTCGTCGGCTGCGTCCCCTGTGCCGCCCCCGGCGAGTCGATCGCCGCCACGGGCGCGTACGTCACGCATCCCCAGCACGGCGAGCAGTTCTCCGCCGCCGAGGTCGAACGCCGCCTGCCGGAAACCGAGAGCGCCATTCTGGACTATCTCAGCTCCGGCGTGATCCGCGGCGTCGGCCCCGCGACGGCGCAGAAGCTGGTCGAGCGCTTCGGCGCCGACACGCTGGAGGTGCTGGAGAACGCGCCGGAGGAGCTGCGCAGGCTCAAGGGCTTCACGGACAAGCGCGCCCGCGAGATCGCGGAGAGCTTCCGCGAGCAGATGGGCCTGCGCCGCCTGACGGAGTTTCTCACGCGCTTCGAGCTGCCCGCCGCGCTCGCCGTTCCGCTCTTTCGCCGCTTCGGCGCCGGGGCGATGGAGGCGCTGCGCCGCGACCCCTATCTGCTCGCGGGCGAGCCGTTCAACGTCGATTTCGGCGCCGCGGACGAGATCGCCCTCTCCCTCGGCGGAAGCGTCAGCCCCTCCTGCCGCTGCGAGGCGGGGCTGCTGTTCGAGCTGGGACACAACGAGCAGAACGGCGGGCACGTCTTCCTGCCGCGCGAAAAGCTGCTCGCCGCCACGGCGCAGCTGCTGGACACGCCGGCGGACGAGCTCGAAAAATCCCTCGACGACCTGATCGCCGCGGGCCGTGTCGCGCAGGAGGACGTCGCGGGCGTCACCGCCTGCTATCTCGCGCGCTGCGCCGAGGCGGAGCGCTACGTCGCCGCGCGCCTGCGCGCCATGCTCTCCGACACGCCGGACCGGCTGCGGGGCGCGGAACGCGTCATCGACGAGATTGAGCGCGAGCAGGGCATCGAATACGCCCCGCTCCAGCGCCGCGCCGTGGAGCTCGCGGCGGAGCGGGAGCTGCTGCTCCTCACCGGCGGCCCCGGCACGGGCAAGACCACCTCCGTGCGCGCCATTCTGACCCTGTTCGAGCGCATGGGGCTGGACGTCCGGCTCGCCGCGCCGACGGGGCGCGCCGCCAAGCGCATGAGCGAGGTCTGCGGCCGCGACGCCCAGACCATCCACCGTATGCTCGGCATGAGCTGGGACGAGCGCACGGGACAGGTCAAATTCCAGAAAAACGAAAAGGACCCGCTGCACGCGGACGCGGTCATCGTGGACGAGACCTCCATGGTGGACCTCGCGCTGATGCGGGCGTTTCTCGCGGCGCTGCGTCCGGGCAGCCGCCTCGTGCTCGTCGGGGACCCCGACCAGCTCCCCAGCGTCGGCGCGGGCAGCGTGTTCTCCGACCTCATCCGCAGCAAGCGGGTGGAGACCGTCGCCCTGACCGAGGTGTTCCGCCAGGCGCAGCGCTCCGCCATCATCCGCAACGCGCACGCCGTCAACGAGGGGCGCGCGCCGGAGCTGTCGAACAGCGCAGCGGGCGACTTCTTCTTCCTTCCGCGCCGCGACCCCGCGCGTCTGGTGGACACGGTGGTGGAGCTGTGCAAGACCCGCCTGCCGGACAAAATGGGCATCGCCCCGGCGGACATCCAGGTGCTCAGCCCCACCCGCAAGGGCGCGACGGGCACCGCCGCCCTGAACCGCGCCCTGCAAGCCGCGCTCAATCCTCCCGCCCCGGATAAGAGGGAGCGCGCGTTCGGCGACTTCGTGTTCCGCGAGGGCGACCGCGTCATGCAGACGCGCAACGACTACGACGTGGTCTGGGAGCGCGCGGACGGCACGGCGGGCACGGGCGTCTTCAACGGCGACGTGGGGCGGATCCTCTCCATCGACCCGGGCGGCGAGCTGCTGACCCTCGCCTTCGACGACCGCGTGGCGGCCTACACCGCCGACATGCTCGCGGAGCTGGACATGGCGTACGCGATGACGGTACACAAGGCGCAGGGCTCTGAGTACCGCGGCGTGGTGTTCGTCTCCGCGCCCTGCGCCCCCGCGCTGGAGGTGCGCGGCGTGCTCTACACGGCGATCACCCGCGCCCGCGAGCTGCTCGTCGCCGTGGGGGACGACGCGACGCTGCGCCGCATGGCGGAGAACGACCGCCGTCAGCGCCGCTACAGCGCCCTCCGCTGGCGTCTGACGCAGGACGGATAACGAAAACGGCAGCAAAAAAGCGCGCCCTCACGGCGCGCTTTTTGTGGTTTCTCGTTCCTTTTGCTCCTTTGCCCCGAGCTTTGCGAAATACGGAAAGGTCCTCGGCCAGACGCAGCCGGCGAAAAGCACCATCAGAAAGTACCGCACGCCGCTCTCCCACGCCGCGCCGCCGCTCAGGGCGGTGAGCGCCGCCTTGAGCCCGACGCGCAGCCCCAGCAGCAGCGCGAGCCCGAGAATCACCTTTATAAACTGCGCCGGCAGCGGCGCCCTGGTCTCGAAGTGCAGCTTCCTCTCGTCGTACCAATACGACACGGCGAGAGCGAGCGTGGCGCCCAGCAGCGACCAGCCGTTCTTGACGCCGTGGGCGAGGTTGTCCGCGTCCACGTCCGCCGGGAACACGGTCACGTTGACCCAGACCGCGTAGCACACGGTCAGCGCCAGCACCCCGCCCAGCACGGGCAGGATCGTCCGGCGAAAGCGCTCCTCGTCGCGGAAGCAGGGCCACAGCGCCAGCACCAGCGCGAGCGCGATGGCAAAGGCGACGCCCACGTCCAGCGGCGTATGCACCCCCAGGTACATGCGCGAGAAGGGCACGAGCACGATCAGCACGACGCAGACGGCGCGGACCGTCCGGTTCCGGTTCGCCATCGCCGCCGCGCCCAGCGAGCCGACGATGTTCTGCGTGTGCCCCGAGGGGAAGGAATACCCCGTCGCGGCGGCGCGCGCCGACTCGACGATGGTGAAATTCGGGTCCAGCACCCACGGGCGCGGGATGCGGAAGTACAGCTTGCACCACTGGCTGCACGCCATGCCGCCCAGCCCGGCGGCGAAGATGTAATAGCTCTGGCGCTTGCTGACGCACCAGAACATCGTAATGGCGAAGAGCAGAAACACGTTCTCGTCGCCCAGGTAGGTGACCGTTGCCATGATCGCCGACAGGACCGGCGTCCGCGCGCCCTCCAAAAGGCGTAAAAATTCCATGTATGCCTTCCTCTCGTTTCCTGCACGGAAGAGAAGCGCCGAAGCATCCCCGCGCACGTCGATCACATCGGCGCTTCCGATGAATTCGGGCGTGATTATAGCACATTTGACACGGGAGGGCAAGACGTTTATACTGTAAGATATCCGGAAAACAAAGGACGTGGTAAAAATGCGCCTGCAAAGCGCGATTTTTGTGGTGGAGGACGCCCTCGCCGGGCGTGACGACGCGGACAAGGTGCTCTCCCTGCTCAAGATGGAGGGCGTCTGGCTCTACGCGGTGACCGATCTGGGGCGAAGCGAAGCGGAGGCGGCGCTCGGCCGGAACGCCGAGTACTTCCGCGGCGTCCTGACGGCGAAGGAGGCGCAGTGCGGCACGGGCGACGGCAGGCTCTACGAGAAGGCGATGCGCCGTCTGCGCTCCGAAAAGCGGGACACCATCGTGTTCACGGGGCGGCTTACCGCGCTGCGCGCCGCGAAGGAAGCCGGCTTCCGCACGGCGGCGGTCAGGGGCGCGGCGGACGCGGACGAGTGGGCGTCGCTGTGCGCCGAGGCGAGCGAGGTCGTGGAGAACTATCACGATTTTTTGGCGTAAGCCGTAATTTCCTGTGGCATTTTTGAAAAATTGTGGTAGAATACGTTATGACTTTTTGACAGAAGAGGAACCGTCTATGGAATTTGTTGCAAACGAGGAAAAGAAGGTCGAGATCGAGACCAGCACAGGCACCTATCTGCGCCACGCGATCCAGACGCACTTCGTGGGCGTGGGCGAGAGCTATATCGACCTGATCGAGAAGTACGTCAAGCCCATCTATCAGGAGGGCGACATCGTCTCCGCCAGCGAGAAGGTCATCGCGCTGTGCCAGAAGCGCATCGTCACGGAGGAGGAGTGCAAGCCCGGCTTCTGGGCGAAGTTCCTCTGCCGCTTCGTGCACCAGACCGCCGCCGGTCCGGGCATGGGACTCCCCGTCAAGATGCAGTTCGCCATCAACACCTGCGGCGTCGGCAAGGTCATCTGGGCTGCGATCTGCGCCGGCTTCGGCAAGCTGGTGGGCAAGAAGGGCGTCTTCTACCGGATGCTCGGCGACGAGGTCTACGGGCTCGACGGCTTTTACGGGCGCGACATCCCGGAGTATGAGCACATGGGCGTCCGCATCCCGGAAAATCCGGGCGGCGTCTGCGACGAGATCTACGAAAAGTGCGGCGTCGTCATGATGATCGTCGACGCGAGCGACCTGGAGATCGACCTGCTCGGCAAGTGCGCGCAGCTCAAGGACTACACCGACAAGCAGCTCCTGGAGATGATCGCCGACAACCCCGCCGGCCAGGACCGCCAGCTCACCCCGTTCATCCTCATCCGCAAAAAGGTGGAATAACCCTTCCGACAACACAAAACCCCGTCCGGCGGACGGGGTTTTGTTTGTTTTTTCTCAGCCCTTCGGCGCCTCGGCGGGGGCGGTGCCCTCGGCGGCAGCCTTCTCGGCGGCGGCCTTCTTCGCCGCTGCCGCCTTCTCGGCGGCGGCCTTCTGCGCGGCCTTGAACTTCTCCTTCTCCTCGGGGGTCGGGATCGGCTCGATGGCGTTGCGCGGGCAGGCCTTGGCGCACATCGTGCAGTTCTTGCACTTCGAGTAGTCGATGACCGCCACGTTGTTCACGACGTGGATGGCGTCGAACTTGCAGGTGCGCTCGCACATGCCGCAGGCGATGCAGGAGTTGGCGCAGACCTTCGTCACGGCGGGGCCCTTCTCCTTGTTGGAGCAGTTGACGAGCACCTTCTGCTTGTACGGGACCTCGACGATGATGTGGCGCGGGCACGCCTCGCGGCAGGCGCCGCAGTTGGTGCACTTCTCCTTGTCGACCTCGGCGACGCCGTGGTCGTTGATGTGGATGGCGTCGAACTGGCAGGCCTTGACGCACTCGCCGAAGCCCAGGCAGCCGAACTGGCAGGCGGTGGGGCCGGCGGCGACCTTCGTCGCGGCGAGGCAGCTGGGCGTGCCGACGTACTCAAAGCGTTTCTCGCACGCGTCGCCGCCGTTGCAGATCACGTGGGCGACCATCTTCTCGCCCGCCGCGGCCTCGACGCCCATGATGGCGGCGATCTTCGCCGCGCCCTCCGCGCCCGCGGGGGCGCAGGCGTTGATGGGCGCCTTGCCGTTGAGGATGGCCTCGGCGCAGCCGGAGCAGCCGGGATAGCCGCAGCCGCCGCAGTTCGCGCCGGCGAGGGCGCTTTGGATCTGGGGGAGCCTCGGGTCGGTCTCAACCTCGAAGATCTTCGCGGCGAACGCGAGGATCAGGCCGAAGATAACCGCAGTGACGCCGAGGATCAGGACAGCATATACGATAGTCATGTTCGTTTTCCCTCCTTACATCGGCCACACTTCAAGGCCGGAGAAGCCCATGAAGGCGAGGGCCAGCAGGCCGGAGGTGATCAGCGCGATCGGGAAGCCCTCGAAGGATTTCGGATAGTCCGCGAACTCCGTGCGCTCGCGCACGGTGGCGAACAGGTAGATCGCCAGCAGGAAGCCCAGACCGCCGGTGATGCCGTAGACCACGGACTCGATGAAGTTGTACTCGTTCTGCACGTTCAGGAGCGCAACACCCAGCACCGCGCAGTTGGTGGTGATCAGCGGCAGATAGATGCCCAGCGCCGTGTAGAGCGACGGCATGGACTTCTTGAGGAACATCTCGATGAACTGCACCAGCGCCGCGATGACGAGGATGAACGCGACGGTCTGCATGAACTCGAGGCCCAGCGCCACGAGAATCAGGTTCACCGCGTAGGTGATCGCGGAGGCGAGGCCCATGACGAACGTGACCGCGAGGCCCATGCCGATGGCGGTGTCGGACTTCTTGGAAACGCCGAGGAACGGGCAGATGCCGAGGAACTGCGAGAAAATGAAGTTGTTCGTCAGAATCGCGCCGAGCGAAATGGCGAGCAGTCTAGTCACCGACATTATTCAGCCGCCTCCTTTCCCTCTGCCTTTTCAGCCTTCTTCTTGCTCTTGTTCAGCGCCCACTGCATCGCGGCGATCAGCGTGCCGAGGCAGAGGAAGCCGCCGACCGGCAGCGTCAGGATACCGGCGGGAACGTAGCCCGACGGCATGATCTGCATGTCGAAGAACGTGCCCATGCCGAAGATCTCGCGGAACGCGCAGAGGATGATCAGCACCGCCGTGTAGCCCAGGCCCTGGCAGATGCCGTCCACCGCCGCCGCGCCGACCGAATTCTTGCTCGCAAACGCCTCGGCGCGGCCGAGGATGATGCAGTTGACGACGATCAGCGGGATGAACACGCCCAGCGATTTGGCGATCGCGGGGAAGAACGCCTGCAGGCTCAGGTCGACCATGGTGACGAAGCCCGCGATGACGACGATGAAGCACGCGATACGGACCTCATCGGGGATAATCTTGCGCAGCAGCGCGATGAAGATATTGGAAAGCGTCAGGATGATGAGGACCGAAACGCCCATGCCGATGCCGTTCGACATCTTGGTGGTGATCGCCATCGTCGAGCACATGCCCAAAAGCTGTACCGTGACGGGGTTGTTGGTGATCAGGCCCTCCTTGAACTGTTTGCCGAAATTCATAGTGCCTCTTCCTCCCTTCTCAGCCCAGAGCTTCCGCGACGGCGAGCGCGCCGTTGACGCCCTTCGTCACGCCCTTGGAGGAGACCGTCGCGCCGGAGATGGCGTCGACCGTCTTGCCGACGACCAGGCTGCCCGCGCCGCTGAGACCCTTGAACTGGTCCAGAACGGGCACGCCCTTGGCGTTGAGCTCGTTGCTCATGACCTTGGAGCCGATGCCCGCGGTCTCCTTGTTGCTGACGATCGAAACGCCCGTGACCGCGTTGTCCGCGTCCACGCCGACGATCATTTCTATGTTGCCCTGCGAGCCGGAGGCGACCATCTTGAACGCGTAGCCCACGCGCTCGCCGCCGGCCTTGACCTCGTACGCCTCGGTCACCTTCGCGCCCTGGGAGGACGCGGCGGCGGTCATGGCGTCGGTCAGCTCCATCTGGGTAAACTCGTCCGCCGTGGCGGCGACCGCCTTGAGGGACGCCTCGGTGTTCGCCAGATTGATCGCCGCGATCTTGTCCGCCGTCACGGCGTTCACCCCGCCGAGCAGGGCGGCAACGACCAGGCAGATGGCGGTCAGCGTGCCGGCGACCTTCGCGATGAATTTGCCGTCGATCTTCATTTCTTTGCCGCCTCCTCTTTCTTCGCCTTCTCAGCCTTCTCCTTTTCCGCCGCGGGATCGACGCCGAAGCGCTGCGGCTTGACGTGCATGTCGATGATCCACACGGTGCAGTTCATCAGCATGATGGAGTAGCAGACGCCCTCGGGGAAGGAGCCGAACTTGCGGATGAACACGGTCAGCAGGCCGCAGCCCACGCCGAAGATCAGCTGGCCCTTCTTGGTGACGGGGCTGGTGACGTAGTCGGTCGCCATGAAGAAGGCGCCGAGCATCAGGCCGCCGCCGAACACGCAGTACGCCATGTAGACCAGCGGGTTGCTGCCGGAGGGCGCGGTCAGGAGCCCGAGCAGGGCGACCGTGCCGATGTAGGCGACGGGGATGTGCCAGGAGATGACCTTGCGGAAGATCAGGTACAGCCCGCCGATGA
>CAMVAV010000034.1 GCA_947165595.1 uncultured Clostridia bacterium | reverse complement strand
TCATCTCGCTTCAAACTTTGTGTGTTTTCCGACTGCACTTTTCTTGACAATTCCATAACGCGCGCGGCCCGCCCACAATCACTCATGCGAGAAAATATTTATAATAAGGAGTCTCATTATGAGTGATACAATCCAAGCGCGTGTAATGGCGCTTTTAGAAGGATACCCGGACACTATGCGGAAGATAGGCGTCTATCGCTACGAGTTGGAATATACGGCGAGCGTCACGCCGGATGAAGTAATCGGCTCGATGAATTTTACCCACAGCGACGGGATTGGTACAGTTACAGGTCATATTTCCAATAAGACGGCATATATCGCCATGCACTACCACGAAAAGGCGGAAGCTCTTACGGAAGAAGCAACAGGAAAGCTCGCGGCACGCCTGTGGGACATGGAACAGGAGCGTGACCGTCTGCACTTCTATGTTTCGCTGCTGCCGCCGCGTCAAAGAAAGGTAATCCGCCTTCACTACTTCGCCGGAAAAAGCAGAGATGAAGTCTGCGAATTGCTCAAAATTGCCTCCAGTACATACGATAAGAACCGCAAGAAAGGCATCGAGCTGCTGTGCGGGATGTATGCGGACGCCTCGGAGGTCAGAAAAGCGTAGTACGCGCAAGATACGCGCTTGGTACGCGCAAAAAGTGTTAAATTCAAGCGCAAAACGGTCTTGATAATACGCAGTTCCCCGTGCTATCATTAGACTGCCAAAAATGAATGCGAAAGCTCTTCGGGATTCCGAGGAGCTTTCGTTTTTTCGGCAAAGGTATTTCAAAATAAATCTGCCGCAGCCTGCCCTGCCCCCTTGCATTGCCCGAAGAACATCTGTAAAATGTTTTTAGAGTCAGCAATGTACCTTGAAAACTGAACAGGCCCACGGCACGCAAAGGAGAAGCGCCATGAGTGACCAGATATCCAACACATCAGCAGAGCAACGGGAAATGCTGACCATCAAGGAAGTAAAAGAGGTTATGAAGATCGGCACCAACGCCGCCTATAATCTCGTCCACAGCAAATCCTTCCCCGTTATTAAAGTGGGACATTCCTATCGAATCCCGAAAGAATCGTTTTACGCATGGCTCACCCAGTCGCGTACCGTGAACTTCTGATGTGAAATCTCCAAATCATATTTCAACTGTATTGGAGGTTTCTATCATGACTATGAAAAAACGCGGCAACGGCGAAGGCACCTATTATCAGCTCGACGACCGAACTTGGGTACATCAAATCACTTACGGCAGAAAGCCGGACGGCTCCCCTTACCGCAAGGCGTTCAAAGGCCGCACAAAGGCGATTTGCCGGGAACGCAGGGACGCATGGCTCGCGGAGCAGGAAGTCCTGAAAGATCAGGAGAAGGCGGCACAGGAAGAAGCCATGCGTGAACAAGAGCAGCGGATCGCGCTCGGGCACTCCCTTGAATCGGAGATCCTCTTTGAAGAGGCGTTCCTTGGATGGCTCAAGCTCTACAAATCGCCTCCGACGCGGAAGCCCTCTACCTACGCCAGCTATGTTGACACCTATAACACCCATTTTGCGGAATACTTCGCAAAACTGCCGCTTTATCAGATCACGCAGGACGTTGTGCAGGACTATTATCAGAAGAAGCAGCTCAACGGCTCGCGCAAGGACGGAAAAGAGGGCGGGCTTTCACCGAAGACGATCCGCAACCATCACATGATCCTCAAAGATTTCTTCAGCTATGCCCTCACGAAGTACAAGCTCGACGCCAATCCCGCGCTGGGAACCACGCGCCCGGAGGTAGTAAACCGTGAGGTACGCGTCCTGACGCCGGGCGAGATGCAGATCTTCATGGAGGAGGTCATGCTGGAGACGCAGCGCGTCGCTATTCTTACCGACCTTTTCACCGGCCTGCGCGTCGGCGAGCTGCTGGCGCTGGAGATTGGCGATCTTGATTTGGAACGGCAGACACTTTCCGTAACCAAGAATCTGATCCGCGTCAACACCTCGGCTCTCTCACTGGACAATCCTAACATCAGGATTTTGAAATATGATCCGAACAAGAAAACGCATCTGATCGTCCAGAATACGCCGAAGACCAAGACCTCCTACCGGGAGATTGCGATTTCCGACGGCCTCTGCGAGCTGCTAATTCGACACCTCTATACGATGGCACACAGCAGTTGGCCGAACCCGAACAATCTGATGTTTCCGTCGAAGGCTGGCACGCACGTCGATCCCAAGAGTATTGAGATTCGTCTCAAGGCTGTTTCCAAACGGTGCGCGATCAAGAAGGTCAATCCTCATGCCCTGCGCCATACGCTGGCGACTCGGCTGGTTGAGGAGAAGATCCCCCTGAACATCGTGCAGGGCATCCTCGGCCATGCTTCCATAGAGACCACACGGAAGTACCTGCATAAGAACGTGGACATCGAGCGGGAGGCCATCGGAACCATGACCAGCCAGCTTGACATGGAAAAGCTCATCACCGCGCCGCGGCTGAATGGGGCGTCCACGCGCGCGAAGTTTGCCGATCTGTCCCTGCCGGACTTTTCCACACAGACCATGCGGCGGTCGCGTGATATGCGCCGCCAGACCTGAAAACCGTAAGCGGTGTTTCGAGTTTCTGCGCGGTTGCACACCTATACGCAAAAATCGCCTCGGAGCGCAAAAATGAGGGCACGGCAGAGCATCGGTCAAGCCGCTTTGAAATGAACTGCTATCCGGCAGACATTTTCACGTTTTCCGCGCATCGGCTCTTTGGGCAAAAACGGCTGCAAATTTTCAAAATCAGAAAATGCAACTTTTGAGAGAAATAAACACCGAATTTCTCTCGAAATTCGGTGTTTCTGGTTGCGGGAGAGGGACTTGAACCCTCGACCTCCGGGTTATGAGCCCGACGAGCTGCCAACTGCTCTATCCCGCGATATGAAATTTTTGCGCGGCACCCGGATTTGCACCGAGTCGTTGGTGGCTCCAAGAGTTATGAGCCCGACGAGCTGCCAACTGCTCTACTCCGCGATATTTTCTGGTGCCGGTAACCGGACTCGAACCGGTACAGCATTGCTGCCGGGAGATTTTAAGTCTCCTGTGTCTACCAATTCCACCATACCGGCGGATAATCGGCTTAAATAATATACCACGCTGCGCCGTGCATGTCAAGAACTATTTTTGTTTTCCGCAGTTTTTCTTTCCCACGGCATTTCTCGTCGTTTCTACAGCAGGCCGAAATACCCCCGCTCCCTGCCGCCCCGTGTCTGACATAGTACGCCTTTCCCGCCGCAAAATCGCGCGAAACGTCCCGGCCAGTCGCGGCACCGCCTCCCTGTCCGCGCCATAGGATGAAAGGAGACAGCATCGGGAGGTCGGGAACCAATATGAAGCAGGAAGCACTGCGCCTCGCGGAGGCGCTTACGGAGGAACGGTCGTGGGAGGCGGACGGTGTCACCGTTCTGACCGTTTCTGTCACGCTGCCGCAGCTTGCCGGAAAAAGCCTGCGGGCGCGGCGCTTTAACCGCTATTACCGGCGCTTTTGCCGCGCCTATCTCGTCTACTGCGCGCGGCTTCTTCTGCCGGAGGCGGCAGACTCCTGCCGCGCGGCGATGGCGGTCTCGGCGCCTTGGAGCGTCGCGCGCGCCACGCTGGACTGGCGGGCGAGCCTTCGGCGCGGCGAGCTGCTGAGCATCGTCTGCGACGCGCGGGAGAGCATCTGCGGACAGCCGCCGTTTTGCATCCGCCGCGCGGAGGTCTGGGACCTGTCGACGGCGCTGCCGGTGCCGCTGGACGAGTTTTTCCCGCCGCACGCGCACTGCAAAAAGCTGCTGCTTCGCTTCGCGCGGGAGGAGGTTCTGCGGCGCGCGGGGGACGGCGCGCCCAACCGCGGCAACTGGCGCGCTGCGCTGCGGCGGGCGCTGGATGTGCGAAACTTCTGCCTCACGGAAAACGGACTCAGCTTTTTCTGCCCCCTCGGCTCGCTCCCGGGCGCGAAAGAGGGCATTGTGACGTTCACGATGCCCTATGACGCGGAGAAGGGTCCGTTTCTGCCTCCGGAGGCGTAGCGCGTCAGCGCTCGCACTTCAGGAACATCGCGGAATAGGGCGGCAGCTCCAGCCCGCCGCCGAAATCCACGTCGCTCCCCGTGAGCAGGTCGACCGCGCGCCCGCAGCCGAAGTCACAGTGCGCATGATAGGGCGCGCCGTCGGCGTTGATCGCGACCAGTACGCGCTCGCCGCCGCTCTGCCGCTGGAAGATCGTCTGCCGGTTCGTCAGCAGCTTGTCGTGGAAATCGCCCTGACAAAGCGCCTCGCTCTCCCGGTGCGCCTTTGCCATCGCGGCGATCCGGTCCGTCAGAGCGTTCCACTGCGGACGCTCAAAGGCGGGGCGCAGATTCGCGTCGCTGCCGGGCTGCTTTTGCGCCTTCTCGCCCCACTCGCTGCCGTAGTACACGCAGGGGATGCCCGGCATACCGAACATCAGCGCGTAGATCAGGGGCAGATGCTCCGGGTTCGTCAGGATGCTCGCCGCGCGCGTCACGTCGTGATTGTCGGCGAAGCAGAGCAGGTGCCTGCCCTTGTAGAGCGTCCACGGCTCGGGGCCGAACTGGCGCTTGAGGCTGTGGACGATCTCAAAGAGGTTCATGGAGTTGAGGCTCGAATACAGGCCCTTGTAGCACTCATAGTTCGTGCAGGAGTGCAGAAGGCCGTCGCCCACCCAGCGGTTGTAGTCGCCGTGCAGCGTCTCACCGACGAGGAAAAACTCCGGCTTGACCGTGTCCGCAAAGGCGCGCAGACGGCGGATAAAGTCGAGGTCGAGGCAATACGCCACGTCGAGGCGCAGGCCGTCCACATCGAATGTGTCGACCCAGAACTTCACCGTTTCGATCAGATAGTCCGCGACAGCGGGATTGCGCAGATTGAGCTTGACGAGATTGTAGTGCCCCTCCCACGCCTCATACCAAAAGCCGTCGTTGTAGGCGGTGTTGCCGTCGAAGTTGAGGCAGAACCAGTCCTTGTAGGGCGAATCCCACTTTTTCTCCCGCACGTCGCAAAATGCCCAGAAGTTGCGGCCCACATGGTTGAACACCGCGTCGATGACGACCTTGATCCCGCGCTTGTGAAACGCGTCCACCACAGCGCGGAAATCCTCGTTCGTGCCGAGGCGGCAGTCCAGCTTGCGGTAGTCGCGCGTATCGTAGCCGTGCTCGTCGCTCTCAAAGACCGGCGAGAGGTAGACGGCGTTCGCGCCCAGCTTTTCGATGTGCTCCGTCCAGTCCGCCAGCCGCGCGATGCGATGGGCTGGCTCGCCGTCGTTGAGCGCCGGAGCGCCGCAGAGTCCAAGGGGATAGATCTGATAGAATACCGCGTTTTCCGCCCACATAAGCGCGAGCCTCCTTCTTCCCGATAGAATGCCTATAGTTTACCCCTTCCCATGGAAAAATGCAAGACAGGCAAACTCGGTATGGCATTTTCTTCCGGTCTGTGCCATAATGGGCGAATAACAACGCAAAAGGAGGCTTCCCCGACATGAAGAACAAGGTATCCCTTTGGCTGCTCACACTGACCATGCTGCTGTCGCTGATGCCCGCGGCGGCGCTCGCCGCGACGCCCGTTCCCCGGAGCGTGGTCGTCAGCCCCCAGTCCCTGACCGTGGACGGCGTGGCGCGCGGCGCGCAGAAATACAACATCGACGGTTCGAACTATTTTAAGCTCCGCGACCTCGCCTATCTGCTCAGCGACACCGAATCGCGGTTTGCCGTCGGCTGGAACGCGGCAACCTCCACGGTCAGCGTCGTCACCGGCATGGAGTACACGCCCAACGGCGGCGAACTGCAGGCCGGAGCGGACCGCTCCGCGACGGCGGTGCCCTCGACGCAGACGATCCTCGTCAACGGCGAGCGGCGCACCGACCTCTACGTCTACAACATCGGCGGCGAGAACTATTTCAAGCTCCGCGATCTGGGGACCGCGCTCGGCTTCACCGTGGATTTCGACGCCGCAAGCAACACCGCCGTCGTCGAGTCAAAGGGCTATCGGCAGCCAGCGACGACCACCCCGCAGCCCGACCCCGCGACACCGCAGCAGCCCGAGCCGCAGCCGACGCCCGCACAGCCCGAGTCCGAGCCCGAACCCGAACCGCAGGCCCCGGCGGAGGCGCAGCTCACCGTCGGCGGCAAGACCTACGCCCTCGGCATGACGGAGGCAACGCTGACGGAGCTGGCGGGAGAGCCGGACGATACGCTTGCCGCCGCCGGCGGGTACACCTGGTATGTGTTCGGCTCGGGCGACTATCGCGGCTTCCTGCTCGCCGGGCTCAGCGACGGCAAGGTCGTAACGCTCGTCTCCGGCGGCAAGGCGTTCACCTATCTGGGCTGCGCGGCGGGCGCGACGAGCCTCCCCGCCTCCAACAGCTATGCCAGGCTCTACACGGACAAGAACGACGGCGGCATTCTCCACGCCGTCATGCTGCGCGACTCAAGCGCGATGCCGAGGGGCGGCGTCAGCACCGACGAGGCGCTGCGCGGCGAGTCGATCGTCAACTTCCACATGACCAACGCCTTCCGCGTCTACCACGGGCTCAGCCCCTTTCGCTGGAGCGAGGCCGCGGCGGAGGCGTCCCGCCTGCACAGCCAGGATATGGCGGACCAAAACTACTTCGAGCACGACAGTCTGGACGGACGTTCGCCCTGGGCGCGCATGGAGGCGCAGGGCATCCGCTGGAGCCGCGTCGCCGAGAACATCGCCGCAGGACACAGCGACGGCGTCGACGCCTACAACGGCTGGGTCAACTCCGCCGGCCACCGCAGCAACATGCTCGGCGCCTGCCAGCAGCTCGGCGTCGGCGCGGGCTACAACGCCTCCAGCGCCTACCGCTGGTACATGACGCAGGACTTTTTCACCCCGTAACACGCACAGAGCGGCAGCCCCCGGAGCCTTTTTTCGGCTCCGGGGGCTGCATGTTTACTGCGCCAGAGGAAATGTTATGTCAACTTTGAACAGGTCTCCGTCCACGCTGACGGCGAAGCCGCCGCCCTGGAGCTCGGTGAGGCTTTTGGCGATGTTCAGCCCCAGCCCGCTGCCCTCGCCCCCGCGGGCGCTGTCGCCGCGCACGAAGCGCTCCATCAGCTCAGAGGCGGGTATGTTGAGCCGGTCGCGGGAGATGTTCTTGAAGGAGAGGCATACGCTGTCCCCGCTCTCTCGGGCGTCGATGTAGAAGCGCGTGCCGGGCAGCGCGTACTTGCAGGCGTTGGAGAAAACGTTGTCCAGCACGCGCCAGAGAAGCGTTCCGTCCGCGCGGATGAAGCACTCCCGCTCCGGCAGTGTCGGCACGGCGTCCAGCCCCGCCCGCTCCAGGCGTTCCTCATACTCGCCCAGCGCCTGCGTCAGCAGCTCGTTGACGCTGCGGCGCGAGGCGTTCACGGGGATGTTGCCGGTCGACGCCTTGGACATCTCGACCAGGTCCTCCGTCAGCTTCTTGAGCCGCTTCGACTGTCGGTCCAGCACCTCCAGATACTCCTCCGCCTGTTCGCCCCCCGGGTCGCGGCGCAGGAGATCGACGTAGCTGATGATGCTGGTCAGCGGCGTCTTGATGTCGTGGGACACGTTGGTGATGAGTTCGGTCTTGAGCCGCTCGGACTTGAGCTGCTTTTCCACGGCGAGCTGCATCCCGCGCGAGATGTCGTTCAGGTTCTCGCCGTGGCGGCGGAAATCCCAGTACATCCCCCGCGTGTCCACCTTCGCGTCCAGGTCGCCCGCCGCCAGCGCCGCGCCGCCCGCCTGCAGCGTCCGAAGCTGGACCGCCGCCCAGAGCAGCACCGTCACCAGCGCCGCGCGGACCAGCAGCCAGAACCAGAAGTTTGCCTCGTTCATCCCGCTGTTGAGAAACGCGATGAATTCCAGCAAACTCATCGCGCCCAGAACCGCCGCTGTCTTCCACACCAGCGGGATCCCGCGCAGAAACGCCGCCGTGCCGTGCCAGACGCCGCGCAGGACGCGCCCACACCATCGGAGTGCGCGCCAGCAGAGCCGCAGCACCCGGTAAACAACGGTGTTCTTCCACCAGCCGCCGAGCTTGACGCGGGCGCAGAGCGTCATCCACGCCGCCAGCAGCAGCGCCGCCGCGGCCGTCGCCAGCCCGAGCAGCAGCAGCGCGCACAGGAACGGCTCGTCTCTCAGAGCGTTGAGCAGCTCGTCCGCTGCAAAGGCCGCCGCCACGGCTGCCGCCGCCATTGCGAGCAGGTAGAGGTCGAAGGGAATTCTTTCCTGCCAGCCCGCGCGCGTCTCGTCCGTGCCCGGCCTCCGCCCCGACGCCCACGCGAGATACACAAGGAAGAACAGGAACAGCAGCGCCGCCGCCGCGAGCAGCGGGATCGCGACGGTGCGCAGCCCGTAGAGCAGCCCCACGCCGCGCAGCGTCCAGTATTTTCCCTGCGCCCACTGATAGAACGACCGATATTCCTCATTGAATTCGCCCGTCCACCACGCAAACTCATAGGCCGCCAGCAGCGACGCGCCGCAGAGTCCGCCGAACGGCACGCACAGCACCGCAAGCAAAAACGCGCCCGCCTTCGCCCAAAAGCCCTTGATCCATTCAGCCCTTTTCATGGCGTCCGTCCTCCAATTTGTAGCCCAGCCCCCACACGACCTTCAGATACCGCGGCTCCGAGGGGTCGATCTCCAGCTTCTGCCGCAGGTGCCGGATGTGGACGCTCACCGCGTTGTCCGCGCCGACGGCGCTCTCGTTCCACACCTGCTCGTAGATCTGCGCGGAGGAATAGATGTGTCCCGGGTGCTTGATGAGCAGGCGCAGGATGTTGTACTCGATGGGCGTCAGCGTCACGCCCTCCCCGTCCACGGTGACCGCCGTCGCCTCCTCGTCCAGCGTGATGGGCCCCACCGTGTAGCGCCCCGCCCGCTCCGGCTCCGGCGCGGCGCCGAGCCTCGTGTAGCGCCGCAGCTGTGACCGCACGCGCGCCAGCACCTCCGCGGGATCGAAGGGCTTGGTGATGTAGTCGTCCGCGCCGACGTTCAGCCCCAGCACCTTGTCGCCCGATTCGCTCTTCGCGGTCAAAAGAAGGATCGGCGCGTTGCTCTCCTCCCGGATGCGCGCGGTGGCGGCGATCCCGTCGAGCCGGGGCATCATCACGTCCATCAGAATGAGATGAATGTCCTCCCGCCGCACGAGCTCCAGCGCCTCGCGCCCGTCGTACGCCTCAAAGAGCCGATAGTCCTCGCCGGAGAGGTAGATCTTCAGCGCCGCGACGATGTCGCGCTCGTCGTCGCAGATCAGGATGTTGTACATGCTTCTCTCACCTCGCCGCTCAGTATAGCAGGGCTTTCCTAAGATGAACAGAGGGAGTTTCCTAAGAATTTCTTAACGGCCGCGGCCGTGAAAGGCGCCGGACAGGCGCGTCAGCCGCCGGTTTTCTGTCAAAAGTCCGTCAAATGAAACAGAAGTCGCGCCGTCTCTTTTGCCGAAAACGATTAAGTTTTGCGGAAAGCAAACTTTTTCTTGCCAAACCGCGCCGAATACGTTATACTGTAGCCATTCCAACCCGGCCGCCCTACTCCACCTCTGTAGGCGGCACGGGAAGACAATAAAGGAGGAAATTCCGCCCGACCGGCGGTGCGGCAGCGTGGAGACCTGCCGCAAGGCGGCGCATCCCACAGCGGATGGCCGCGAGGCTTCGCGCGCGGAGGCGGCGAAGCTACGGTCCGAAGCAATGGCAGAGGTACAGCTCAAGAACATCAAGAAAATCTATCCCCACGCGCCCGGCGAGGCCAAGAAGAAAAAGAAAAAGCCCGCCGGTGAAGAGAAGAAGATCAACCTTCAGATCACGGACGAGGGCGTCGTCGCGGTCCAGGAGTTCAATCTGGACATCAAGGACAAGGAGTTCATCGTGCTCGTCGGACCGTCCGGCTGCGGCAAGTCCACGACGCTGCGCATGGTCGCCGGCCTCGAGGAGATCACCAGCGGCGAGCTGCTGATCGACGGGGAGCTGATGAACGACGTCGCGCCCAAGGACCGCGATATCGCGATGGTCTTCCAGAGCTACGCCCTCTACCCCCACATGACGGTGCGCGAGAACATGGAGTTCCCGCTCAAGCTGCGCAAGATGAAGCCGGAGGAGATCAAGCAGCGCGTGGACCATGCGGCGGAGACGCTGGGCATCACCCAGTACCTCGACCGCAAGCCCAAGGCGCTCTCGGGCGGCCAGCGCCAGCGTGTCGCCATCGGGCGCGCGATCGTGCGCGAGCCGAAGGTGCTGCTGATGGACGAGCCGCTCAGCAACCTCGACGCGAAGCTCCGCAACCAGATGCGCGCGGAGATCATCAAGCTGCGCCAGCAGATCAACACCACCTTCATCTACGTCACGCACGATCAGGTCGAGGCGATGACCCTCGGCGACCGCATCGTCATCATGCGCGACGGCTACATCCAGCAGATCGGCACCCCGCAGGAGGTGTTTGGCCACCCGAAGAACCTGTTCGTCGCGGGCTTCATCGGCACGCCGCAGATGAACTTCTTCTCCGGCTCGAAGCTGATCAGGGAGGGCGACGGCTACGCCGTGGAGGTCCTCGGCCACAGGGTCAGCCTCACCGCCGAGCAGAACGCCGCGCTCGCCGCGAAGAACGTGGACAGCCGCGACATCATCGCGGGCGTGCGTCCGGTGCATATCACGCTGGGCGACGCGGGCATCGAAGCCGCCATTGACGTGAGCGAGATGATGGGCTCCGAGATGCACCTGCATATGACTGCTCTCGGACAGGACATCGTCGCCGTCGTCCCGACCACCGAGCTCGAGAGCAAGGACGTCAGCCGCGGCAGCAAGGTCTTCTTTACGTTCCAGCCGAAGCTGGTGCACCTCTTCGACAAGGACAGCGAGGAAAACCTCATCTAATCCACCTATTTCAAAAAAACTCTCCGCGCCGAAATGGCGCGGAGAGTTTTTTATGATTCTTCTTTTTCCTCGTCTTTTTTCTCGTCCGATTCGTCGGGCTTCTTTTCCGGCTCTGGGAGCTGCCGTCCGTAGAGCTTCGTGATCTCCGCCAGCTTCTTCGCCAGCTTGTCGCTGTCCTCGCCGGGGAGCATCCGCCACTCCCAGTTGCCGGAGGCGGTGCCGGGCGTGTTCATGCGGTGGTGCTTGCCGAGCTCCAGATAGTCCTGCATCTGCGCGACAAACAGCTTCGCCACCGAGCTCATGCCGCCGCGAATCATGCCGTAGTTGAAGCCCTCCTCGTCGTTGAGGCCGAGGTACTTCTTCGCGTGCGCCACCTCGTCGGGGTCGCCCTCCTCGCGCCACTCCGCCAGCGGGGCGTTGTCGTGCGTGCCGGTGTAGCAGATGCAGTTCTCCTTGTAAAAGTGGGGCAGGTAGTCGCTCGGCTCGTGGGGATTGAACGCGAATTCGAGCACCTTCATGCCCGGCAGCTTCGAGTCGACTAGCATCTGCGCGACCTCCGGCGTCGGATAGCCGAGGTCCTCGGCGATGAATTCGAGGTAGTGGAACCAGCCGGTCAGCACGCCGACGAGCTTCATGCCCGGTCCCTTGACCCATTTGCCGTTGCGGGCGGTCTTCTCGCCGTAGGGCACCGCCCAAAAGCTCTCGAACCCGCGGAAGTGGTCGATGCGGATCACGTCGTAGAGCTTTTCCGCCCCGCCGACGCGGCGGATCCACCAGCCGAAGCCGTCCCGCTCCATCGCGGCGTAGTCGTAGAGCGGATTGCCCCAGAGCTGCCCGTCCTCGCTGAAGTAGTCGGGCGGCACGCCGGAGACCTCGGTGGGGACGCGGTGCTCGTCGAGCAAAAACATCTTCGGCTCCGCCCAGACGTCGGCGGAATCCATCGCCACATAGATCGGCAGGTCGCCGATGATGCGGATGCCGAGGCCGTTGATGTATTTCTTGAGCGCGCTCCACTGCTTGAAAAAGAGGTACTGGATGTAGACGAACAGCTCCACGTCCTCCCGCAGCTTCTCGCGCCACTCCCGAACGGCGGCATCCTTGTGCAGGCGGACGTCCTCGTCCGGCCAGTCGATCCACGCCTGCATCTTAAAGTGCCGCTTGAGCGCCATAAAGAGCGCGTAATCGGGAAGCCAGCCCTTGTTCTCCTCCTCGAACGCGGCGACCTCCTTTTCGTCGCGCTTCCAGCCGCGCTCCTTCGCCTTTTCGAGCAGCTTGTAACGGCTCTCGTAGACCTTGCCGTAGTCGACGTAGCGCGGCTCGCTGCCCCACTTGCAGGCGGTGACCTCCGCCTTCGTCAGGAGCTTGTCCTCGATCAGCTCGTCGAGGTCGATAAAGTACGGGTTGCCCGCGTAGGTCGAAAAGCTCTGATACGGCGAGTCGCCGTAGCTGGTGGGGCCGAGGGGCAAAAGCTGCCAGTAAGACTGTCCCGCCGCCTTCAGGAAGTCGGCGAAGTGATACGCCGCCTTGCCGAACGTGCCGATCCCGTAGGGGGACGGCAGCGAGGAGATCGGCATCAAAATACCGCTGGAACGTTCCATGATCGAATCATCACTTTCCTTTCAAGTTTTCGCGTCCGCACCTTTATCCCTTCACGGCGCCCGCCGCGACGCCCTTGATGATGTGCTTCTGGCACAGGAGATAGAAGATGATGACGGGGATGATGCTCAGCAGGATCAGCGCCATCGTCGCGCCGAGGTCCACCGTGCCGTAGCTTCCCTTCAGATACTGGATGTGGATGGGGATGGTGCGGTACTTGTGGATATCGAGCACCAGCACCGGCAGCAGATAGTCGTTCCACACCCACATGATCTCCAGAATGCCCACCGAGATGAGCGTCGGCTTGAGCATCGGGAGCACCACGAGGAAGAACGTGCGCACGGGGCCGCAGCCGTCGATCGCCGCCGCCTCCTCGATCTCGATGGGGATGGACTTGACGAAGCCGACGAACATGAAGATCGCGAGCCCCGCGCCGAAGCCGAGGTAGACCACCGGGATCGTCCACGGCGTGTTGAGCCGGAGCGTGTCCGCCGTCTTGGAGAGGGTGAACATGACCATCTGGAACGGCACGACCATCGAAAACACGCACAGGAAGTACAGCGTGCGGCAGAACGTCGAGTTCACGCGCGCGATGTACCACGCCGCCATCGAGGTAAAGAGCAGGATCAGAAACGTCGAGACGACGGTGATGAACACGCTGTAGAGCACGGACTTGTAGAACGGATAGTTGCCGAAGGTCATGCCCTTGACGAAGTTCGCGAAGCCCGCCCACATCTCGCCGCGGGGCAGGGCGAAGGTGTCGGTCTTGACGAAGGTGTTGAGCTTGAAGGAGTTGATGACCACCGCCAGCACCGGCAGGACGTAGATGACGCAGATCACCGCCAGCACGCCCGAGAGGATCGCCTTGCTGCGGCGCTCGGAAGCAAGAGTCTGCTGTTTCATTACTGCTGCACCTCCCTTTTGCGCGTATAGGCAAGCTGGGCAAGCCCGAGACCCGCGACGAGCAGGAAGAACAGCACCGCCTTCGCCTGCGCGACGCCCGGATAGGTGGACTTGGAGTTGTAGAACGTGCTGTAGATGTTCAGCGCCAGCATCTCCGTCGTCTTGATCGAGGTGCCGTCCGCCATCGTGATGATCGGCATACCGCCGGTCAGGGCGAGGTTCTGGTCAAAGAGCTTGAAGCCGTTCGTCAGCCCCAGGAAGGTGCAGATCGTGATGGACGGCATGACGTTGGGGATCGTGACCTTGAAGAGCGTCTGCCACTTGTTCGCGCCGTCGATCTTCGCCGCCTCGAGCATATCCTCCGGCACCGCCTGCAGGCCCGCGATATAGATGATCATCATATAGCCGATCTGCTGCCAGCACACGAGGATCACCAGCCCCCAGAAGCCCCAGGTGCTGTTCTCCACGATCGACGTGCCGTAGCGGTGCAGGATGCCGTCGAAGATCATGGACCAGATGTAGCCCAGCACGATACCGCCGATCAGGTTCGGCATAAAGAACACCGTGCGGTAGAGGTTGCTGCCGCGGATGCCCTGCGTCAGGGCGTAGGCGACCGCGAACGCCAGCACGTTGATGAGCACCAGCGAGACGATGGCGAAGCCCGCCGTGTACCAGAACGCCTTGCGGAAGCCCTCGTCCTGCAGCGCCGTCAGATAGTTGCCGAAGCCGATCAGCTCGGCGTCGCGGATGAGCCGGAACTTGCAGAACGACAGATAGATGCCCTGCACAAACGGCCAGACGAAGCCGATGGCGAACGCCGCCACCACCGCCGCCAGAAACAGCGGCGACCACTTGCGCATCTGCCGGCGCAGCGAATTGCCGCCGGTCGGTTTTTTGCTCACTGCGATCCTCTCCTCCCGATTTGAAAATTGGAGGGGCGGGCGAACTCGCCCGCCCCTCAGCGTTGCTTGTTTTTATCCGGCGATCAGCCGTTCTGCGCCTTGTACTGCGCGGCCCAGCCGTCGATCATGGCGGTGCGGACGGTCTCCCAGTTGGCGGCGCTCTGATCGGCGTTGTAGGCGTTCAGAGCGGAGACCAGCGCGGCGCGGTAGTCGTCCACGGCGGGCTGATAGTTGGTCGCCCAATCCATAACGTAGCAGCCGTTGGCGGCATACTGGTCAGCCGCGGCGAGGAACTTGTTGGTGGATTCCTGCGCGTTCTTGTACGGCATGGCGCCGAAGGTGTCGACCGCGATGCGGGACGCCTCGGGATCGGTGACGAGCCAGACCAGGAAGTCCATCGTCGCCTGCTGGTCCGCCTCGGAGGCCTTGGCGTTGACCGCCCAGCAGTTCTCGGTGCCGCAGTTGAGGCCCGCTTTCTCCTCGCCGGAGACGCCGCAGTAGTACGGGATCATCGTGGCGTTGGGGACGGTCTCGGACACGGCGCTGTACTCCCAGGAGCCGTTGACGAAGAACGCCGCCTTGCCGCTCTTGAACTCGGCCTCGGCGTCATGGCCGCCGGTGGCGAGGTCCTTCGGGTCGGTCAGGCTGTTGTTGATGCACAGGTCATAGAGGTTCTTGTAGTTCTCGACATAGTCGTTGCTCAGCGTCGCGGGGCACTCGGTCCACTTGCTGCCGCCGTCGCGCTCCTGATAGTAGTACACGAGGTTGACCATGTGGCCGGTGAAGCGCCAGGAGGAGCTGGGATCCATGTCGCAGGAGGAGAACGCGTCGAAGCCGAGGGTGGCGGCGTTCTTGTGGATGTCCTCGGCGACCGCCTTCAGACCGGCGAAGTTCTTGAGCTCATCCATGCTGTGGCCCGCCTTCTCAATGAGGTCGGGGTTCACGATGATGCCGTAGCACTCGAAGCAGTAGCCGATGGAGACCAGCTTGCCGTTCTCGTCATAGAGGTTGTAGGCGTCGGTGTTGAGCTCCTTGGCGATCGGGGTGTCCTTCAGATCGAGCGCGTAGCTGCTCCAGTCCTTGACGGAGTTGGCGTTGCCGACGACGAACAGGGTCGGGGGCGCGCTCTTGTCCATCTCGGCGGTCAGCGTCTGGCTGTAGGTGCCGGAGGCGGCGGTGACGACCTTGACCTCCACGCCCTTCTTCTCCTTGTAGAGCGCGGCGATCTGCTGCAGCGCCTCGTCGGACTCGGGCTTGAAGTTCAGCCAATAGACGGAGCCCTTGGAGCTTCCGCCGCCGCCGCAGGCGACGAGCGAGAGCGACAGGATCAGCGCGAGGGCAAGTGCAAGAAACTTCTTCATGTCATTATCTCCTTCATGTTTTGATTTTATCGTAAACGGCGCAGCGCCGTTTATGACCGTTTGGCAAGCTTCCGGATCGACGCGCCCGCGCGGAACGTGGTCGGCAGCGTCACCTGCGCGTGCGCGCCGCGCCCCTCGATCATGCCCAGCAGCAGCTCCACGCTCTTCGTGCCGAGCTCCTCCTTGGGCTGGCAAAGCGTCGAGAGCATCGGGTGGACGTACTCCGAAACCGTGATGCCGTCGATGGCGACCACCGAGACGTCGCCGGGGATGTCGAGCCCGTGCTCGCGCAGGGCGCGCATCGCGCCGAGCGCCATGTCGTCCGCGATGGCGAACAGCGCCGTGAAGTCGTCCGTCCGCTTCAGCGACGCCGCCATCACGCGGTAGGCGTCCTCGATGGCGAAGCTGTCTCCCGTGGAAAACACCAGCTCCGGACGCAGGGGAAGGTCATGCTCCGCCAGCGCGCGGCAGTAGCCCTGATAGCGAAGCTGGCTGATGGAGCTGTCGTCCGTGTCGGCGATCAGCGCCGCGATGCACCGGTGCCCGCTGCGGATCAGCTCGTTCACGGCGGTGCAGGCGGCGTCCTCGTCACAGATGGAGACCGAGGAATACGCCGTCGGGTCCAGCGTTCCGCAGGAATTGGTGTAGGCGCAGAAAACGAAAGGCACCGTCACGCGCGCCAGCTCCTCCGGCGCGTAATTCGAGCGCCCGCCGAGGAAAATAATGCCGCGCAGACGTTTTTCGCGCTGCATGACCGCGCCCGCCCCGATCTCGTCATCGGCGAAGCCGATCTGCCGCATGACCATCGTGTAGCCCGCCCGATCCAGCGCGCGCTCGATGGCGTGAATGATGTCGGTGTAGAACGGGTTCTGCTCGCCGCGCACGATCAGCCCGATCGCCTCGGACCGGATGCGCACAAGGTCGCGCGCGGTGTTGTTCGGGATGTAGTTTTCCTCCTCGATCACGGCGCGCACGCGCCGGCGGCTCTCCTCGCTTACGTCCGGGCGTTCATTGAGCACGCGGGACACCGTGCTCACGCTCACGCCGGCCAGCCGCGCGATATCCTTGATCGTCAGCAAGCCGCATCCCTCCCCTCCATCGTGACAGGGGGTCGATACCGCGCTCTTTCCAAAGCTGCTGCAAGCTCAGCCTGCGCCCTGTCGGGCTACGAACCGGTAACGTTTTCGGGAACGTAACCGGTAACGTTTCCAGAAAGTAGTTGTATTGTAACAGGGCGCGCGGCGCTTGTCAATGGTTTTGGTGAAATTCGCCCATATCGACGAAAGAGCAATCATCGTTCCGGTCATAGTGCGCAAAAAAGAGCCGCTTCCAAACGGAAACGGCTCCTGCTGTGTGGATTTGCGGTTTGCAGACGGAATGGCGCCTTAATCAAGATATTGCCTCAAATACTGATTGAAATGCCTGACCAAGTCAAAATCCGTCATTTGCGGCCGCCACATAAAGTAATTCTTATCATAGTTGTCAAACCAAAATGCAATCTCTCGATTCCGTTTTGGATCTCGGGTAATATCGCCTTCAAATACAATCCAAAACGGCAAGATTTCAGATGTATCAATACCGCTTACCTCTCGATACTTTTTTAAAAGGCCCGGAGTAAACAGTTTGCACAATCGCTCATGGGCATTTCCGCGGCCAGCGCTTGGGTCCTTGCCCTCAACCCAGCCATCCTGGCGTTTAATCTCACCAAAGAGTTTTTTCCCGGTTTTTTTATTCTCGATCGAAAAATCCGGAGTAATGCCCCAACCCATCTTTTGAGCGTTTTTCATGGCAGCGTCGCCCGGACAGTATATCTGCGGCAAAGTATCCTCTGAAAGCTCCACCGTTTCATATAAATGCTTAAAATCCTTGGGATGATCCTTGACCTTATATACGTCAGGGTCAAGGTTTTCCCGCAAAGCAGTAATCAGGTTTTTCTCGGCAATCCCCGCTTTACCACCCGGGCCCGACGGTCTCTGCCAGTTATCGCGTCTCCTTAAAGCGTTTCCTGCCATCGCGGCCTCCTTACAATCCCTTAAACAACTCGGACAAGGATATGTCCATGCCATTGGCAATCTTTTCAATATTGACTAATGATATGTTGCGTTTGCCGCTTTCCACCGAGGCATAGTATGTTCTGTCCATATCAATGGACAAAGCAAATTTCTCCTGACTATATCCCTTTGCCGCTCTCAGCACCTTCAGCCGTTCGCCAAATCTGTCAGTTATCATGACTTCCACCCCCAGCATCCCAGCCAATTATGCAAAAAAGTTGCTTTTAAGACAACGGGTTTTAAGTAACATATGGTATTGACTACTCGCTTACATTTGATTATAATTGTTTTCAGCAACAGGAAAATGGGGCGATTATTATGGCAGACAATCAACCCGCTCAGGGGGTCACGGCATATTCGCTGTATAATGTTCAAAGGAAAGCAAAAACGAAGGTTAACCCACTGGAGGAAATATATCCCTCCCTTCCACAGAAGAAATATCAGGTTATTTATGCCGATCCTCCCTGGGATTACGGCGGAAAGATGCAATATGATAAAACGACCATAAAAGGTGAAAACATCGATTTCAAAAAGAAGATTTTTATCAGCTCCGCCGAGTTTAAGTATCCAACATTAAAATTGAAGCAGCTCAAAGAGCTCGATGTGCCATCAATAGCAGACGATAATTGTCTGTTGTTCATGTGGACCACAGGACCTCAAATGGCAAACTCCATCGAACTGGGACAGGCTTGGGGATTTGAGTATAAAACGGTTGCCTTTGTGTGGGATAAAATGGTACACAATCCCGGGCGCTATACGCTAAGCCAAACAGAATTTGTGCTTGTTTTCAAACGCGGAAAATTTCCACAGCCCCGTGGTGCACGGAACGTACGGCAGATGATGCGGATTCACCGGGGCGAACATAGCGCAAAACCGACAGAGGTCATTGACGGAATCACACGAATGTTTCCGAATCAGGAAAAAATAGAACTATTCGCAAGAAATAATTACATTGGCTGGGATAACTGGGGGCTTGAAATACCCAACAGCAAAATAGAAATAGCAACGGAACTCGAGGAGCAAGAAAGCCATTCGGACGATCAGCTTACCATTACGATGTAATACCATTCTTCTGCAAAGTGCCTTAACAGAGCTTTGAACAGAATGTCATGCTTCTATTGAAGAATCATCCGGCGCATGCAAACACCGCCGCTAAGAATTCGGAAATTGTCCGGCTTTCTTAGCGGCGGTGCCTTTATACTATTCTTTTTTCAAGTCTGTCCTGTGATGGAACGATTCTTACCGCTTGGATTTGTCGTGCAAAGCTCCGCGCAAGCGTCTCACAGCCACTCTACCACGCCGGTCTCGATGTCGTACACCGCGCCGAGAACGTCTGTCTCCGGCGTCAGCGCCTCGTGATCGTCGGCGAGCTTTTCCCGGATGGCGGCAACGCCGGCGAGCGTGTTCTTGACGACCGCCTGATATTCGTCGGTCTCATCGCCGATCGCGCGCTTGATCTCGTCGGTCAGAATCCTGACGAAGCCGTGGCCGCCGCCCGCAAGCGTCGCGCCGACCGCGCCGCAGTGCGTGTGCCCGAGTACGACGATCGTTCTGCTGTTCAGGTGCCCCGCGGCGTACTGCACGCTGGCGAGCTGCGTATCCAGCAAAACGTTGCCCGCTACGCGGATGACAAAGAGCTCGCCGATGCCGGCGGAAAAAATCGCTTCCGGCACCACGCGGGAGTCAGAGCAGCAGACGACGATCGTCGCGGGATGCTGGCCGTTCGCCGCGGTGTCCCTGCGCACCCCCGCCGACACGTCGCCGGGGTTGCTCTTGGCGGAGATATACAGCTCGTTCCCCTTTTTCAGCTTTGTCAGGGTCTGGGTCTGGTGTGCCATGTCGCGTTCCTCCTTAATAAATGATTTTAAAAAAATACCCCGTCACAGCTGGCGGGGTATTTATCGGTTTTACGCGTAGGTGTCAAAGAAGCTGCCTCTTGCGGCTGCGGGCACATCACCCGGCTGCGGGCCGCGCGCAAGCATCTGCTGCTGTTGCTTCATCATGTCGATCAGGCCCTTTTCGTTTGCGACCTCGCTCTTCATCGTCATGTTCAGCATCCGCATGCTGTACTGCGCCGAAGAAGCAAAATCGGGACTGCCATACCGCGCCAACTCATCCATACACCCGCACCTCCTTGAATTTGGTAAATGATATTATAGCACGCGCCGGTTTGATTTGCAAGCGCAAAATCATTCCTCTCCGCCCGCCATGCGGTTGACGTTCTCCCAGACCTCGTCCGCCTGCTCCATGCACTCGAAGTAGAGCGTCGTGAGCATATTCGGCGCGATACCCAGCAGCTCGCACAGCTTGCTGACCTTGTCCCAGTCCGCATCCTCGTAGCTGATCATCAGTGCGTAGAGCGCGCCGGCGGGACCGCTCCAGTGCAGCAGCGCGTCCTTGATCTCGTCCGAGATCGCCACCTGGGCAAGCGTCTCCTCCAACGGCGCGTCGACCAGATAGTCCAGCGTGGAGAACATGCCCATGAGATAGGCGTCGTTCCGGGAGATGGGCACGACCTTGGTGTAGCCCAGCAGCGACGCGCAGAAGTTCGCGCGCATGAACGAGAGCTTGAGGAACTCCTCGAAGAAGGGGTCGACCTCGCCCTGGTCGTTGCTCGCGCACAGCAGGTAGATCCACTGCTGGAGCTGCGTGATACCGATGTTCATGATCGCCTGATGCACGTTGGTCGTGCGGTTGCGCGTCGCAAACTGGACGGTGTTGGCCACGCGCAGCAGAGCGTAGGTCAGCGACGCGTCGGTGGAGATGATCTGCTCGATCTCGGCGATGTCCGGCTCCTCCTTCGACACGGCGCTGAGCAGCTGGAAGAAGCTGCTTTGCAGATAGCTGCTGTCGTGCGCCTTGGAGGCAAGCTTTTCCGCGACGGCGTCGCCCTCGAGCTCGGTGACGCCGAGGCGGATCGCCAGCTGATACAGCTCCTCCGTATCGACGTTGTAGGCGACGCAGTGCTTCCCCATCCCGTTGGCAATCTCAATCAGGTTGTGCAGCGCCGACTCGTCCATCGTGGCGAAATTGAGCTTGATGTAGTCGATCTCGTCGATAAGCGAGACGTAGCGCGGCGCAAACTGAAAATCGTTGACGGCGATGCGGTAGCCTTCCTTCTTGTACATCTGCACAAAGTGCATCGCAAGCGGATGGATGATCACGCTGTCGTCGATCTGGATGACGAGGTCCTCCTTCGCGAACAGGCGCGGGACCTTCTTCATCAGCAGCGTCGTCGTGAACGTCATAAAGTTCAGCGAGCCCTTGACACGCTCCGTGTTCTGCGTCAAAAAGCTGTAGATCGTGTCCGCCACGGCAAATTCGTTGGTCTTGGCGTTTCCGGGGCTTTCCTCCCCGTAAAGCGTGTTTTCGCCGTAGTAGAGGATCTCGTAGCCGATGACGCGGCTCACGGTATCCTTGATCGGACGTCTGACGATGTACTTGTTCGCCATGCCCTGCCTCCTTTGCCGCATTTACCCATGCGGCAATTCAATAATCGCAAATGGGTGCCGGAAAATTACGCCTGCTTTTCATCCAGCAGGTGATCCATCACGGAGACCAGATGCCCGATCTCCGGCTTGCTCATCTGCTCGTTGGCGCCGAGCTGCTTGCCCTTGATGCGCATCTCCTCGGTGATGAGGGAAGAGAAGATGATCAGAGGGATGTGCTTGAGCTCCGGATCGTCCTTGACGAGCTTCGTCAGGCGGTGGCCGTCCATCTGCGGCATCTCGATATCGGTGATGATCAGCGCGGCCTTTTCGTCCACGTTGCCCATCTTCTTCGCCATGCTGAGGAATTCCCACATCTCAAGGCCGTTGGCAAACCAGCTGATGTTGGTATAACCCGCCTTATGCAGCGACTCCTGGATCATTTTCGACAGCAGCACGGAGTCCTCCGCCAGCAGGATCGGCTGGTCGTGGCGCGAGCGCGGGCCCATCTTCTCGATCTCATGGGAATCGATCGTGCTCTCCGGCGCGATCTCGGCGACGATCTTCTCGAAGTCCAGGATCGTCACGAGCCGCCCGTTGCACTGCGCGATGCCGGTCGCCACGCTGTCGCCCTGGCCGCTGATGGTCTTGTCGGGCTTCTGGATCGCGGTCCAAGAGATGCGGCTGATGCCGATGACCGTGTGGACGCGGAAGGCGATGTGCATCTTGTTGAAGTTCGTGATGATGAACAGATCCTTCTCATGCAGCTCGGACTCAATGCCGAGATAGGTCGGAAGATTCAGCACCGTGATAACGGTCTCTCTGGGCTTGAAGATGCCCTCGACCGCGGGATGGGTATGCGGCATGGCTTTGACGGGCTGGGAGAGCATGATCTCGTCCACCTTCGCCACGTTGATGCCGTACAGGTTTCCGCCCACGGTAAACTCCATGATCTCTATCTCGTTGGTGCCGGATTCAAGCAGGATCTCATTGTTTTTCTCTGCCATTTGTAAACACTCCCTCCAAAACTATAGCGTGATAACGGGCTGTCCGTAGGCGCGGATCTCGCCGATGCCGGTCGCCGGATAAAATGAAAGCGTGCGCGCCACCGAGCCGCCGACGTTCTCGGCGAGGATCTGGATGCCCTCCTTGCGCAGGTTCATGCGGACGCTGTCGATGTTCCGCGCGCCGATGTTGCCGAGGTTGCTGTCGCCGGCGACCTCGAACATCTTCGCCCCGCCGGCGATCTTCGCCACCAGGCGCTCCTTGCGCGCGCCCTTGGCGATGAGCTGGCTGATCGTCTCCTTGATGCCGGTGTCCGCGTACTTCATCGTGTTCTTGCGCCCCGCCTCCATGTTGAGCGGCAGCATGATGTGAATGAGCGCGCCCAGCTTGATCGGCTCATCCCAAAGGCAGATCCCGATGCAGGAGCCCAGGGCGTAGGTGATGATCTCGCCGCTGCCCTGCAAAATTTTCATATCGGCAATACCGACGGTGACCTTTTGATTCGCGGCGTTCATCGCCGCAATAACGGACTGCGGCGCCGCGCCGGGTGCCGCGCCGGGACGCGCTCCCACGCCCGGACCTCCCGCGGGTCTTGCCCCCATCGCGCCGGGAGAAGCCGCAAGCCGCACACCCCCCGCCGCGCCGGGCGCTCCCGCGGGTCTCGCGCCCGCGCCGGGCGCCATACCGGGTCTTGCTCCCGCTCCGGGTGTTCCCGCTGGTGCTCCCGCGGGCCTCGCGCCCACGCCGGGCGCCATGCCGGGCCGTGCCGCTCCGGGTGCCCCCGCGGGCGCTCCCGCGGGTCTCGCGCCCACGCC
>CAMVAV010000033.1 GCA_947165595.1 uncultured Clostridia bacterium | reverse complement strand
TCACGGCTTCCCCGCCGCGCGGGCGGCGGAGAACAAAACGGATCGTTTTTCGGAACAGAAAAATGGGGAAGGCCGCGCGAAAGCGCGGCTTTCCTCGTCTCATGACGTTGACAAACCGCGGCGTTTCGGCTATGATGGACAAAAATCAAATATCGGACAGTCTTTCGCCGCTTCGGGCGGCAGGGGGAATGGGGTGCGAGGCCCCGCGAGTCGGTCACTGTGAAGCCGCCGTGCGCGGATAAGTCAGAATACCCGAAAGCTGTCGCGTTTCTGCCGGAACCGGAAATCGCCCGCATGAAGCTGAGTCGCAGATACCGACTTGGCTTTCCTGCCGTTGCGCCCGTTTGCCGGAAGGCGGACGGGCTTTTGCTTTCCGAGAAGCGCCCGCACGGGCAAAAAGATACAATACAAAAGAACGCAAAGGAGAACACAATCATGAAGAAATGGATCGTCTGTGTGCTGGCACTTGCCATGCTCGGCGCCGCGCTGACCGCCTGCGCGAAACAGGAGGCTCCGGCGCAAAACAGCGGCGACAGGGAACAGGACGCCCCCGCGGCGCAGACGCAGGACGGCGAAGAGGATGAGGAGAACTACGCGACCGGCGACGCCTCGCTCGACAACCCCCGCAATCAGGACGGCATCGGCGATAAGGAGCTGCTGGTCGTGAGCTTCGGCACGAGCTTCAACGACAACCGCCGGCTGACCGTCGGCGGCATCGAGGGCGCGCTGGAAAAGGCGTTTCCCGACTGGAGCGTGCGCCGCGGCTTCACGAGCCAGATCATCATCGACCACGTCAGATCCCGCGACGGCGAGGTCATCGACAACGTCGGCGAGGCGCTGGACCGCGCAGTGAAAAACGGCGTCAAAACGCTCGCCGTCCAGCCGACGCACCTGATGAACGGCTTTGAGTACACGGATTTGGAAAAGGAGCTCGCGTCCTATGCCGATTCCTTCGACAGGGTCGTTCTCGGCGAGCCGCTGCTGACCTCCGAGGACGATTTTTCCCGCGTCGCGGATATCATTGTGGAGGCTACGCGGGAGTACGACGACGGCGAGACCGCGATTTGCTTCATGGGTCACGGCACCGAGGCGGACTCCAACGCCGTGTACGCGAGGATGCAGCAGGTCCTCGCGTCCAGGGGCCGCGCGAATTACTATATCGGCACGGTCGAGGCGGAGCCGAGCGTGCAGGACGTGCTTGCCGCGGTGAAGGCGGGCAGCTACAAGCGCGTCGTGCTCGAGCCGCTGATGATCGTCGCGGGGGACCACGCCAACAACGACATGGCGGGCGACGAGGAGGACAGCTGGAAGAGCATTTTCGAGGGCGCGGGCTACGAGGTCGTGTGCCTGCTGCGCGGCCTCGGCGAGCTGGAGCCGATCCAGGCGCTGTTCGCCGAACACGCGCGCGAGGCGATCGACTCGCTTGCCGACACCTCAAAGGTCGCGGACGCCTCGCAGACGGCGGCGGCGCAGGACGTGGGCGCGGAGGGCATGACGCCGGTGCCGGCCTCCGAGCTGGCCGACGGCACATACGAGGCGGCAGTGGATTGCAGCTCGTCGATGTTCAAGATCGAGCGCTGCGAGTTGACCGTCGCGAACGGCGCGATCACGGCGGGGCTGACTCTGGGCAGCGACGCCTACGGGTATCTGTTCGCGGGCACGGCGGCGGAGGCGGCAGCGGCGGACAAGAGCGCTTACATTGAGCCGGAGGGGAGAACGTTTCGTTTGCCGGTTTCCGCGCTGGACGCCCCCGTCCCCTGCGCGGCGTGGAGCCGCAACAAGGAGCTGTGGTACGACCGCACGCTGGTGTTCCGCTCCGATTCCCTGCCGCTTACAGCGTTTAAAACGCTGAAGACGGCGGCGGGCCTCGGCCTTGCGGACGGCACGTACACCGTGGAGGTGACGCTCGGCGGCGGCTCGGGCCGGGCAAGCGTGCAAACGCCGGCAAGACTGTGGATCGAGAACGGCGCGGCGACGGCGGAGATCGTCTGGAGCAGCGCGAACTACGACTACATGAAGGTGGACGGCGCGCAGATCGACGCGGAGATCACGGACGGGTACTCGACCTTTGTGATCCCCGTCGCGGCGTTTGACCGCCCGCTCGGCGTGCTCGCGGACACGACGGCGATGAGCCAGCCGCACGAGATCGAGTACACGCTGACCTTTGCTTCCGCGACGATCGCGGCGTCATGAGAGGGAGGCTTTTCGCGCTGCTGCTCGCGGCGCTGACGCTCTGCTCCTGCGCGCGGCAGGAGCCGCCGCGGGCGGATGAAGCGGAAGCGGGCGCGGCGGCGCGGATGGTTTTGCGCTACGCCGAGGGCTTTGCCGTGGACTATGACGCGGAGGGGCGCGCGCTCGTGACGATCGGGGAAGACCGCTTTCTCGTCGTACCCGAGGGTGTGGAGGCGCGCGGGGAGCCGGGCGCGGCGACGCTCTGCCTGCCGCTTTCGACGATCTACTGCGCGTCCTCGGCGGCGATGGACCCGTTCGCGCGTCTCGGCGCGCTCGACGCCGTACGCCTGACGGGGACGAAGCGCGAGGACTGGTCGCTTCCGGACGTGCAGAGCGCTATGGACGCGGGGGCGGTCCTCTACGCGGGGAAGTACGCCGCGCCGGATTATGAGCTGCTGCTCTCCGAGGGTACGGCGCTCGCCGTTGAGAACACGATGATCTACCACAGCCCCGAGACGAAGGAGAAGCTGGAGGAGCTGGGCATTCCCGTGCTGGTGGAGCGCTCGAGCTACGAGAGCCACCCGCTCGGCAGGCTGGAGTGGATCAAGCTCTACGGCCTTCTCACCGGCAAAACGGCGGAGGCGGAGGCGTTTTTCGACGAGCAGGCGGCGCTCGCGGAGAGCGTTTTCGCGCGGGAGAGCACGGGCAGAACGGCGGCGTTTTTCTTTCTCACGGCAAACGGCGGCGTGAACGTGCGCCGCCCGGAGGACTACATTGCCAAAATGATCGCGCTCGCGGGCGGGCGCTATGTGTTCGCGGACCCGGCGGGCGACGGGAGCGCGCGCTCGACGATGAACATGCAGACGGAGGATTTCTACGCCGGGGCGAGGGACGCGGACGTGCTCATTTACAACGCGACCATCGACGGCGGCATGGACACGCTGGGACAGCTGCTCGAAAAGGCCGAATGGCTCGCGGATTTCAAGGCGGTGCAAAACGGGAACGTCTGGTGCACGGAGGCGAACCTCTTTCAGGAGACCACCGGCATCGCGGCGATGATCGGCGAATTTCATCAGATTTTCGGCGGCACGGCGGACGAGAGCGCGCTGCGGTATTTTCACAGGCTGAGCTGAAAGCGAGGAGGCGGGGCGGATGGAGCAAAGAAAAAAGCGCTGTATTTGTGCGTATGCGCTGCTCGCCGTTCTCGTCCTGCTCCTGCTCGCGGCGAATCTGACGATCGGCAGCGTGCGCGTCGGCGCGGACGAGCTGCGCGAGGTGCTGCGCACGCGCGGCGGCGTCGAGACCGCGGCGCGCATCGTCTGGACGCTGCGGCTGCCGCGCCTGCTTGCCGCGGCGCTGCTCGGCGGCGCGCTCGCGTTGTCGGGCTTTCTGCTGCAGACGTTCTTCGCGAACCCCATCGCGGGGCCCTTCGTGCTGGGCATCTCGTCCGGCGCGAAGCTGACCGTCGCGCTGACGCTGATTTTTGCGCTTTCCTATGGGCGGACGCTCGGCTCGGCGGCGATGATCGGCGCGGCGTTTTTCGGCTCCGTCGTCGCGACGGGCTTTGTTTTGCTGCTCTCCGCGCGCGTGAAAAGAATGCCGCTGCTCGTGGTGTGCGGCGTGATGATCGGCTACCTCTGCAACGCGGTCACGGAATTTGCCGTGACCTTTGCCGACGACGCGAACATCGTGAATTTGCACAACTGGTCGATGGGCAGCTTTTCCGGCATTCGCTGGGCGAACCTGCGCGTGATCGCGTGGGTGACGCTGCTCGGCGCGCTGGCGGGCTTCCTTCTTTCCAAGCCGATGAGCGCCTGGCAGCTTGGCGAGGGCTACGCGCAGAGCGTGGGCGTGAACCTGAAGCGCTTCCGCCTGGAGCTGATCCTGCTCTCGAGCGTGCTTTCCGCCTGCGTGACGGCGTTCGCGGGGCCGATCTCCTTCGTCGGCGTGGCGGTGCCGCACCTGATGAAGAGCCTTTTCCGGACCGCGAAGCCCATCGTGATGGTCCCGGCGTGCTTTCTCGGCGGCGCGGCGTTCTGCCTTTTCTGCGACCTGCTCGCGCGCACGCTGTTCGCGCCGACGGATATGAACATCAGCGCGGTGACGGCGGTGTTCGGCGCGCCGGTCGTGATCTGGATGCTGGTGGATCGAAAGGCGGGACAGGCGGATGGATGAAATCGTTCTGCACACCAAAGACCTCGCGGTCGGCTACGGCGGAAAGGCGGTGCTGCGCGACGTCGTGTTTTCCGTGCGCGGCGGCGAGCTGCTGACGCTCGTCGGGCCGAACGGCGCGGGCAAATCGACGATCCTCAAAACGCTCGCGCGGCAGCTCGCGCCCGTGGCGGGCACGGTGTACCTCGGCGGGGAGGACCTTGCGCCGATGCGCGAAAACGCGCTCGCGCGAAGGCTCTCCATCGTCACGACCGAGCGCGTGCGCGCGGAACGAATGACCTGCGCCGACGTGGTGGCGATGGGGCGCTACCCCTACACGGGACGGCTCGGCGTTCTCTCGGAGGCGGATAAGCGGATCGTTGACGAGACGATGGCGCTCGTCCGCGTAACGGAGCTGGCGGGGCGGGACTTTGCGCGCGTCAGCGACGGCCAGCGCCAGCGCGTCCTGCTCGCGCGCGCCATTTGTCAGGAGCCGGAGGCGCTGCTGCTCGACGAGCCGACGTCGTTTCTCGACGTGCGCTATAAGCTGGAATTCCTCACGACGCTCCAAACGCTTGCGCGCCAAAGGCGCATTGCGGTCGTGATGAGCCTGCATGAGCCGGAGTGCGCCGCGCGCGTCTCCGACACGGTGCTCTGCGTCCGCGACGGCGCGGTCGACCGCGTCGGGAAGCCCGCGGAGATTCTGACGAGCGCGTACATTGAAACGCTCTACGGCATGGAGCAAGGCAGCTACGACGCGTTTTTCGGCGGCGCGGGGGATCGGAGCTTCTTTCAGAACAGAGGCTGCGGGAGCTTTCCCTGCCACAAGGGCGTGGAGGAAGCGGAATTCAACTGCCTTTTCTGCTACTGTCCACTCTACGCGCTCGGCGACAGGTGCGGCGGGAGCTTTCACTACACGGAAAAGGGCGTCAAGAGCTGTGTGGACTGCGCGTTCCCGCACCGGCGCGCGAACTATGAAAGGCTGCTCGCGCGCTGGCCGGAGCTCGCGGAGCTGACAAAGAGGAAGCAGGATGGCGTTTGAACACTATATCCGCGGCGGCGCAAGGCTGCTGCGCTGCGGCTATACGACCGGCGCCTGCGCGGCGCTCGCCGCGGCGGGGGCGGCGCGGCTGCTGCTTTTCGGCGAAGCGCCGGAGCGCGCGCGCCTCGTCACGCCGAAGGGCTGGCCGGTGGAGGCGGCGCTCGAGGACTGCTTCCTTGACGCCGAAACGGCGTGCTGCGCGGTGCGAAAGGACGCGGGCGACGATCCCGACGTGACCGACGGCTGCCTCGTGTACGCGGCGGTGCGAAAGAGCGCGCGCGGCGTGACGATCGACGGCGGCGAAGGCGTCGGGCGCGTGACGAAGCCGGGACTCGATCAGCCCATCGGCGCGGCGGCGATCAACTCCGTGCCGCGGCGCATGATCGCCTCCGCGGTGGAGGAGGTCTGCGCGGAAGCGGGCTACGGCGGCGGGCTCTCCGTCGTGATCTCCGTCCCGGACGGCGCGGAGCTCGCGAAACGGACGTTCAATCCGAGGCTCGGCGTCGAGGGCGGCATTTCGATCCTCGGCACGTCGGGCATCGTCGAGCCGATGAGCGAGCGGGCGCTGATCGACACCGTCGGCGTCGAGATCCGTCAGGCGGCGGCGGGCGGCGGAAAGCGCCTGATCCTGACGCCCGGAAACTACGGCGCGGACTATCTGCGGGAAAACGGGCTGGACGCGCTCGGCGTACCGGTCGTCAAATGCTCGAACTATATCGGCGAGGCGCTGGACGCCGCGGCGGCGGAGGGCTTTGCGGAGGTCCTGCTGGTCGGGCACATCGGCAAGCTCGTCAAGCTCGCGGGCGGGATCATGAACACACACTCGAAGCAGGCGGACTGCCGCGCGGAGCTCTTTACTGCGCACGCGGCGCTGTGCGGGGCGGACGCGGCGCTGTGCCGCGCGCTCATGGACGCGGCGACGACCGACGCCTGCATCGAGCTGCTGGATAAAGCGGGGCTGCGCGGCGCGGTGCTGCAAAGCCTGCTCGCGGCGGCGCAAAAGCATCTCGACCGCCGCGCGGCGGGAATGCTGACGGTCGGCGCGGTGTTCTTTTCCAACGAGTACGGCGGCCTCGGCGAAACGGAAGAAGCGCGGAGGCTTTTGAAGGAGTGGCGGTAAGATGGTACATTTCGTCGGCGCGGGGCCGGGCGCGCCCGACCTCATCACGCTGCGCGGCGCGGCGCTTTTGCGGGCGGCGGACGTCGTGATCTACGCGGGCAGCCTCGTCAACCCCGCGCTGCTGGACGATTGCAAAGAGGGCTGCGAGACCTTCAACAGCGCCGAAATGACGCTTGATGAAGTGCTCGCGGTCATGGAGCGCGCGGAGGCGGAGGGAAAGACGACCGTGCGGCTGCACACGGGCGATCCGAGCCTCTACGGCGCGCTCCGCGAGCAGCTTGACGCGCTGCGGGAGAGGAAGATCGACTTCGACGTGACGCCGGGCGTCAGCAGCCTGTTCGGCGCGGCGGCGGCGCTGGGCGCGGAGTTCACGCTCCCCGGCGTCAGCCAGAGCCTGATCGTCACGCGCCTCGCGGGGCGGACCGGCGTGCCGGAGGGCGAGGCGCTGCGCGACCTGTCGCGCCACGGCGCGTCGATGGCGCTGTTCCTCTCAAGCGGGATGCTGGAGAAGGTACGGGGGGAGCTGCTCGCGGGCGGATATGCCGAGGATACCCCGGCGGCGCTGGTTTACAAGGCGACGTGGCCGGACGAAAAAACCGTGCGCTGCACGGTCGGCACGCTCGCGGCCGCGGGCGCGGCGGAGGGCATCCGCAAGACCGCGCTCGTGCTCGTCGGCGGCTTTCTGGACGCGCCGTATGAAAAGAGCAGGCTCTACGACCCGTCCTTTACGACGGAGTTCCGAAGGGGAGACGCATGAAAAAGGGAGAGATCGCCTGTCTCGCGTTTACGGAAAAGGGGCGCGCGCTGGCGGAAACGCTCGGCAAGGCGCTCGGCGGCGAGGTGAAGTGCACGCGCGACGGCGTCTCGCTCGCGGATTGGACGGCGGAGGCGTTCGCGTCGAAGCGCGCGCTCATTTACGTCGGCGCGGCGGGCATCGCGGTGCGCGCGGTCGCGCCGCATCTCGCGAGCAAGGCGAGCGATCCCGCCGTGCTCGCCGTCGACGCGAGCGGGCGCTTTGCCGTCCCGCTCGCGTCGGGGCACCTCGGCGGCGCGAACGAGCTGGCGAGACGGATCGCGCGGCTCATCGGCGCGACCGCCGTCATCACCACCGCGACCGACGTCAACGGCGTGTTTGCCGTCGACGAGTGGGCGCGCGCGCAGGGCATGACGGTCGCGGACGTCTCAAAGATCAAGGCGGCGTCCGCGAGGCTGCTCGCCGGGGAGACGGTTGCCGTCCGCTCGGCGTTCCCCATTGACGGCGCGCCCCCCGAGGGCGTTTGCCTGACGGACGCGGACGACGCCGGCATGTGGGTGGACGTGCGGGCGCACGACGCGCTGACGCTTGTGCCTCCCGCGCTTGTGCTGGGCGTCGGATGCAGGCGCGGCACGGCGGCGGAAGCGCTGGAGGAGAGATTTTCGGCGCTGTGCGCGGAGACCGGCGTTTTGCCGGAGGCGGTCTTCGCCGCCGCGACGATCGATTTGAAGCGCGGCGAAACGGGCTTGGAATCGTTCTGCGCCGCGCACGGCTGGGAGCTTGCGTATTACACGGCGGAGGAGCTCGCGGCGGTCGGGGGCGAATTCGCCGCGTCGGAATTCGTGGCGCAAACGACGGGCGTGGACAACGTCTGCGAGCGCGCGGCGGTGAAGCGCGCGGGCGGAGAACTGGCCGTGAAAAAGATTGCGGGCGGCGGCGTGACCCTCGCGCTCGCGAAGCGGGACATTCATCTGGATTGGAGATGGCAGAATGGCTGAGCTGTACGTCGTCGGCATCGGACCGGGGGACGCGAAGCACATGACCGCCGCCGCGCGCGCCGCGCTGGACGCCTCGGACGTGCTGGTCGGCTACGAGGCGTATCTGGACCTTGTCAGGCCGCTGTATCCGGACAAGGAGACGTTCTCCGCGCCGATGAGGCGGGAGCTTGACCGCTGCCGGCGCGCGCTGGAGCTGGCGCAAAGCGGGAAGACCGTCGCGCTTTTGTGCAGCGGCGACGCGGGCGTCTACGGCATGGCGAGCCCCGTGCTGGAGCTGCTGCCGGAGTACGAGGGCGTGGAGGTCGAGATCGTCGCGGGCGTGACGGCGGCGCTCTCCGGCGCGGCGGTGCTCGGCGCGCCGCTGGGGCATGACTTCTGCGTGATTTCACTGAGCGACCTGCTCACGCCGTGGGAGGTCGTCGAAAAGCGCCTGCGCTGCGCCGCCGAGGGGGATTTTGCCGTCGCGCTCTACAACCCCTCGTCGCACAGGCGCGCGGATCATCTGCAAAAAGCCTGCGACATCCTGCTCGAAACGCGCAGCGGCGAGACGCTCTGCGGCGTCGTGCGAAGCATCGCGCGCGAGGGGCAGGAGGCGCGAATTCTGACGCTCGCGGAGCTGCGGGACGCGCGGGTCGACATGTTCACGACCGTGTTCGTCGGCTCGTCCGCGACAAGAAAGCTCGGCGGGTATCTGGTCACGCCGAGAGGGTATCGGAGATGAGGATCATGATTTTCGGCGGCACCACCGAGGGGCGCGAGCTTTCCCTCTGCCTCGCGGAGCGCGGGGCGGAGGTTACGGTGTGCGTCGCGACCGAGTACGGCGCGGAGGAGCAGGGCGCGCACGCGGGCGTCACGGTGCTGACGGGGCGCAGGACGGCGGACGAGATGGCGGCGCTGCTGCGCGGCTTCGCCCTCTGCGTCGACGCGACGCACCCTTACGCCGTCGAGGCGTCGAAAAACATCCGCGCGGCTTGCGATACGGCAAACGTGCCGTACCGCCGTCTGCTGCGGGAAGCAAGCGAGGCGGCGGACGCGGTTTTCTTCGCGGACGCCGCGGAAGCGGCGGCGCACCTTAACGAAACGGAGGGAAACATCCTGCTCACGACCGGCGCGAAGGAGCTGCCCGCCTTCGCGGCGCTCGACCCGAATCGGCTCTATCCGCGCGTGCTGCCCTCGCGCGAGGGAATCTCCGCCTGCGAGGCGGCGGGCGTTCCGCACCGCAACATCATCGCCATGCAGGGGCCGTTTTCGCGCGAACTGAACGCGGCGATCATCCGGCAGTACCGTATCGCGTATGTGGTGACGAAGGACGGCGGCGCGGCGGGCGGCTTTTGCGAAAAGGCGGAGGCGGCGCGCGAGACGGGCGCGGCTCTTCTCGTCCTGCGCCGCCCGGAGGAGCACGGCGCGAGCCCGGAGGAAATACGGAGGGAATGCGAGGCGATGCTTTCGTGCAGGTGACCCTGATCGGACTCGGCGGTATGCCCGACACCCTGACGCTTGAGGCGCGGGAGGCTCTGGCGCGCGCAGAGCTTGTGCTCGGCGCGGAGAGGCTGCTCGAAAGCCTTCCGGCGGTCGAAGGGCAAAAACGCGTCGCGGCGGCGCGCGCGCCGGATATTCTCACATACATCATGGAATCCGGCGCGGAGCGGCTCTGCGTCGTCTTCAGCGGCGACACGGGCTTCCATTCCGGCGCGAAGGGCCTGCTCGCGCTGCTGCGGGAGCGGGAGATCGACTGCCGCGTGCTGCCGGGGCTCTCCAGCGTGCAGCTTCTCTCGGCGCGCCTCGGCGAGCCGTGGCAGGACTGGACGCTCTGCTCCGCGCACGGGACGGATTGCGACCCGGTCGCGGCGGTGACGGAGGGGAGACCCGCGTTTTTCCTCACGGGCGGCGCGAATACGCCCGCGGCGCTCTGCCGCGCGCTCGCGGACGCGGGGCTCGGCGCGCTGCGCGCCGCGGTGGGCGAAAACCTTTTCTATCCCGACGAGCGCGTCACGGTGCGGACGGCGGCGGAATGCGCGGCAATGGACTTCGCGCCGCTCTCCGTGCTGCTCGTGGACGCCGCGCCGAGGCCGTATGAGCGTGCGGGAGGCATTTCGGACGAGGAATTCATCCGCGGCGACGTGCCGATGACCAAGCAGGAGGTGCGCGCCGCGATCCTCGCGAAGCTTGCGGTCCGGCCCGGCGATACCGTCTGGGACGTCGGCGCGGGGACGGGAAGCGCGTCGGTGGAGCTGGCGCTCGCGGCGCGGCGCGGGCGCGTGTTCGCGGTGGAGTACCGGGACGAGGCCTGCGCGCTGATCGCGCAAAACCGCGAGCGCTTCGGCGCGTGGAACCTGCGCCTGGTCAAGGGCCGCGCGCCCGAGGCGCTGGACGCCCTGCCCGCGCCGGACGCGGTGTTTATCGGCGGCAGCGAGGGGATGCTGGCGGAGATCGTGGACGCGGCGCTCGGAAAGAACCCCGGCGCGCGTTTATGCGTTTCCGCCATCGCGCTCGAAACGCTCTCGGCGGCGCTGGACGTTTTTCGCGCGCGGGGACTGAACGCGGAGGTGACGCAGCTTGCCGTGAGCCGCGCGAAGCCGGGGCAGCGGCTGCATCTGCTGCTTGCGAACAATCCGGTGTTCCTTCTTTCCGCGCGGCGGGAGGCGGAGCCATGATCCGGCTTTTGATCGCCGCGCCGGCGTCCGGCAGCGGCAAGACCGCGGTCGCCTGCGCGCTGCTGCGCGCGCTCAAAAACCAGGGGCTCGACCCCTGCGCGTTCAAATGCGGACCGGATTACATCGATCCGATGTTTCACCGCGCGGCACTGGGCGTCGAGAGCCATAACCTCGACCTCTTCCTGAGCGGCGAAGCACACGTGAAGACGCACTTTGCCCGCGCGTGCCGCGGACACGGCGCGGCGGTTGTCGAGGGCGCGATGGGCTTTTACGACGGGCTCGGCGGCACGACGGACCGCGCGAGCGCGTGGCACGTCGCGGATACGCTGGGGCTTCCCGTGCTGCTGGTGCTGCCCGCGCGCGGCGCGAGCCTGACGCTTGCGGCGGCGGTGCGGGGGCTGCGGGACTTTCGCGCGGACAGTCACATCGCGGGCGTTGCTCTCAACGAGTGCCCGCAGGCGCTCTGCTCCGCGCTCGCGCCCGCTTTGGAGCGCGAGACGGGCGTGCCGGTGCTCGGCTGTCTTCCGAGGCTGGACGCGGCGCGGATCGAAAGCCGCCACCTGGGACTTCTGACCGCCGCGGAGATCGCCGGTCTGGACGCGCGGCTCGCCGCGCTCGCGGACGCGCTCGAGGCAAACGTCGACATGGAGCGCCTGACCGGCATTTTTGACGGCGCCGCATCCGACGCGGCGGAGGACGCGGCGCCGTGTGCGAAGCGCTGCCGCATCGCGGTCGCGCGGGACGCCGCGTTCTGCTTCACCTACGCCGAAACGCTGGAGACCCTCGAGCGCCTCGGCGCGGAGCTCGCGTTTTTCAGCCCCCTGCGCGACGCGGCGCTGCCGGAGAGGATCGGCGGATTGTATCTGCCGGGCGGTTACCCGGAGCTGTACGCGCGGCGGCTGGCGGAAAACGAGTCCATGCGCCGCGCGGTCGCGGAGTCGGTGCGCGGCGGGCTCCCGACCGTGGCGGAGTGCGGCGGCTTCCTCTACCTCGGCGCGGAGCTGTGCGACGGGAGCGGGACGGCATACCCGATGGCGGGCGTCCTGCCGGGGTGCGCGGCGGACGCGGGAAAGCTTGTGCGCTTCGGGTACGCGGCCCTGACGGCGGAGACGGACAGCCTGCTGCTGCGCGCGGGCGAAACGATCCCCGTCCACGAGTTTCATCATTGGGATTCGACCGAAAACGGCGAGGCGTTTTTGCTGACAAAGCCTCTGGGCGGCGGGACATGGCGCGGCGGATACGCGAGCGATACGCTCTGCGCCGCGTTTCCGCATTTCTATTTCGCGGGGAATCCCGCGCTCGCGGAGCGGTTTGTCGCCGCCGCCGCGCGATACGGAGAGAAGCATGGAATTATGTAAACTTATTGAGCAGATCGAACCGCCGGACGAAACGGCGCGCGCCGCGGCGAAGGCGCGCTGGGACGCCTGCGCGAAGCCGCTCGGCAGCCTTGGACTGCTGGAGACGGCGATCTGCGACATCGCGGCGCTGACGGGCAGCGCGGACGTGGATCTTTCAGACCGCGCGGCGCTCGTGCTCTGCGCCGACAACGGCGTGGTCGCGCGGGGGGTCGCGCAGACGGGAAGCGAAGTGACCGCCGCCGTCGCGCGGCAGCTCGCGCTGGGACGGACGTCCGTGTGCCGCATGGCGGAGACCGCGCACTGCCGCGTCGTGCCCGTGGACATGGGCATCCGCGACTTTCCCGGCTGTGCGGGCGTGCTGGACCGGCGCGCCGGCAACGGCACGGCGGACCTGACGACCGGCCCCGCGATGACGCGCTCCGAGGCGGAGGCGGCGATCCTCGCGGGCGTGGAGCTGGCGCGGGAGGAGGCGGCCCGCGGCGCGCGCCTGCTCGCCGCGGGCGAGATGGGCATCGGCAACACGACGACGTCCTCGGCGATCGCGTCGGTGCTGCTCGGCGCCGACCCGGAGACCGTGACCGGACGCGGTGCGGGCCTCTCCGACGAGGGGCTGGCGCGCAAGCTCGCCGCAATCCGAAAGGGGATTTATGTCAACCGACCGGACGCAAACGACGCGCTCGACGTGCTCGCGAAGCTCGGCGGGTTCGACCTCGCGGGCATGTGCGGCGTGTTTCTCGGCGGCGCGCTCTGCCGCGTGCCGGTGCTGCTCGACGGCTTTCCGAGCGCGGTCGCGGCGCTGTGCGCGGCGAGGCTCTGCCCCGGTGCGAAGCACGCGATGCTCGCGAGCCACGTTTCGGCGGAGCCCGCGGGGGCGTCGGTGCTGCGCGCGCTCGGCAAAAGGCCGCTCATCACGGCGGAGCTGCGCCTTGGCGAAGGAACCGGCGCGGTGGCGGCGATGCCGCTTCTGGATATGGCGCTCGCGGTCTACCGGGAGAGCTATACGTTTGCGGAGGGCGGCATCGAGCCGTACACGCCGCAATGACGGTGCTGGTGGCGGGCGGTGCGGCGAGCGGCAAGAGCGCCTATGCGGAGAAATTGTTATGTAAACTATCCGGAGACGCGCCGCGCGTGTATCTTGCGACCATGCGGCCGTTTGGGGAGGAAGCCGCCGCGCGCATTCAAAGGCACAGAGTGCTGCGCGCGGGACGCGGCTTCCAGACGATTGAACGTTATGTAAACTTAGAGACGGCGACGATCCCGCCGTCCTCCGCCGTGCTGCTGGAGGATATCGGCAACCTCTGCGCGAACGAGCTGTTTGACCCGTCCGGCAGCGGCGAGGATGCGGCGGACGCGGTCGTGCGCGGCGTGGAGGCGCTGCAGCGTCGGTGCTGCGCGCTCGTGCTCGTATCGAACGAGGCGGGCTCCGGCGGGACGGACTACGCGGGCGATACGCTGCGCTGGCTGCGCGTGCTCGGGGAGGTCAACCGGCGTCTGGCGGCGCTCGCGGACGCCGTGTGCGAGGTCGTGTGCGGCCTTCCGGACTATTACAAGGGAGAAGAACCGGACTGATGTGGGTTTTGAAGACCGCGGCGGTGGCGTTTGGGATGTATTCGGCGCTGCCGGTGCCGCGCATCGAATGGAACGAAAAGAATATGCGCTACGCGCTCCTGGCGTTTCCGCTCGTCGGCGCGGTGCTGGGGCTTGCGTGGCGGGGGGCGTGCGCGCTGTGCGAATGGCTCGCGCTGCCGGCGCTTCTGCGCGGTGCGATTTTGTGCGTTTTGCCGGCGCTTGTGACCGGCGGCATCCACCTCGACGGCTACGCCGACACCTCCGACGCGCTCGCGAGCCGCGCTTCGCCGGAGAAGAAACAGGCGATCCTGCGCGACCCGCACTGCGGGGCGTTCGCGGTGATCCGGCTGTGCGTGTACTTCCTTGCGTATTTCGCGCTTTGCTGCGCGTTTGCGCCGACGGACGCGGCGCTTTGGTGCGTGGGGCTGAGCTTTGTGCTCTCCCGCGCGCTCTCGGGCCTCGCGCTGACCGCGCTGCCGGTCGCGGAGGGCTCGAGCCTCGCGCGGACCTTTGCCGCCGCGGCGGACAGGCGGCGCGTCGGCGCGATCCTGGCGGCCGTGATCGGCGCGTGCCTTGCGGGAATTTATCTGCATGGCGGACGGACGCTTTTTCTCGCGGAGACCTGCGTGCTGCTCGTAACCGCGATCCATGCCGCCGACACGGCGCGGCGGGAGTTCGGGGGCCTCTCCGGCGATCTCGCCGGGTGGCTTCTGGTGAAGACGGAATTCTGGCTGCTGGCGGCGCTCGTTTTGACGCCGTATGTGGAGAAAGCGCTATGATTTTTATTACGGGGCCGATGTTCGGCGGCAAGCGCGCCGTCGCGAAGGAGCTGCTCGGCTGCGACGACGCGGCGCTCGAAAAGCGCTGCGCCTGCGACGTTCACGAGCTGGCGAGGGAGCGCGGCGACCTCGAGACGCTCGCGGACGAGCTGGCGCGATACGACGCGGTGACCGCCGCGGAGGTCGGGGGCGGCGTGGTGCCGCTCGATCCCGAAGAGCGCGCCGCGCGGGAGCGCGCGGGGCGGCTCGCGTGCCTTCTCGCGGAGCGGGCGGAAACGGTCGTGCGCGTGTTCTGCGGCATTCCGAGGGTCGTCAAGGGCCGGCGTATGGACGTCTATCTCTATCGCCACGGCGCGACCGAGTGGAACGCGCAGGCGCGCTATCAGGGCCGCGCGTCGGATATTCCGTTGAGCGGGGAAGGGGAGCGGGCGCTCCGCCGCGCGCCGTTCACGGCGGCGGAGGTTTTTGTCTCGCCGCTGCTGCGCGCGCGCCGCACGGCGGAACTTCTGTTTCCCGAGGCGCGCCAGACGGTGGTGGAGGCGTTTGCGGAAATGGATTTCGGCGATTTCACCGGGCGCAGTTATCGCGAGATGGAGCACGACGCGGCGTACCGCGCCTGGGTGGACGGCGGCTGCGCGGGCCGCTGTCCCGGCGGCGAGGACCGCGCGGAGTTTTCCGCGCGCGTGTGCGGGGCGTTCGAGCCGCTTCTCGAGCGCGCGGCGGCGGAGGGCGGGGATAAGCTCGTCATCGTTGCCCACAGCGGCACGCTGCGCGCCGTGATGGAGCGCTATGCCCTGCCGCGGCGCGGTTACTTTGACTGGAACGCACCCTGCGGCGGCGGCTTCACGCTTGCCTGGGACGAAGCGCGGTGGGCGCATGAAAAGCGGCTTTTGTCCGGGGTGGCGCCATGCTGATCCTCTGCGCGGCGCTCGCGGGCTTCGCGCTGGACCTTTTGTTCGGCGATCCCGCGTGGCTGCCGCACCCGGTCGTGCTGATGGGCAGGTATATCTCGTGGTTCGAGCACGCCGTGCGTCCGCGCTTTCCCAAAACGCCGGAGGGCGAACGCCGGGGCGGCGCGCTGCTCGCGGTCTCGCTGCCGCTGCTGACCTTTGCCGTTGCCTTCGGAGCGTGCCTGCTCGCGCGGCGCGTCCATCCGTACGCGGAGGCGGCGCTGCAAACCTTCTGGTGCGCGCAGGCGCTCGCCTCGCGCGGACTGGCGGCAGAGAGCAAGCGCGTCTGCGCGGCGCTGCGCGCGCGCGACCTTTCCGCCGCCCGGACGGCGGTGGCGCGCATCGTGGGCCGCGACGTGGAGCGGCTCGACGCCGAGGGCGTGGCGAAGGCGGCGGTGGAGACCGTGGCGGAGAACTTTTCCGACGGCGTCGCCGCGCCGCTTCTCTATATGATGCTCGGCGGCGCGCCGCTCGCGCTCGTTTACAAGTCGATCAACACCATGGACAGCATGGTGGGCTACAAGAGCGACAACTATCTCTGGTTCGGCCGCGCGGCGGCGAAGCTCGACGACGCGGCGAACTGTCTGCCGTCCCGGATCGCGGCGCTCTTCTGGATCGCTGCCGCCGGCCTGACGGGGCACGACGCGAAGCGTGCCTTCCAAATCTGGCGGCGCGACGCGCGCGCGCACGCGAGCCCCAACGCGGGACAGACCGAAAGCGCCTGCGCGGGCGCGCTGGGCGTGCGGCTCGGCGGGGAGGCGTGGTACTTCGGCGAGCGCTTTGAGAAGGCGACGCTCGGCGACGCGCTGCGGCCCTGCGAGCCGGAGGATATTCTGCGCGCAAACCACATGATGTACTGCGCGGGGATGCTGCTTTTGCTCGTGTGCGCGGGGATTCGATTTTTGATCGTGAGGATGCTCTGATGGAACGAAAGCACGGCGGCGACTGCGCCGCGTTTGAACGCGAATACGGGTTCGCGCCGCTGGACTTTTCGGCGAACGTCAGCCCGCTCGGCGTGCCGGAGGGCGTTCACGAGGCGGTCTGCCGCGCCGCGGCGGGGATCGACCGCTATCCCGACCCGGATTGCCGCGCGCTGCGCGCATCCCTTGCGGAAAAGGAGCGCGTCGCGCCCTCATGGGTGCTGTGCGGCAACGGCGCGTCGGAGCTGATCTGGCGCGCGGCGCTCGCGGCAAAGCCGAAGCGCGCGCTCGTGGCCGCGCCGTGCTTTGCCGAGTATGAGGCGGCGCTGGGAGCGTGCGGCTGTGAGATCGTCCGGTTTCCGCTCGCGGAGCCGTTTGCGCTGCCGGAGGAGTTTTTACGACAGATTAACCATAATACGAATATAGCAATATTATGTAATCCAAACAACCCGACGGGGCGCACGGTCGAACCCGCGCTGCTGCGCCGTATCGCGGAGCGCTGCCGGGAGACGGGGACGCGCCTGCTGCTCGACGAGTGCTTCGTCGATTTTATCGACGAGCCGGAAGCGCACACGATGAAGGATTGTCTGGAAGAGTGCCCGCATCTGCTCATTTTCAGGGCGTTCACGAAGCTCTGCGGCATGGCGGGCGCGCGGCTCGGCTATGCGCTGTGCGCGGACACGGCTTTTCTGGACGCGATGCGCCGTGCCGGTCCGCCGTGGAGCGTTTCGTCGCTCGCGCAGGCGGCGGGGCTTGCCGCCCTGCGGGAGAAAAATTATGTAAACCAACTGCGCGCTTTGATCCAAGCAGAGCGCCCGCGGCTCGCGTCGGCGCTGGCGGCGCTCGGGCTGCGGGTGATACCGGGCGAGGCGAACTTTCTGCTCTTTCGCAGCGAAACGCCGCTCGGAAATCCGCTGAGCGAGCGCGGGATACTGCTTCGCGGCTGCGCGGACTTTGCCGAGTTGGACGAGACGTGGTACCGCGCCGCGGTGCGGACAAGGGAGGAAAACGACCGCCTGATCGAGGCATTGAGGGAGGTTCTGGCATGAGCGGCGCAAAACGCATCATGGTGCAGGGCACGATGTCGGGCGCGGGCAAGAGCCTGCTGTGCACGGCGCTGTGCCGCATTTTCCGGCAGGACGGATTTCGCGTCGCGCCGTTCAAGAGCCAGAATATGGCGCTCAACAGCTATGTCACGCGCGACGGGCTCGAGCTGGGCCGCGCGCAGGCCGCGCAGGCGGAGGCGGCGGGCGTCGAGCCGGACGCGCGCATGAACCCGATCCTGCTCAAGCCGTCGAGCGACGTGGGCAGCCAGGTCATCGTGAACGGCCTGGCGCGCGGAAATATGACGGCTGCGGAGTATTTCGCCTGCAAGAAAACGCTGCTTCCCGAGATCAAGGCGGCGTATGAGAGCCTTGCCGCCGGGAACGACGTCGTCGTCATCGAGGGCGCGGGCAGCCCCGCCGAGATCAATCTGCGCGAGAACGACATCGTCAACATGGGCCTCGCGGAGCTGGTCAACGCGCCGGTGCTGCTCGCGGGCGACATCGACCGCGGCGGCGTCTTCGCGCAGCTCTATGGGACGGTCATGCTGCTCTCGGAGGCGGAGCGCGCGCGTATCAAGGGGCTTGTCGTCAACAAGTTCCGCGGCGACGCGGAGCTGCTGCGCCCCGGCCTTCGGCAGCTCGAGGACCTGACGGGAATCCCTGTGCTCGGCGTCGTGCCGTACCTGCGCGTGGAGATCGACGACGAGGATTCGCTCGCGCCGAGGCTCGGCGCCGCCGACGCGCGCAAGCCGCTCGACATTGCGGCGGTGCGGCTGCCGCACATTTCCAACTTTACGGACTTCGCGCCGCTGGAGACGCATCCGCTGCTCGGCGTGCGCTACGTGGACCGCGCAGCGAAGCTCGGCGCGCCGGACCTCGTCATTCTGCCCGGCACGAAAAGCACGATGGACGACCTTGTCTGGCTGCGCGAGAGCGGACTGGAGGCGGCGGTGCGGAAGCTTGCCGCGAGCGGCACGCCGCTGCTCGGCGTCTGCGGCGGCTACCAGATGCTCGGCGAGCGCATCGACGACGCCTCCGGGATCGAGGGGAGCGTGCCGAGTCTGCGCGGCATGGGGCTTTTGCCCTGCGTGACGGCGTTTGAACCGGAAAAGACGCTCACGCGCGTGCGCGCCACGGTCACGGGCGGGCCGCTGGACGGCGCGGGCCTGGAGGGGTATGAGATCCACATGGGCACGACGGAGGCGCGCGGCGCGCCGTTCTGCCGGCTTGAAACCGGCGCGCCGGAGGGCTGCCAAAGGGGAAACGTGCTCGGGACCTATCTCCACGGCCTGTTCGACAGCGGCGAGGCGGTCGAAAAGCTGGCGGACTGGCTGTGCGAGCGCAGGGGAATACCGAAGAGCGCCGCCGCGGCAGAGCCCTGGAGGGCATACAAGGAGCGGCAGTACGACCTGCTCGCACAGGGGGTGCGCGAGGCGCTCGATATGGACGCGGTGTACCGCGCGATGGAGGAATTTGCCTGATGGAGTTTGAAAAGCCCGCGGAGATCGAGCGGGAGAGCATGCGCATCATCGATGGCGAGCTTTTGTCCCGCGGCGTCGCGCTGCCGGAGGAGACGAGGGCGGTCGTCAAGCGCGTCATCCACACGACGGCGGATTTTGACTACGCGGAGAATCTGCGCTTCACGCCGGACGCGGTCGCCCGCGCCGTCGCGGCGCTGCGCGGCGGCGCGTGGATCGTCACGGACACCAATATGGCGCTTGCGGGGATCAGCAAGCCGGCGCTTCGCAGGCTCGGCGGCGAGGCGCGCTGCCATATGGCGGAGCCGTTTGTCGCGGAGGAGGCGAGGACGCGCGGCGTGACGCGCGCGGTCGTCTCGATGGACTTTGCGGCGGAGCAGACCCCCCATGCGGTCTTTGCGGTCGGCAACGCCCCGACCGCGCTGCTGCGGCTTGCCGAGCACATCGAAAACGGGCTGCGCCCCGCGCTGGTCGTCGGCGTGCCGGTGGGCTTCGTCAACGTCGCGGAGAGCAAGGAGCGCGCGCTCGCGGTCTGCGGAAAATGCGGCGTGCCCGCCATCGTCGCGCTCGGGCGCAAGGGCGGCAGCGGCGTCGCCGCGGCAATCTGCAACGCGCTGCTCTACGCCGCGGCGGAGCTGACGGAGCCGGAAAAGCGCGGCGGAGGCTGACGGAGGAGCCGCGCAAAAAGTTCCCCGTTTGCCGTTTCTGCGGCTTGCGCTCTCGCCGCGCGGTATGCTATACTTTTCCCGCGGGGAAAAAGCTTCCCCGCCAGGCCGAAACCGTCAGGAGGCCAATTCAGTAAAAAAGAGAGGGATCACATCATGGACTTCGTCGCTTATCTGCCCATTGTCATCGTCGCGGTCATTCTGCTGCTTCTGATCGCCGCGGGCTATGTCAAGGCGCCGCCCGATCAGGCGTACATCATCAGCGGCATGGGGAAGGAGGGGCGCGTGCTCATCGGCCGCGCAGGTCTGCGCATCCCGTTCTTTGAACGGCTGGACAAGCTCTACCTCGGTCAGATGACCGTCGATATCAAGACCGAGCAGTCGGTGCCGACCAATGACTTCATCAACGTCAACGTGGACGCGGTGGCGAAGGTGCGCATCTCTCCGACGCCGGAGGGCATCCGCCTCGCGGCGAAGAACTTCCTCAACAAGCGCTCCGCCGATATCACCGAGGACCTCAAGGACTCCCTCCAGGGCAATATGCGCGAGATCATCGGCACGCTTTCGCTCAAGAGCATCAACACCGACCGCGACTCGTTCTCCGATCAGGTCATGAGCAAGGCGAGCCGCGACATGGAGAAGCTCGGCATTGAGATTCTCTCCTGCAACATCCAGAACGTCACGGACGAAAACGGGCTCATCAAGGACCTCGGCGCGGACAACACGGCGCGCATCAAGAAGGACGCCGCCATCGCCAAGGCGCAGGCGGAGCGCGACATCGCCATCGCGCAGGCGGAGGCGAACAAGGCGTCCAACGAGGCGGAGGTCGCCTCCGAGCAGGAGATCGCCCAGCGCAACAACGATCTCGCCATCAAGAAGGCGGGCTTGCAGGTCGAGGCGGACACCAAGAAGGCGATTGCCGACGCCGCGTATGAGATCCAGAAGCAGGAGCAGCAGAAGACCATCGAGGCGGCGACCGTGAACGCGCAGATCGCCAAGGCGGAGCGCGAGGCGGAGCTGCGCGCCAAGGAGGTCGAGGTCAAGAAGAAGAGCCTTGACGCCGAGGTGCGCGCGCAGGCGGACGCGGAACGCTACCGTCAGCAGCAGGAGGCGGAGGCGGACCTGTTCCGCCGCCAGAAGGACGCCGAGGCAAAGAAGTACGAGCAGGAGCAGGCGGCGCTCGCGGTCCGCGCGCAGGCGGAGGCGGCGAAGTTTGCCCGCGAGCAGGAGGCCGCCGGCATCAAGGCGGTCGGCGAGGCGGAAGCCGCCGCGATCCGCGCCAAGGCGGTCGCCGAGGCGGAGGGTATCGACCGCAAGGCGGAGGCCATGAAGAAGTACGGCGAGGCGGCGGTCATCGAGATGATCATGAACGCGCTGCCGGAGATCGCGAGGAACGTCGCGGAGCCGCTTTCCAAGGTCGACCATATCACGATGTACGGCGAGGGCAACAGCGCGAAGCTCCTGCAGGACATCGTCAACGGCACCACGCAGGTCACGGAGGGCATTTCGCACTCCATGGGCATCGACGTCAAATCGCTCGTCGCGGGCATGGTCGGCGGCAGGCTGGCGGCGGACGGCAGGCCGCAGGTGATCGTCCGGACGGGCGAGAGCGGGACGGAGCCGAAGCCGGAGGCGCCGGAGGCACCGGAGACGCCGGAGGAGGACAACTGAGAGAAACCTTAGGGCGGCCGCGAGGCCGCCCTTTCATGTGAAAAAAAATCCGGAGGCCGGTGTCAAATTTCGCCGCACCGGATCGTTATACAGTATAGAGGGCGTATCTCACGGCAGACCGCGATCCGGCCCTCGCTTGCGAAACGAAGGACAGGGAGGGGAAAACAGGCAACAACGGACGGAAGACACGGAGGTCTTCCCAAAACAGTCAAAACGCTTTGTTTGCGCGTTTTGAGTCAGGAGAGGAGAACTGATGATGAAAATTGCAAGCAGCGACGTCGCCATGACGTCAACCCACAGGCTGGAAACGCAGGTTTCCATGAAAAAAACAAACCTTTTGATCCGGGCGGACCGGGGCGAATGGCAAAAGCTCACGGCCGCCGCGGTCTACGAAAGGTCCGGCGGAAGCGCCGCCGCTGCCGCGGAGGCGTACCGCGGCACGATCCGGGCGCCGGCGGAGCGCACGCCGGAGGAGCGCAAGGCACAGCAGACGCAGGAGCTGACCCTCGCCATGCAGCCCTGCGCGGCGGAGGCGGAGCTTGACGACGCGAGCGAGCTGAAGATCAAGCTGCTCAACCGGCTGCTGGAGGCGATCGGCGCAAGGGGACGGGTCGAACCGGTCCGCATCGGCGGGCGCGGCGCGGCCGCCCTGGACCTGCGCGGCGACGCGGCGCGGGCGGCGGAGCTGCGCCTGCGGTCCTACGGCGGGAGCGTGTTTCGCTTTGCCGCGGCGATGGACGAGAGCGGCGCGCGCGCCGGCACCTCGCCCGGGGGTACGCTCTGGCGCCGGATCAACGTGACGAGCGCGGAGCGCTCGGAGCGGGAGTTCACCGCGTTTGCGTCAAAGGGGCGCGTTGTGACCGAGGACGGGCGCAGCATGGACTTCAACATCGAATTCGCCATGTCCCGCTCCTTTTCGGAGCGCTTCGACACGCTTTCCGCCGAGCCCTACGTGCTGACGGACCCGCTGATCATCAATCTGGACGGCGGCGCTCCCTCGGTCAGCGACGTCAAGTTCCGCTTCGACCTCGACAGCGACGGCAGGGAGGAGGAGATCTCCTTCGCCGGCGCGGGCAGCGGTTTTCTGGCGCTTGACCGCAACGGCAACGGGGAGATCGACGACGGGAGCGAGTTGTTCGGCACAGGGAGCGGGGACGGCTTCGCGGACCTCGCCGCCTATGACGGAGACGGGAACGGCTGGATCGACGAGAACGACGACGTCTACGCAAAGCTGCGCGTCTGGGTCAGAGACGCGGACGGCGGCGACCGGCTGCTCGACCTCAAGGAGGCGAACGTCGGCGCGATCTTTCTCGGCAGCGCGGACACGGAGTTTTCCCTCAAGGACGACGTGACGAACGAGACCGACGGCGTCGTGCGAAGGACCGGCGTTTACCTGAAAGAGAGCGGCGGGGCGGGAACGCTCAGCCACGTCGATCTGCGCTGCTGATCCGATGCGGGGCCGGGCCCCGCCCGAACCGATGAGATGAGAGAAGCCCCTCCCAGGCGCCTCGAATCGCAGCAAATTTTAGGAAGCGCTGAATAAATCCCCGCGCACGTCTTGGCGGCATCTTTTCCGTCTTGACTGCGCCAAAAATCCTTGAAATACGTTAGTATTCCTGCGGCTTTTTGGCTTGCAAGACGAAAAATCTGCTCGCCAATCCGCACACGTTGATTTAATCAGCGCTTCCTTTACAAAAAATCCGGCTTGTCTTCGACAGGCCGGATTTTTTTGCGGCCGTTTCAAAATGTTGACGGCGCTATAAAAAAATGGAGCCCTTTGTGTGTTTTACTGTAGACAGTGAAGGGAGGGACGGACATGAAGGAACAGGAAAAAAAGACCGCCCTGGAGAAAAGCGCGAAGCAGATCGTGGACGCGGCGCGGCGGC
>CAMVAV010000032.1 GCA_947165595.1 uncultured Clostridia bacterium | reverse complement strand
ATGACCGGCTTGGTGCAGTCCTCCGGCAGCGTCAGCGCGTCGAACTTCTCGCGCAGCTTCGTCGCCGCGATGTCCACGTTCGTGTCCGTGACGTACATGATCGTGACGGTGGAAAGGCTGTCGGCGGAGGTGGAGGAGATCGAGTCCACGCCCGGCACCGACATGATCGCCGATTCCAGCGGACGCGTGACCAGCTCCTCCATATCCTCCGGCGCGGCGCCGTTATAGTAACAGTAGACGACCGCCGCCGGATACTCCATGTTCGGCAGCAGCGCGAGCTGCAGCTCCCGCAGGTAGACGACGCCGAAGATCGAGACGACGAGAAACGCCAGGATCGTCGTCACGCGGTGCTTGATGCAGAAATCCGCAATTTTTCCGCCCATCGGTCACCCCTCGCCCACGATGCGCACAACGTCCCCGTCGGAAAGGTACTGCTGTCCGGCGACGACCAGCTTCTGCCCCTCGGAAAGCCCGGTGAGGACCTCGGTCACGCCGTTTCCGGTGAGGCCGGTGGTGACGGGCGTGCGGACCGCAGTGTTCTGCGGCCCCTGCTCCACGACAAAGACATACTGCTCGCCGTTTGCCGTCAGCAGCGCCTCGGACGGGACCGCGATCGTCCCCTCGGACGTCTCGGTGAAGAACGTCACGTCGGCGAACATGCCGGAAACCAGCCCCTCGAGGTCGGGCGGCACGCTGAGCACGACGCTGTAGAGCTTCGTCTGCATGTTCGCCGTCTGGTCCATCGAGCGGATCACGCCGGTGAACTCCGCTCCCGCGGAGGAAACGCTCACATGCGCCGCGTCGCCCACGGCGAGCTTGGGGATCAGCGCCTCGGAGACGTAAACCGTGACCTTCATCTGCTCGGCGTTGCTGATGACGGCGACCGGGTAGTTCGCCGTGATGTAGCTGCCCTCCACCGCGGTCAAAGAGGCGAGCGTGCCGCTCGCCGGCGCGATGACGTTGCCGCGGGAATCCACGTCGTCCATCACGAGGCCCAGCTGCTCGAGGTTGGCGCGGGTGCTCTCCATGCCCGCGCGGAGCTGCGAGAGCGTCGAATCCCGCTGCGCCACGGTGCTCGCCCGCTGCAGCCGCGCGCTCTCGAGCTGAAGCTCCGCCTGGTCGATCTCCAGCTGCGACGCCGCGCCGATGGCAAAAAGCTGCTTCGTGTCCGAAACGTTCTTTTCCGCCAGCGCGATCTGCTTGTCGAACACGGCGAGCTGAAGGTCGAAGACCTCCTTCTGCTGCTCGTAGCTCGCCGCGGCGCTGTCGTAGCTGATGCGCGCGGCGTTGTAATTTGCGAGCGTCGAGCCGAGGTCGAGCGTGCAGATGACGTCGCCCTTCTCCACGGTGTCGCCCGCCTCAAAGTTCACGGCGGTGCACTTGGCGGTCACCGCAACGTAGATCGACGTCTCCTCGTCGCTCGTCACCGTGCCGGAGACCCGGTTTTCGGTGGAGACGTCGCGCCGTTCGATCGTCCTGACCCGCACCGCGACGCCGGACGGCGCCTCGGCGGTCTGAGCGACGGGCGTAAGCTGCGTTCCGGCGCAGCTCACAAGCAGAAATACCGTCAGCGCCGCCGGAAGCAGCGCGATCCATTTCTTTTTCATGTCCGCCCCTCCCTCAGTTCAGGATGCCGTGCTCCACGGCCCAGTAATAGCTCCGATAGGCGGAGAACAGGTCCCGCTCGGCGGAGGCGATGTCCGCCTTCTTCTCCGTCAGGCTGTCCCTCGCGTCCGCCAGCGCGTTTGCCGAAAGATTCCCCTGCTCGTACTTGAGCGCGGCGACGGCGTAGTTTTTCTCCTCCGTCGCAAGGGCGGCGCGCTTCGCCTCCAGCACCTGCGCGTAATCCCGGATCTGCGCGTAGAGCACGCGGAAACGCATCTCAAAATTCTGCACCGTGTTTTCGTATGTATATTGCGCCGCGTTCCAGGTATGCAGCGTGCTGCGCTGTGCGTAGGTCGTCGGCTCGGGCGGGATATAGCCGTAATCCTCGAACTCCTTTTTGGCGTCGTCGTACGTTTTCTTCGCGTCGTGCAGCTCGTAGCTTGCCTCCTTCGCCCGCTCGAGGTCCGCCTCCAGGTCCATCGCCGCGAGCTGCGCCGCCGTGACCTTGGGCAGCGCCCCGAGGGAAAGCGCCTCGTCCAGCGGCACGCCGGTCATCGCCTTGAGCTGCAGCAGGCTGTTTTCGTAATTCGTGCGCAGCGTCTGCTGCCCGCTCTTTGCCTGCGTACGCCCCGCGGCGACCTGCTCCGCCGTGCTCGCGGAAATCTGTCCCAGCTCGCTGCGCAGCTGCATCTCCCGCGCCGTCCGGTCCAGCTGCGCGATCTGCCGCGTCAGCGCCGCGTCCGCCGCCTCTGCGCTCTTGAGCCCGATATAGAGCGTTTCCCCCGCCATGAGCATCTGATCCTCCGCGTTGCGGAGCTGGCGAAGAATATCGGCGTTGTCCTCCTGCATCTTGCCGTCCTTGATGTCGTCGAACTGTCTGCGCACCAGTGTGTAGCTGCTCTCCATCGTGCGCTCAAAGCTGCGGTCGTCCAGACCGTATATCGCCGTCAGCCACGGCTGACTGGTCATGTCCGCGAGCTGTTTGTTCATCGACCGCATCGTCCACTGCGCCTCGGCGATCTCGTTAAGCTGGTCGCGCAGCTGGTCATAGAGCTTGTCGTAGTCCAGCTCCTCGATCGATGAAACGCTTTCCTCCAGCGCGCGCAACGGATAAAAGCCCGTGCGCATACGGTCGTTGAGATTGCCGAAGGACAGCGTGCCCGCCTCGTCCGCGGGCGGCGCGGCCTCCTCCGCGGGGGCGGTCTCCCCCGTAGGCGGCGTGCTCTCCTCCGTTGGCGCGGCCTCCCCCGTGGGCGTGTTCTCCTCCGCAGGGGCAGTCTCCTCCGCGGGGACGTTCTCCTCTATGGGGGAAGTCTCCTCCGTGGGGGCAGCCTCCTCCGCGGAAGCGTTCTCCTTTGCGGGCGCGGCGTCCTCCGCAGTCTGCGAGGTCTGCGCCGCCGCGTCATTCCTCGCAAGCACCGCGCCGGCGCCCAGCGCCGTCACCAGCGCAAGCGCCGTCAGCAGCGCCGTGGCTCGTTTCTTCATAACAACACGCTCCTTCCAGGTCATCGCGTTCGTTGTGCAAATTGCGTTAAATTCCTGTTTATTATAGTTTTCTTCCGCTAACATGTCAAAGGGAAAGCGAGACGAAACTGTGAATAAAATGTAAAGAATCCCCTTTACGCGGCGCGCCCTCTGTGGTATGCTTCTTCTGGTATGGTTTAAAGCCAATCCAAGAAAGGATTTTATGAGTCCAGATGAGTGATTATGAGGAAAAGGGCGGCGCGCAGAGCGCCTATATGCAGCTTTATCGCCGTCTGCGCGCCGACATCGTCGCCGGAGCCTATCCCCACGGCAGCCGGCTGCCGTCCAAGCGTCAGCTCGCCGCGGACGCGCACGTCAGCCTCGTCACGGTCGAGCACGCCTACGGCATTCTCTGCGACGAGGGGTATCTCGAGTCCCGCGAGCGCAGCGGCTACTTCGTCGCCTATCGCGCGGGCGACTGCTTTCCCGGAACGGACGCGCCTCCCGCGCGCGGAACGGAGGCGCTCCGCGCCGCGGAGGTCGAATTTCCGTTTTCCGTGCTCGCGCGGACGATGCGCCGCGTGCTCTCGGACTATGGGGAGGGGCTGCTGGTCAAGTCCCCCAACAACGGCTGCGCCGCCCTGCGTCAGGCGATCGCGGATTATCTCGCGCGCTCGCGCGGCATCCGCGTCCGGTCCTCGCAGATCGTCATCGGCTCGGGGGCGGAATACCTCTACGGGCTGATCGTACAGCTGCTGGGACGCAGGCGCGTCTACGGCGTCGAGAGCCCCTCCTATGAAAAGATCCGCCGCGTCTACGAGGCGAACGGCGTCGTCTGCGAAGCGCTGCGCCTCGGCGCGGACGGCGTGCGCACCGACGAGCTCGCCCGCGCCCGCGCGACGGTGCTGCACGTCACGCCCTTCCACAGCTTTCCCAGCGGCGTCACAGCCAGCGCGGGCAAGCGCGCGGAATACATCCGCTGGGCGCAGGAGCGGGACGGCTGCATTGTCGAGGACGACTTCGACAGCGAGTTTTCCCTCTCGTCCAAGGCGGAGGACACCGTCTTTTCGCTCGAGCCGGAGCGCTCGGTCATCTATGTCAACACCTTCTCCAAAACGATCGCGCCGTCGATCCGCGTGGGGTATATGGTGCTGCCTCCCGCGCTGACGGACGCGTTCGAGCGCTCCGTCGGCTTCTACTCCTGCACCGTGCCGCTGTTCGAGCAGTACGTGCTTGCGGAGCTGCTGCGCAGCGGCGACTTCGAGCGCCATCTCAACCGCGTGCGCCGGAAGCGGAGAAAAGAGGGGATGTGAAAACTCGCGTTTTTCACATCCCCGGGATTTTATCACGCGCTTTCCAGGCGGCTTGCTTCAAAGCCCCGTGCGGTCTCAGCGCGTCACGTACTCCCCGTAGATACCGACCGCGTCATTGGATTTCACGCTGCGCGCGGTCGTAATGCCGATGTTCTGGAGCAGCTTGCACAGCTCCGCGCGCGTAAGCGGAGCCGCCGGATTCATGCGGTGCGCCGCGTTCACGCCGTCGACGACGCCATAGTTCAGCGCGTCGAGCAGCGCCTTGTCCGACCACTTGTGCGACGGCTGCGCCGCGCGGCAGTCCTCCGCGTCCTCCACGTCGCTCCACGTCAGGCTGCGAACGGGCTCACGCCCGAGGGCGCGGACCATAATGACCATCGACTCGATCGCCTCGCCGCGGTTGACGAGCTCGACCGCGCGAGAACGGTCGCAGGAATTGAACTCGAGGCCCGCGACAATGATGGAGTCGATATACGGGCCGTACCACGGGCCTGTGTAGAAGACATTGACCGGAAGGCCGTAAATGCGGCAGATCACGGTGGCAAGCTCCGCCACGGTCACATATTCGTCCGGCCGGAACGCGCCGAGCGCGTCGCTGTAGACCAGTCCGCCCACGGACGCCTTCATTACGGCGTCGTAATACCACGCCTCGGGCGAAACGTCGGAATACTCGGTCAGCAGGGGGTGCATCTCGATCAGCTTGTTGAGGTCCCTGCCGTGCGGATAGTCCGGTCCCGCGATGATGTCCATGCGCTCCACCGTCTTCAGGCGCAGGGTGATGATCCCGGCGCGTGCCAGCGCGTTGATGTAGTCCTCGCTGTCCTCGCCGTACCACTCGGCAAGCGCTGCGATCTCGTCGCTGCCATAGCTCCGTCCGTCGCCGTGGTCCATCAGCCGCAGCGAATCGCTGAAAAAGTTATAGTCGAATTTCTGCTCCAGCTCCGTGCTTACCGCCCGCGCGGGCGCGCAGAGGGAAATCGACAGGGCGATCGCAAGGAGCAGGGTCAGGGTGCGGTTCCTTTTCTTCATCTTCTTCATCGTTCGTTCCTCCTCAGTTTCGTGCAAGATGCTTTTCTATGAAATCCCGGTAAGCGGCCTGACAGGCCTCCGGGTCTGTGAGCCAGCTCATGCAGTGCCCCGCTCCCTCGACGAGCAGGAGCGCCTTCTCGCTGCGGCATACTTCATACGCCTGCTTCGTCATATAGCTCGGCACAAATCTGTCCGCCGTGCCGTGGATGAACAGCACGGGGTGCTCCGCCTTTGCCAGCGCCTTCTCCGCGCTGTATTCCTTCAGCCCGAAGCCGGCGAACCACCGCGCGAATTTATCCAGCAGCCACATGGCGAAATGCGCCGGAAACGGCGTCCTGCTGCGCCAGACGGAGGAGACGACCTCGTAGGGCGAGGCGAAGCCGCAATCGGCGACAATGCCGCGCACGTTCGCGTCAAAGCGGTAAGACGACGCCATTGTCACCACGCTCGCGCCCATGGAGACGCCGTGGAGAAAGATCGGATGCTTCCTGCCGAAGCGGTTCGCGACGAACTCGACCCAAACCGGCACGTCGGTGCGCTCGCGCACGCCGAAGGTGATGAAGCGCCCCTCGGAATCGCCCTGCGCGCGCTCGTCGACCAAAAGGCATTGCAGTCCCAGGGAGTGCAAAAACGGCAGGATGCACAGAAAGTCCAGCTCCCAGGAGGAGCGCCAGCCGTGGAACAGGATCACCGTCGCGCGCGGCGCGATATGGGGGATCAGCACGCCGTGGAGCAGGAACCCGTCCTCGCTCTGGACCTCCGCCTCCTCGGTCTCCCGGTGCTCCAGCCACTCGCGCCCGGCGCGCCACGCCTGTTTCCACGCCTCATTGCTGCTTTTTTCGACGCGCCTGTCCTCCCAGCCCTCGGGCAGCTCGCGCCGCGCGCAGGCGTAGTGCAGCAGCCAGAAGCCGAAGCCGAAAATCGCCGCCGGGACAAGCAGCAGCATCAGCCAGAACAGCATCGCTCGTCCTCCGCACCGCGCAGCGCCCCGGCGAGCCGCGCAAATTCCTCCAGCCCCAGCCGCTCGCCGCGCACGTTCGCGTCCAATCCGCAGGAGACGACCAGCTCCGTCAGCTTCTCCTTCCCCAGCGCGCCGAACGCCGTCGCAAGGCTGTTGACCAGCGTTTTGCGCCGCAGCGCGAACGCCGCGTTGACCACGCGGAAAAAGAACGCCTCATCCGCCGTCCGCACGGGCGGCTCGGAGCGCACCTCGGCGCGGAGCACCGCGGAGGTCACCTTCGGCATGGGCATAAAATCCCGGTTCGGGACCTCAAAGCGCAGCTGCGGCGCCGTATAATACTGCATGTAGACCGAAAACGCGCCGTAGGCCGCCGTGCCCGGCTTTGCGCACAGGCGCTGCGCGACCTCGCGCTGAATGAGGATCGTCAGGCTCTCGAAGCAGCGCGCCTCGAGCAGCGCCGTGATCACCGGCGTCGTGATGTTGTAGGGCAGGTTCGCGCAGACGATGGGCGTCAGACCGCCGAGCTGCCCGCGCACGAGCGCCGGAATATCGAGCTTCAGAATATCGCCGGAGACGAGCGAAAAGTTGTCGAAGTCCGCCATCGTCTCCCGCAGGATCGGCAGCAGCGCCGTGTCCAGCTCGACCGCGACGACCCTTCCCGCGCGGCGGCAGAGCTCGGCGGACAGCGCGCCGATGCCGGGTCCGATCTCCAGCACGCCGTTCGACTTGTCCGCTCCGGAGGCGCGCGCGATCATGCCGGGAACCTCGCGGTTGATGAGGAAGTTCTGCCCCTTCGACTTGGAAAAGTGAAAGCCGTGCCTTGCCAGCAGCGCCTCGATCGCCCGCTTGTCGTCCTGTGCCATATCCTCTCCCCGCGCTCATCCGCCGTTTTCGTACGCGTCACGGACACCGTACGCCGCGCCGCATGCAGTCTGACCGGAATGATACCTGCCGGAAGCTATTATAGCGGAACCGGAGCGCAAACACAAGAGGCGCGCGCAAAGAAAGAAAAGAAATCCGCAAAGATTCGTATTGAAATCCGCATCCTCTGTGTGCTATAATGATATTCGTAGATTCTTTAGTTTACATAAATGAATGACAGGAGGCAACGTCATGGCACAGGAATTCAAGCGTCTCGTCACCAGAAGCGATTTTGACGGTCTGGTATGCGCAATGATGCTCAAGGAGCTCAATATGATCGAGGAGATCAAGTTTGTGCATCCCAAGGACGTGCAGGACGGAAAGATCGAGCTTTCCAAGGAGGACATCACGACCAATCTGCCCTACGATCCGCGTGTCGGCATGGCGTTCGATCACCATGAATCCGAGATGGACCGTCTGAAGGCGACCGAAACCGGCGGCAAGCTCATCATCGACCCGACGGCGCGCAGCGCGGCGCGCGTGGTATACGACTACTTCGGCGGCAAGGAGAAGATGCCCCGCATCTCCGACGAGCTGATGACGGCGGTCGACAAGGGCGACAGCGCCGACTTCACGCTCGACGAGATCCTCAACCCCACGGGCTGGGTGCTGCTGCACTATCTGATGGACGCGCGCACGGGTCTCGGGCGCTTCCGCAACTTCCGCATCTCGAACTATGACCTGATGATGGAGCTGATCGACTACTGCCTGCAGCACAACATCGACGATATCCTCAATCTGCCCGACGTCAAGGAACGCGTGGACCTCTATTTCGAGCAGGCGCAGCAGTTCAAGGATCAGCTTCGCCGCATCGCGAAGGTCGAGGGCAAGGTCGTCGTGCTGGACCTGCGCGAGGAGGAGGTCATCCACGCGGGCAACCGCTTTATGGTCTACGCGCTCTATCCCGAGGCGCAGATCTCCGTCCACGTCGTCTGGGGCTTCAAGAAGCAGAACACCGCCGTGATGATCGGCAAGTCCATCATCAACAAGGCGTCCGACGTCGACATCGGCGAGCTGTGCCTCAAGTACGGCGGCGGCGGCCATCACAACGCCGGCACCTGCCAGCTCGACAACGACAAGGTCGACAGCGAGCTGCCCAAGATCATTGAGGCGCTCAACGCCTGATCGCCGCTCACCCGAATGAAACGAATAATGACCGCCGCCGGAGTGATCCGGCGGCGGTCGTTTTCTTTTTGGGGTCGTGCTTACTTGAGGTTCGCCTTCAGCGCGGCGACCGCCTCGGCGGTCATACCGTGAGAGGTGAGATAGTTCTCTGCCGCCTTGGCAAAATCCACCACGTCGATGCTGGCGCCCTTCTCAAGGCCCGCAACGGTGCGGAGCATGTCGACCACGTTCTTCTCCGCGATCATGTCGTACTTCGCCTTCTCCGTCTGCGGGTCGATGTGGTAGTAGTTCACGTAGCTGAGCATGTAGTCCGCGATGATCTCGTCCTTGCTCGCGCCCATGAGCGCCTCGAGCAGCATCGCCGTGAAGCCGGCGCGGTCCTTGCCCTCGGTGCAGTGGACCAGATACGGGCCCTCGTGCCCGGAGAGGAAGGTCAGCCCCTTGATGATGCCCTCGGCAAACTCGTCGGAGGAGTAGTTGACGGGCATGCCCAGCGCGATGACCGCGCCCTCATCACAGAGCTTCTTGTAGTACGCCGAGGCGAAGCCCTCCGCGGTGAAGTAGCCGGCGAGCTCCTCGGTGGTGTCGGCGAGGTTCATCACGGCCTTCACGCCCGCCGCCTCGACCAGCTTGTTCGCCGTCGCGGCGCGCTTGTTCTCGTCGTTGACGGGGGAGGCGGATCGGTACAGCTTGCCCGCGCCGATGCCGGTGGTCTTCACCTCGCGGAAGTTCGCGAAGACCTCGTCGGAGGCGTAGTCCTTGGGATCGTTGGTGTAGACGAGATTGTTGATCTCCTGCGTCGCCAGCGCGCCCGCCTTGGTCTTGAGCGCGATCGTCACGGTGTCGCCCACGCCGATGCCGGCGGTCTCGGCGAACTTGCCGTAGTTGATGCAAACGGCGATGTTCTCGTAGCCCGGATAGGCGCGGAGCATGTAGTCGCCCTTGTCGACATAGTAGCCGTCGAAGTAGGGCATCGAATCGTCGTAGCTGCCCGCCTTGACGCTCACCACGTCGCCGAGCTCATAGCCCGCCGCGGTGAAGCCGAGGATCGTGGTGTCCAGCAGAGCGTGGCCGTACTTCTCGATCTGGATGACCTTGCCCGTCACCGCGCCGTTGAGCTCCTGCTGCAGGAAAGCGATGCCGGCGCGGATCGCCTTCATGATGGTCGCGCCGTCCTCCTCGGTGAAGATGTTATAGGTGTGGTCGGCGCCCTCGATCACGCAGAGACGGTCCGTGCCGAGCGTCTTCTGCACGTTCTCGGAGTCCGCCATGGGGACGGTGTCGTCCTTGTCGCCGTGGATCGAAAGCACAGGCACCTTGAGCTTGGCGACCTCGTCAAGCACCTTCGTCTCGTTGACCTCCCTGAACCAGCGCTCGCCGACCTGCAGGGAATCGCGCCAGTCGAAGGTCATCTCAAAGCTGCCGGTGGTCTTCGCGGTCTCGACGGCGGCGGCATAGTTGTCGAACATCGTCGTGAGGTCCAGCGCGCCCGCCCAGGTCACGACCGCCTTGAAGGTGCCGGGATAGGCGGCTGCCGCCAGCAGCGCGTTGGTGCCGCCCTGGCTCCAGCCCATGACCGCGATCTTGTTCGCGTCCACGGAGGGCTGCTTCGCGATATAGTCGGCGGCGGCCTTCGCGTCGATATTCGCGGAGGTGTAGTTGTAGTTCCTGTAGTCGGCGGTGGAGTCGCCGTTGCCCATGAAGTCGATGCGGATCGACGCGATCCCGGCCTCCGCCATCGCGGGCGCCGCCAGATCGTAGCCGCCGCCCGCCTCATTCTTGTTCGAGCCGGTGCCGTGCAGCATCACGACCGCGGGGAACGGTCCCTTGCCCTCGGGCAGGGTGACGATGGCGGGAACGGAGTGCGCGGGGATGCCGTCGATCTCGGGAACGTCGATCATGATGACGTCATACTTGTTCTCCGGCTCCGGCTGCGCGGCGAGCTTGTCGAAGCGCATGAGAATCGCGGCGAGCTCCGCGCGGGTCGCGCTGTCGTCCGGCGCGAGCGCGGTGCCCTTGCCGTTGATGACGCCGGCGCCGCACGCCCACTGGAACGCGGGGATGCACCACTCGGGCAGGCCGAACGCGTCGTCATAGCTGAGGATGTTCGTATCCTCGCCGACGGAGACGTCCAGCTTCTTCACGTCCTTGGCGTAACGGTAAAGCACCGTCACCAGCTCGCTGCGCTTGATGTTGCGGTCGCCGGCAAAGGTGCCGTCGCCGTCGCCCTTGGCGAGGCCGGCCTGCTCCGCCCACGCGGCGGTGTCGGCATACCAGGTGCCCGCCACGTCGGTAAAGCTCGCCGCGGCAGCGACCGCGGGCTTGCCCTCAATGTTGTACAGCGTGCGGAACACCTGCGCGCGGGTCGTGGTGGCAAGCGGCTCAAAGCCGTTGTCCGTTCCGGTCATGATGCCCTTCGCCGTCACATATTCCTGCGCCTCCGCGTACCACGGGGCGCTTTCGTTGTCCGCGAGCGCCGGGACTGCCAGAGACAGCGTCAGCACGGCGGAAAGGCAAAGGGAGACCAGCTTTTTGAGATTCATGCGCAAATTCCTTCCTTTCTTTCCCAAGCGGGATGATGTGCCCATTATAATACCGTTTTTTCCTCCGCGCAATACCAAGTGTCGGAAACAGAGGATTTTTGCGCCTGACGCCGCGTTACAGGCGAGTTTCCAGAAACACGCGGCGCTGCTCCTCCGGCACAAGCCGTCCGCCGGTCGCCCAGGCGATATGCGCCGCGCGCTCCATGCGCTCCGTCAGGCCGTGCGCGCCGATGTAATCCCGCAGCTCCGGCGCGCACGCCGCGGCGGCCGCCCCGTGGAAGGCGGCGCAGGCGCTCGGCTCGGCGAAGAGGCGTTCGCTCTCCCACAGATCGCGAAGATAGTCGTACAGCCGCGCGTCGGAAAGCGTGATCTCGCCGGAGAGCAGCTCCCGCATCACGCCGCCGACGAAGCCGGAGGGCCTGCCGACGGCGAGCCCGTCCGCGTGCGTCAGGCCCGTCAGCCCGACATCCTGCACGCAGACGCCGGAATTCAGCCCCGTGACGAGTCCCAGCAGCATGCAGCACGCCTGCGTCGGCTCGACGAAGAACACATGGACATTCTCCCCGTAGAGCAGCTTGAGCCCAAACGCCACGCCGCCCGGCGCGCCGCCGACGCCGCAGGGGATGTAGACGAACAACGGATGCTCCGCGTCCACCGTCACACCCGCGCCGCTGAGCTGACGGTCCAGCCGCTCCGCCGCCACCGCGTAGCCGAGGAACAGGTCGCGCGAATTCTCATCGTCCACAAAGTAACTCATGGGGTCCGCGTCGGACTCCGCGCGCCCCTGCGCCACCGCCTTGCCGTAGTCCCCCGCGTACTCCACGACCGTGACGCCGTGGGCGCGAAGATAGTCCTTTTTCCACTGCTTCGCGTCCGCCGACATGTGCACGATCGCCCGATAGCCGAGCGCGGCGCTCATCATGCCGATCGAAACGCCCAGATTGCCCGTCGAGCCGACCTGCATCTTATAGCGCGAGAAAAACTCCCGCGCCTCCGCGGAGGCGAGCTTCGCGTAGTCGTCGTCCGTGCCGGTGAGCAGCCCATTTTCGAGCGCCAGCGTCTCGCTGTGCTTGAGCACCTCATAGATGCCGCCGCGCGCCTTGACCGATCCGGCGACGGCAAGGTCGCTGTCCCGCTTGAGCAGCAGCCGCCCGGGCAGCGCCGCGTCCCAGCGCTCCGCGAGACGCGCGCGCATCGCGGGAATCTCCGTCAGCTCCGACTCGATGACGCCGCCGCGGTCCGCCGTCTCCGGAAACAGCCGGACCAGCAGCGGGGCAAAGCGCGCCAGCCGCTCCGACGCGTCCCGCACGTCCGCCGCGGTCAGCTCCAGCTCCCGCTCCGCGCCGCCTCGGAGCGAGGGATTGATCCATACGACCTCCTCCGCCGCCGCGATCCGCCGCACGAGGGGAAACCGGGTCGTCAGTTCTTCACGATCCATGTGTGACGCTCCTTTCCAACAGGTTTGAGATCATCGCCGAGAGCCATTCAAAAAGCCCGAAGGCAACGGCCTTCAGGCTTTTGTCGCATTCAGGATCACTCCTTTGCCGCCGGATCGACGCCGATGCTCATCTGTCCGCGGATCAGCGCGCCCGGTTCCATGTCCATCGCCGGAGTGCTGACGTTTCCGCTCACCCGCGCGCTCCCTCCCAGGGTGACGTAGTCCGAGGCGATCAGATTGCCCTTTACCGCGCCCGCGCAGATGATGCTTGCCGCGCGGATGTTGCCCTGTACGGCGGACTGCGCGTCCACCGTCACCTCGCCCCGCACGGTCAGGTCGCCCTTGATGGCGGCGCCGAGCAACTCCAGATCGCGCGCGGAGATCGAGGCGTCCCCCATTTTATGTACGGAGACCTTCCCCTCCGATACGATCTCGCCGATGACCTCCCCGTCCACCTGCACGTCGCCGGGCGCCGTGATCGTCCCCTCAAAGGTGGTTCCTGGAGCGAAATAAGTCTTGTTCTCTTCCAATGCCAGGGCCTCCATCCGCTGATTTGCGCGCCGCCGCGATCGTATGCGCCGGTACTCTGTTATTGTAGCATACGGAGGGGAAAATGCAAGTGCTTCTTTTTTCGGGGGCACGGCACGCCGCCGTGATACGCCCGAGGGGGCGCGCGGGCAGAGCTATTGCTTTTTGGCGCGCCGTCTGCTATAGTATTATTGGAGTAATGTTGAATACAGCAAAGGAACGGAAAAAATGCATGGGTGAATGGTACGAAAAGCAAACGACACCCGGTCTGGGAAGCGTTGCCTGCCGGCGGATCGAAGCTCCGCGCGGAGCAGTGCTCGCGGTGTGCGGCGTTTTTCTTTTTGCATTGGCGCTCTGTCTTCTGACGCAGGGCTTTGCCGGCGAGGCGGCGTATGCCGCCGCCGATGTGCTTTTGGCTCTTTTTATCACACTGTTTGTCACAGCGGGGACAAACCGCCTGAAGGCCACCCGCACTGACAGGCTCCTGATCCTTTCGGGTTACGCGATCCGGCTGCTGCTGGCGCTGCTTGACGCCTGTGACGCATCCGTCCTGACTTGGCTGACAGGCGGATACGACGATTTCTATCCGGTATCTCTGGCGTATTTTCGGGGAGATTACAGTGGGTATTATACCAACTATCCCTATGTGCTCAATGCGATCTATCAGGTCACCGGTCCCGATCGGATCGCGCCGATGCTGATCAATATTCTGCTTTGGTTTCTGGGATTCTTTGTGATGCAAAAGGCGGTTGGTGATTTTTGGGGCAGAAAACGCAGATCTCTTGTTTTGTTTTATATTTTTTTGCCATATCCGTTGACGTTATCATGCTGCCTTATGCGGGAAAGCCTGATCAGCCTCTTACTGATGCTCTCCTTCCTGCTTTTGCTTATCTGGATGAGGCGCGGTCGGATCGAATTCTTTTTGCTGTCCCTGGCAGCTGCCGCGCCGGCGGTGTATCTGCATCGCGGAAACAGCTCGATGTGGATAGCTGACCTGCTGGTTTTTTTGATCTGGGATCCCGGGCAGCAGAGATGGCGCCTCCTGAATCGTAAATTATTGCTTTTGCCGCCTGCGGCGGCACTGGGGCTTCCGATGTTTAACCGCTATTTCGGCAGAGCCTCCAGCTTGCGAAGCATGTTGGAGCTGATTTCGACCTCTCTTTGGGTCGATCCACAAGGCAGGGCATACTATCTGCCGGGCTGGAGCATGACCTATCGGAATCCGTTGCAGTTTTTAGGCAACTCTCTCTACATGATGATCAATTTCTGGATATCGCCCTCGCCGTGGTTCTGGAGCGCGCCGCTCGATCCGGTGGGTACGCTGCTTGACACAATCCCGTGGCTCCTGTTTTTCGGCGGCTATTTCAAATGCATGCGTAGAAGGGACGGCGACCGCAGGGCGTTTGCCGGCGTCATCGTCGCGCTTGTCTTTACCCTTGTCTACGGCTGGGGTACGCTCAACGCCGGAACGGCGATGCGGCATCGCGGACAGCTGCTCGGCGTACTGGTGATGGCAGCGATGCTCGCGGCGGGGCAGCCTGATGGCAAAACACGCCGGCATTCGCCAATTTGACAAATCGCGCATTCCTCGCAGGACGCCTCAATGCGTTCAAGCTTCCTGTGCGTATCGCTCATGGCATAGATCATCACAGCGCCTCCCCTTCTTTGGCTTTGACCATAACATATTTTTCGGCGTTTTTCATCCTTTTTCGTTCCTGTTTTCGTACCTGTTTATTATAGCAAACGGCAGAGCGCAGATTTGCGCCCTGCCGTTTGTCTGAAAAAGGTGTTTGATTTTTCGCTTCAGCGAGGGTAAACCGTCGGTTTCCATTTTTGCAATTTTTCGCCTCGATGATGTCCCCTGGTTTTTGCCGGTTTCAAAGGACTTTTTTCGGGAACTGCCGCATCTTATACTGAAATTTATTAAAACGATTGAAAATCGTTTTATAGCCGCGCAGCGGCGTTAAATTTCGCATGAGACGTGTTTTGCGCCTTTGGCGCAAAACCAGCGTGCGCAGCACGCGCCTTTCAAATTAAATCTTTTAATTTGAAAGTAGTATTACCCCTAATAATAATCTCATCTTTTATCTCCGTCAATTTCTTTTCCACGGTCTGCATCTCCTTTCGTTTTCAAAAAGTTGAAAAAGCGGAATGATCGCAAAAGCACCTTATTGCAACGGCATTATCTCGTATTGCGGATGTTCTGTCAAGCTCATGCGCAGACGTCCCCGCCGCCGTTGTTGCCCGCACCGGATAATCATGGCAATATCGTCGCGCCGGTCAGCTGCGCGGCAGACGCCCATAGCCGCACAATACATCTTTTTCATGGCTGATAAACCCGAGGCACGCCCGGACTGCGGCTAGCGCAGCGCAAAACGCAAGATATACTTTTCGTGATCCAAGGCAATACTATTACTGCAATATTATAAAATAAAAAACGAGGAGGAACGATCCATGGGCAGACTAACAGGCAAAACCGCTATTGTCACCGGAGCCGGTCAGGGGCTCGGCCTCGCCATCGCGGAGCTGTTCGCCAAGGAGGGCGCGAAGGTCGTCGGCACCGGCCGCCATGTGGACAAGGTGGAAAAAGCCTTTGCCGCGATCAAGGCGGAGCACCCCGACTATGAGCTGACCGCCATGCAGCACGACGTCGCCAGCAAGGACGAGTGGGAGAAGGTCGCGGCGGATACCGCGGCGAAATACGGCGGGATCGACGTCGTTGTGAACAACGCCGCGATCATGGCGATGAAGGGCATTCTGGACGCCTCTGCCGAGGAGTTCCTGAACGTCTATAAAACGAACTGCCTCTCCGTCCTGCTCAGCGTGCAGGCCGTTGTTCCCTATATGGAAAAGGCGGGCGGCGGCTCCATCGTCAATATCGACTCCATCGGCGGTCTGACAAGCGGCGACGCCGACGGCGGCGACGCGACCTACAGCGCCTCCAAGGGCGGCACGCGCGCGCTGACGAAAAACGCCGCCATCCAGCTTGCGGCAAAGAAGATCCGCGTCAACACGATCCATCCCGGCGGCATCCTCACGCCGATGCTCAAGAGCGTCTACGACGCGACGCCCGCGCTGTGGGACCGCGTGAAGGTCACCTGCCCCCTGCCGCCGCATGTCTCCGATCCGATTGACATCGCCAACGGCGCGCTCTTCCTCGCCTCCGACGAGTCCCGCACCGTCACCGGCTCCGAGCTCGTGATGGACTGCGGGTATATGGCGCATTAAACGATTTCGTGCAAGGCAACCGCTCATGCATTTGGGCGGTTGCCTTTTTGTCTCGCATCGTAATTCATATTAACCGGAAAAGTTGTAAATTCTCCTGTGTCAAGCAGTCTTTTTTAGTCTCCGCCTCGTGCTTAATTTCTTGATAAACCACAATATGTTGTGGTCGAAAACGAATCCTCTTTGAAAAATCGAGGTTTTCTTATTTGCGTTTTTGCAACAAAAATCCCCGAAAGCCGCAGCTTTCGGGGAGGATTTCTGATTTTAACGCTTGGAGAACTGCGGCGCGCGACGGGCGGCCTTGAGGCCGTACTTCCTATTGTGGACAGAGGGTGTAACCCGCATAAACAAAGGGATTCCAGCGCAAGCAAAACACAATTATCCGAAATTTTATCCGTTTTTCGCGGTGATACCATTTTCCGTTATTATTCAAAAAATTGAAAAAATGGAATTGTTGCAAAAGCGCCTTATTACAGTAGTATTATCTCACATTGTGCCATTCATGTCAAGCTCATGCTCGTCTTCCACAATCATCATGTCATCATTTGAATCTATTAGAATGATACGGACAGTAAATGAGCAGTACCCCATTTGTCAATCAGCAAGGCATACTGACGACAAGTGGGGTGCTTTATCTCCTGCGGATGAGTCTTATACCCGTTTGCTCTACTGCACGCTTTCGTGCAAAAGAGGCTCGCTTCTCTCCATACGTACCATGATCCATGGGAAGCAAAACACGATGTAGAACAACTGCACAAAGCAGGAGACCATGATCCCGGCCGGTCCGCCGATCCAGCTCTTGAGCAGCGGAACGACGATCAGGCTGACCGCGTAGTAGCTCAGCATACCCACGGCAAGCCGCGTCAGCCTGATTGGAAGCGCGACGTCGGTCGTGAACCTCACAAACCGCCGTTCCAGAACCCAGCCCAGCAGGATCGCGGCGCTCCAGCCAACACACTTAAAGGTGTCGTTCGCCATTTTCATGCCGTCGACGAGCAGGCTGCCCGCCGCGTCATAGTCCTCCGGGTAGGATTTGAACCCAGCGTACAGCGCAACGAGGACGGCGACCCCCAATCCAATGGCCGCCACAAGGACGTCCTTCTCGGGATGCTCCCCCAGCCAGCGCATCAGCCGCGCCGTCGCCCACATGACGGCGAGTCCCGCCGCCATGCCGACCAGAACGTCCTGCGGTGTGTGGACGCCGAGATAGTTTCGGCTGAACGCGACGAGCACCACGATGAGCGCCAGCGTGACGCGCAGCGCGCGCGGCAGCTCCCTGCGCACCGCGCCGCCGCCAAATACCGTGGCTGCGTTCATGCTGTGCCCGCTGGGGAACGAATAGCCGGTGGCGGTGTTGATCGAATTGCCGTAGGGCACGATGCGCGCGTCGCGGATCCACGGGCGGTAGGCGCAGGCGGTCACCTTCAGCGCTCCGTTCACGATACGGTTGCCGCTCCAACCCAGTAGCAGATAGGTCCCGAAGTCCTTGCTGACGCACCAGTACACCACCGCCATGATGACCGGAGCCGTGTAAAGGTCTCCAAGGAACGTCATTTTGTTCAGGAACTCCGCGAGAAAGCCTCCCGCGCCCTCCCGAAACTGTTGCAGGGCAAGCAGTATTTCAATATCCATTCTCTCCGCCCTCCGTGAGCCAATACGGTGGATTCAGTTAATCTCCAGTGCCACGCGCGGCCGTCGGAGCGTTATTCGACGACGAGGATATCCGAAAAGCCCGTTACCTCAAATACCTCCTGGATCGCCCCGCCGGCATGGGCAATCTTCATATCGCCCTGTTTGCTCATGGTTTTCTGGGTGGAAAGCAGCACGCGCAGTCCGGCCGATGAGATGTACTCCAGCTTTTCCAAATCCAGCGTCAGCGAGACGATGCCTTCGATGCTGTCCTTGAGCACCTCCTCCAGCCGCGGCGCGGTGTTCGTGTCCAGCCGTCCCTCAAGGCCGACGGTCAGCGCGTTGTTCCCCGTGTTGTTTTTTGTAATGTTCAGCATAGTATCTGTCCTTTCTCAGCAGGCCGAATATGTCCGCTTACTCATTCTCTTCTGTTTCCGACACGAAGCAGGCTACCAGGCCATAGGTAATGGTAGGACGGATCCAGATCTCCGTGAGCAGATAGGCGGTGTACTCATTGGCGGGTTCAAGCTGGATGTCGATCGTGTAAAGCGTTGCGATCACCATGTCGATGATGCAGATCATCCACAGGTTACGCTTTGAATAGGTCTTCCACTCCTTGCGGGCGTAAAAGAAGGTAAGCATGAGGAGCAGCAGCACCGAGAAGGAAAGGCTCGCAAGGCGGATCGCGTAAAAGGACAGCGGAGGCGCAAAAAGCACGTCGCGAAGCAGCACCGTGGCGCCAGCGCATAAGGAGCACCAATAGTTGAACTGCAAAGTGGTGATTTTATATTTGAAAAAGTACATCCACATCATCACCAGACAGGCTATGTAGAACAGGTTGAGCACCAACTCGGGCCACGTTTCCCTCAGTCCTAATTGCAATACTCCATAGAGCATCGTCCCCACGGAGAAAACAGCGGCTACGACGGTAATCCCTACATCAAAGATCTTCGATTTTTCCTTGAATCTTACTTTCATTTTAGTATTTCCTTTCTTAAGGCTTCCAAAATGCCTCATCGTTGCTCTCATATACTTCTCCATTGTGCCAGAGTCACAAATGATGACATACGGCCATCAGTCCTCTTTCAGGTGAATGTTCCAGCCGGTATCAATTTTCCTTTTTACTTTTTTCATGGTCTCATCATCCAAGTCCGGCCAGTCAACCACCGTACTTGCATGATCCTTTACCAAATAGGCTTTTTCCGCGCATAAGGCAAGCGGGGTATCGGCAAGAGAATCGGAGTAGAAATTCTCTATCTTCGGGAAGCCATGGTCAAAGATATATTTGGCCTTCTCCCTTGCATGCATCAGGTTGTTCAGCAGCACCCCGCATTCGCGATCGCATTCCGTAGCCACGAAGTTCACGCCAAGCCGCTTTGCGATAGGCTCAATGATACAGATCAGCGACGCGCTGATTATCAGATCGTCAGGCCTCTTTTGCGCCAGATACCATGCGGCGATTTTCTTCTCATTTTTATCCCAATACTTTTTGATCTGTACGTCAAAATCGTCGATCAGCGTCAGATAGCCGAAAAACTTGCGCTGCATCAGATATTCCGGCATATTCCCCGTTTTGCTGCGGATCAGGTTGATAAGCGCCTTGGGGAAAAACGTGATCCACAATTTTGGATGCCGGTTCATGCACCAGATACAAAAGCCTATCGAACAGTCTCCGGCAAAAATCGTTTTGTCAAAATCATATACGTTCATCCGCTTTGCTCCTCATCCACTGTGCATCGGCAATTCTTTTTTCAGCTTCTCTCCATTTTTGGAGTTCTCACTCTACAGATTTAATCTCGTCTTGTAGATCCTGCTTGAGGGAGTATGTGTCAAACGCCGCATCTTTGGGGAGGTTTATATCTATGCGGTTGATCTTATCTACTTTCGCAGTACCCTTCCGTATGGTTATCGCAGCAGCCCTAACGCCTATTTTTTCTTTCCGACCCGCTCATACAGAGGAAAAATCATAGGATATACGCCCATGATCAGGAATATGCTGATCGCGTACCGAGCCATTCTGATAAAAAACGCGCCGAGACTTGCTCCCGCAAGAAACTGCTTATCAAAAGGAAGCTTCAGCAGCGTATTTGCAACGGCAAACAATAAGACGGCGCCGATCACGCGCAGTATCATTGCAGGAAGCTTCTTCGTTTCCTGAAAATTTACATACTTTCGTTCAAAATAGATTGCCGCCACGGTGCCAATCAGGCACCCCAGAGCAGTAAAGTAATCGTTCGTGCGAACAAAGAAGATTCCTGGAAGCGCAGATACCAACAGGATCAGATGATACAGCAATTCCTTATGTATATAACGGTCAAGCAGCGCAAATATCCCCATCACCGCAAAACCAAGTATCCACCCTGCCAGCACATCCGTCGGATAGTGCATACCGGCCACGACTCTGGAAACACCCACCAATACAGTCAGAACAGCCGCAAGGAACCAGAGCCATTTCTTTTTTGCCTCTTTTGCCAGCGAAAAGTATAACGCCGGGATCGATGCGCTGTGCATGCTGGGAAAGGAATAGCCATGCGCCACCACATCCTTGGCAGCCCCCTCCTGATCCAGGACCAGCGGCTTCACCCTGTTGGGATATTCCATATACGGTCTGGGCCTCAGCACGATCGATTTATAAGTGTGAAAACTTCCGTTTTAGCGTATTCGTTTGGAAATGCTCATTCCTTATATCGGTCTATCGCCAGCTCCTGATCGTAATAGATCCTGTCGTCCGCGCTCAGTGCCGCCGCTCCGTCCTTAGCATCAATGATATTCACACAGCAATTATACGGAACGTGTCCATGCCAGTAATCGCCCGGATCGTCATACAGAAAGTTCAGCATTGCCCTCAGCGCGCACCCATGTGTTGACACGAGATACGTCTTACCGTCATCTTTTGCAATAAGCTCTTTGAGAAACTCCTGCGTTCTTTCCATGACGTCTTGGATGCTTTCGCCGTCGGGAAATCTGTAATCAACGATCGGCTTTTTCAGAAATCCGATCACCTTTTCATCCCGGATGCTCATCCCTTCAAAGCTGCCAAAGTTCATTTCTTTGATGCGGTCGTCATAAAAAACAGGACCGCTGTTGCCGGATTCCTTCAGTATGATCTCCGCTGTTTCCCTTGCTCTGAGCAAGGGGCTGGATATACAGCAGTCAAAGCGGATGCCTTTCATGCCCCGTCCGGTAAGCTCCGCAAGCATACGCCCGTTTTCATTCAACGGATCATTGCTCCACCCTTGCAAATAGCCTTTCTCATTTGCATTCGTCTCTCCATGGCGAACAATATAGATCCGCATCCGCTCTCCACCCCTAACACCAATCTCGCGCTCTTCTGAAATCAAGCATACGCAGGGAAAAAAGCCTGACATTCTGGAAGCCCCCATAGTCAGATACAATTTTACAAAAAATTTTGTTAAAAATCCGTTAAAACTATTATGTTTTTTTCAAAGGATGCCTTATTGATTTCCATAATCCTTGTCCAATTGATTCTCTCGATAGTTCTTTGGGCAGCCCGAACACTAACCGTGGGGCTGCACAAAAACTGCATCAGGACTACATCAATTCACTTTTTTCCGCCAAAGTACACGTCCCGCGGTTCATTGCAGCTGAGTCCCTCGTGCTCCGCCGTCAACAAGTCGTTGTCGAGCACCTGGAAGTCCGCCTCCTTGTTGTCTGCTATAATCGATTCTTGAAGTGAAGATCTTGCCATACACGATCAGATTGGCGCCATTCGCTTTTTTCCCGTTTTCATTCATGCTCATTTGAACTGGACTTATTCCTATCAATAGTCTGCTATACTCCGTCAGATGCAATAATATTTGGTTAAGAAATAGGTCCTCTCCCAATCCACGAGCTGTCTCTCGGATTCCTTCTCCGCATGGATGTTGAACTCGTCGAAGATCATGACCTGCTTGTTCTCAAGGTCATAAAGCGGCCACTCCTTTGCCTTGCCGTCGGGTGACTCAGCCGCCGTGAGCGAGGGATTTCCGGTCTTGGCAAACTGCACCCACATCTTGCGCATGGTTTTGGAGAAGGTCTCGTCAAAGAGTCTCCCCGTGACGAAGGTCTCCTCCGGGTGGTTGAAGACGGTGGAGAGCTCAATGGCGTGACCGCTTCTCATGAGCGGCACGGAGGATTCGGGCGTGAAGAAATAGGTATAGGACTTGCCGCCCGCCATGGTCTGGTTCTCCGACAGGCGGAAGAGCGGGGCGATGAACACGATCTGGTCGAAAAGACGGCTGGTACTGGAATATTCGGGGCTGACGTCCTTTGCACGCTCGCAGAAGGCCGCGCACAGCGCCTTTTCCTCGTCCGTGAGCTGGCTGAGCTTTTTCTGCAGACGGTCGGCGGCCCAGGCGTTGTAGCCCTCCACGGTGAAGCCGTATATGAAATAGCCCACCTCATCCTTGGTACAGCCCTGCATGAAGTCCAGATTCTCCGCGGCGCCGTCCATGTAAGCCTGGTAGGGGTCAAGCGGCAGGATCCTGCCGTCCCGCTCCGCCCAGACGCGCAGGCCGAGCAGGGCACCCTCTGTCTTGACCAGGGTCTCAACATCGACCTTCTGTAAGTCGGCAACGGTCTTGCAACCGAGAGCCTCCATGACCTCGTTCGTGCAGGCAATGGATTCCTCAACGGAGCGCGTAAAGACGGGAGAGCCGCTCTCGGCGATGACGCGCTGAAAATACTTGTGGGAGCCCTTGATGAGCGGAAGCAAGGTCACGCTGCCGCCGCCGGCGGACTGGCCGAAGATCGTGACCTTTTCGGGGTCACCGCCGAAGAAGGCAATGTTCTCATGCAACCACTTGAGCGCCATCAGCTGGTCCAGAAGTCCCAGGTTCTGCGCGTCCGGATAATCCTTGCCGTCCGGCAGGTGGGACAGGTGGAAGAAGCCGAAAATGTTCATCCTGTACTCGATGGAGACGAGGATGACATCGGGATTTTCCTTGACAAAATTGGTGCACTCCTCGCGGGGCTCGGCTGTTCCGCCGATTTCAAAGGCACCGCCGTGGATCCAGACCATGACCGGCTTTTTCTCTGTGCTTTCGTCGTCAGCCTTCCATATGTTCAGATACAGGCAGCCCTCGCTCTGCGGGTAGAGGGAGCCGAGCTGGCTGACGCTCCCTTCCTGACGGGGGGCCTTTGCAAAGTAATATGCCTCATATACGCCGTCGTCCGGGACGATATCCACCGGCGCCTTCCAGCGGAGGTCTCCGACCGGCTGCTTCCCAACAAAGGGGATGCCCTTGAAGGCGACGACCTTCTCGTCCGTCTTTTTGCCAACGAAAGTGCCGTTTACGCACTTGACCGCGAGGGACTTGTCATACTGGCCGCCGGTGATGCGGTGGTTCTCGCCGTACAGTGCGTACATTCTTGCTCTTGCTTCCTCTATGTTCGCGTCCAAAATGCCCATATTTCCGTTTTTCTTACCTGATTGTTTCATTTTCATCTTCCTTACTGTTTTTTCCTGCCTGACCACCCTGATTATTTTACGCAGGTGTATCAGCTTATTCAGGAACTTCTGCAAAAGATAAAGGACATCAGTGGGTGTATACCCATTCTCCTCCCACCATGGTACGCAGAAC
>CAMVAV010000031.1 GCA_947165595.1 uncultured Clostridia bacterium | reverse complement strand
TCTGCTTCTCGCCCTCGGCGACGAGGATCTGGCTCTGCTTCTGGCCCTCCGCCTGGAGGATGGACTCGCGGCGCTCGCGCTCCGCCTTCATCTGCTTCTCCATGGCGTTCTGGATCTCCTTGGGCGGCAGGATGTTCTTGAGCTCCACGCGGTTGACCTTGATGCCCCACGGGTCTGTCGCCTCGTCGAGGATGGAGCGCATCTTGGCGTTGATGACGTCGCGGGACGTCAGGCTCTGGTCGAGTTCCATGTCGCCGATGATGTTACGCAGCGTCGTCGCCGTCAGGTTCTCGATGGCGTTCATCGGGTGCTCCACGCCGTAGGTGTAGAGCTTGGGGTCGGTGATCTGGAAGTAGATGACCGTGTCGATCTGCATGGTGACGTTATCCTTGGTGATGACCGGCTGCGGATCGAAGTCCGCCACCTGCTCCTTGAGCGAGACCTTCTTCACCACGCGCTCAATGAACGGGATCTTGAGGTGCAGCCCCACGCCCCAGGTCGCGCTGTACGCGCCGAGGCGCTCGACGACATAGGCGCGCGACTGCTGCACGACCTGAATGTTGCTGACGATCAGCAGCAGGATGAGCGCGATCAGAACGATCAGTCCGATATAGCCGAAGATACCCATAGTCAATGATCCTCCTTTTTTTCTTTCACAAAGAGCTTGACGCCCTCCATGCGCACGACTTCCGCCAGCCGGTCCTTTGCAATCACTGTCCCGTCCTCGCTGCGGGCGGTCCAGGTTTTGCCGTCGATGTAGACCGCGCCGGACGGCTTTTCGTTGTCCACCGTCTCGGTCACGCGCGCCGTGTGGCGCAGCACGCGGTCGGCATTCGTGGGGGTGATGGTCTTGTCCAGCATTTTGCGCGCGATCGGGCGCGTCACCGCCAGCAGCGCGACGGAAACCGCCAGAAACAGCACGAACTGCAGCCAGAGCGACCCGCCGAACACCGCAGCCAGCAGCGCAGCCGCGGCGCCGCCCACGAACCAGATCGAAACCAGCCCCGCCGTCGCCGCCTCCGCGATGCCAAACACCACGATGGCGCCGATCCAGATCATCGTCATCACGTTGTCCGCTCCTCCTTTCAGCACGCGCATACAATAGACGTATGCGGGTCCGAGAAGCGCAATGACCGCCAGCAGCCCGATGCCGATGAGCTTGTTGTAGGGCGAGAGGTTGTTGTAGAAGTTCGACACCGCGCCGCCCAGCGTGGGGCTCGGGAGCGACGGCTCCGCCTCGTCCGCGGGAGTGTTTTTCGCCGGCAGCTCGTCCGCGAACAGCGCGTCCATCGTCGTGCCCCAGCGGTTGCAGATGTAGAGGAGCTTCTCCATCTCCGGGTATCCGCGTCCGCTCTCCCACTTGCTCACCGCCTGGCGCGAGACCTGCAGCTGCTCGGCAAACTCCTCCTGCGTCAGTCCGCTCCGCTTGCGTACCTCCTGCAACCGCTCGCCAAAGGCCATTGCGTTTCCTCCGTTTCTGTTCTCCGGGGTCAGGATAGCGGATCGCGCGCGGCTTGACCACCAACCTGAAGTTGCGCCGCGCTTTTTTTCGCGTTTTTCTGCGCAACCTGAAGTTTACATTGCCCTGTCAGAGCGTATTTTACCATGTTGCGCGCAAAATTACTATAGCTTTTTTTCCAATTTTCGCTATACTGGAGAAAAACGGGCGATCGGGAGGATACCATGCTGGATTTTGTCATTCCCTGTCTGCTGGGGCTGGAAAAGCTGGTGGGCGACGAGGTAAAACGGCTCGGGCTCTCCGACGTGCGCGTGGAAAACGGACGCGTCCTCTGCCGCGGCGCCGAGGCGGATATCGCGCGGCTCAACGTCAATCTGCGCTGCGGCGCGCGGGTGCTGCTCGTGCTCAACAGCTTTCGCGCCGCGGACTTTGAAGCGCTCTTTCAGGGGGCGAAGTCGGTCGCATGGGAGGACTGGATCGGGCGGGACGACGAGTTCCCCGTCACGGGCTATTCAATCAGCTCGACGCTGCACTCCGTCCCCGCCTGCCAGAGCATTGTCAAGAAGGCGGTCGCGGACCGTCTGGGCGCGAAATACGGGCTGGAGACCCTGCCCGAGACCGGGAAGCGCCGCCAGATACGCTTTTCCATTATGAAGGACGAGGTCCTGCTTGGGCTCGACACCTCGGGCGAGGGGCTCTACAAGCGCGGCTACCGCGCCGTCGGCGTCGCCGCCCCGCTGCGCGAGACGCTCGCCGCCGCCATGGTGCTGCTGACGCGCTACCGCGGGCGCGACCCGCTGTGCGACCCGTTCTGCGGCTCCGGCACCGTCGCCATCGAGGCGGCGCTGATCGCGAAGAACCGCGCGCCGGGACTGAACCGCTCGTTCGCCGCGCAGTCGTGGGACTGCCTCGACAAAGCGATCTGGCTCGACGCCGCCGAGGAGGCGATGGACAGGGAGTTCCGCGGCGACTATGAGATCTGGGGCGGCGACATCGACCCGGAGGCGGTGGAGATCGCCCGTCACAACGCCGCGCTCGCCGAGGTGGACGACACGGTCCGCTTTGAGGTCGCCGACGCGACGCGCTTCCACTGGGGCGGGCAGTACGGCCGGCTCGTGACGAATCCGCCCTACGGCGAGCGGCTGCTGGAGCGCAGGGAGGCGGAGCAGCTCTACCGCGCGTTCGGCAAAGCGGCGGACAAGCTGCCCGACACCTGGCGCATCGCCGTGCTCTCGTCCCACACGGAGTTCGAGCGCTGCTTCGGCCGCCCCGCCGTCAAAAAGCGCAAGCTATACAACGGGATGATCAAGTGCGATCTGTTTTTCTATGGAAAGCAATAGCTTTCCATAGAAAATATGATCGCCATTTCGCTCGCCGCTTACGCGGCAACCGCGAAATATGGCTGCGCACTTTCCCGCTTCGCGGCAAAGTGCCTTCGCAATCCATCCCGCCCCTTTCCTCCGCACTCCTCCAAGCCATTTCGCTCGCCGCTTACGCGGCATGATCTTAACGGTTTTTTTATTGTCATTTTCCCCTCCGATACGATATGATATCAAACAGAAAGCTCAGGTCGGGCACCGGGAGGAACGTCCCATGAAACACATTTTTATCATCAATCCCGCCGCCGGGAAGAGCGACAGCCGCCAGCGCGTCTATCAGATGGCGGAGGCGCTGCGCCGCAGCCACGGGCTCGACGTGGAATGCATGCTGACCAAATCCCCCGGACACGCCGCCGCGCTCACCCGCGGTATCGCGGCGCAGGGCAGCGGCGTGCGGTTCTACGCCTGCGGAGGCGACGGCACGGCGAACGAGGTCGCCTGCGGGACGGCGGGCTTTGAAAACGCGGCGATGACCGTCGTACCCATCGGGACGGGCAACGACTTTCTCAAAAACTTCGGCGCGGACGCCGCGAAATTCTCCGACCCGGAGAATCTGTGGAACGGCGCGACGCAGAAGCTCGACCTCATCGACTGCAACGGCAGGCAGTGCCTGACCATCGCGTGCAGCGGCATCGACGCGCGCATCGCGCAGGACGTGCACAAGTTCTCCGCAACGCCGCTGCTGGACGGCAAGGGCAGCTACATCGCCTCGTTGACCGTCAACTTCCTCTTCAAGGGCATCGGAAGGCGCTGGACCGTCCTCCTCGACGGCGAGGAGCTGCCGGAAAAGGACTTTTCCCTGATCGCCGTCTGCAACGGACGGTATTACGGCGGCGGCTTCATGCCCGTTCCCGAGGCGAGCATGACCGACGGCGTGCTCAATACGCTGGTCGTCAAAAAGGTCTCCCGCATCCGCTTCGCGCAGTTTGTGGGCGACTACAGCAAGGGCAACTATGAGAAGTTTCCTCAGTTCGCCTCCTGCCACACCGCCGCGTCCGTCCGCATCACCTCGGAAAAGCCGGACATCGTCACCTGTCTGGACGGCGAGTGTACCGTGTCGGACGACGTGACGATCCGCCTCTCGGACAAGAGGCTCAACTTCTTCGGCCCGAACGGCTGTTCCCCAGACGCCACCCTGCGCAAAGCAGAATAAACGAAGTCATCGATAAGCCGCTCCCACAGGACCTTACCGGTCCGTGAGAGCGGCTCTGCTTTGCATCTTTATCTGTCTTTATCGTCCTCGTCCTCGAACAGCGCGTCGAACAGCTCGTCGCGCTTCTGTTCGCCGAGGCCCTTGAGATAGTCCGCGTCCCGCAGCGCGTCGCGGACGGATTGCTGCCCCTGCTGAACGCGCAGCGTCCGCTGGAACTCCTCCCGCAGCCGTTCGGCGCCGCCCGCAGTATCCGCCCCCTGCGCGTCTGCCTTCGGCGCGGGATCGTTCTGCGCGCTCACCGCCTGGACGGAGCTTGCCATGTCCGCGTGCGTGAACGACGGCGGCGCGACAGCCCGTGCGGCTTCCTCCGCCGCCGCGACCTCGCCCACCTTCTTGTCGTATTGCAGCGCGATGAACTCATTTCCGCCCGCGCCGCCGGAGTAGCCGTACAGCCTGCGGATCTCCTCGATATACTCGTTTGCGCGCTCGGCGCTCAGCGTCCCGTCCGCGACCTGTCTCTGCAGCCCCGCGACCGTTTCGAGCTCGCGGTCGGAAAAATGCGCAAGGTCCTCCGCCGGTCCGGTGTAGCCGCCGCGGTCGCCGCCGGAAAGCACCGCCTCGATACTCGGCGCACGCACGCTGCGCATCGTCCCCTCAAAGTATTTGTTGCCATAGTCGGACGTCTCCACCACATAGCCCCGCTCGTTGTAGGTGACGTTCCTGCCCCTGACGGAGACCGTTTTCCCCGCCAGCGCCATATTGCGGCTCAAATCGGGCTTTCGGATCGGATCCGCTGCCACTGCCATACGCTCACGCTCCCTTCGCGCCATATCGGCATATTACAGATATTATAGCATACGCCGCACCGAAAAGCAAGTCATGTTGCGGCCGCGTCTGTTTTTATGTCAACCTTTCGCCGCCTTCTGCGCCTCCGCTTTCGCTTTTGCTTCGGCTTTTGTCCGGACGCGCCCTCCTGCGGGCCCGCCGCCTCCGCCGCGGCGGGCGCCTTTCCGGCGGCGGAGGGCGGGCGAAGGCGCCGCTTTCTGCGCCGGGGCGGCTTCTTCTCCCGCGCGGGAGGCGCGTACGCCAGATCCTCCTCCCGCAGCCATTCGCCCACCAGGGCGGTATAGAGCGCGTCGTAGAGCGCGTTGTGGAAATCGAACACGTCGGGAACGCCCAGATAGTCGATCGCGCGCCAGAGCGCCAGCATCGTGCTCCCAGCCCCGCAGGCATGGGAAAAGGCGCGCTGAAAGTTGAACACCCGCTCGGGTTCAAAGCAGGCGACGCCCCAATAGGCGCAGCTCTGCCGGATCACGCCGAAGTCGTCCGGCCCCCAGAACGCGAACTCGCGCTCGCCGCCGCACCATGCCGTGAACGCCGTCCACGCCTCCGCGAAGGTGAGCGTGGAATCCAGCGAGTCGCGCAGGTCCGGCAGCTTGCGCGCTCCCGGGTCAAAGCGCTTGTGGACGCGCGGGGCGATGTAGGCGCAGAACGTATCCCGCACCGCGCCGCCGGGGCGGTCGATCCGCACCGCGCCGATCTGCAAGACCTCGTCCAGCTTTTTCCTGTCGTAGCCGCGGTTCCATTCCAAATCCATCACGATCATGTCTGTTATTCCCTCATCGTTCGCCGGAGGCGTCCGGTAAAATCATAAAGGATCATAGCACAGAACAGGGGGATTGACAACTCTTTCCGGTTTGACTAGAATCTAGGTGCGTTGTGCGCACAGGACCCGCATGACGTGAGGAGGAATCTCAACCATGAACTCTGTGCTTATGCAACAGCCTCCCGAGGTTGCCATGCAGCCCGCGGCGATCAAGCTCCGCCGGAAGGCGCTGGGGGCGACGCTGCTGCTCTGCGCCGCCGGGATCGTCATCAATATGGGCGGGCTGCAGCTCGCGCTGCTGCTTGGGCTGCCGCTCTATATCGACTCCGTCGGCACGATCTTTGCCGCCGCGGCGGGCGGCTACCTGCCCGGCGTTGTGGTGGGCTTTCTGACCAACGCGCTCGCCAGTATCTCCAGCCCGACCACGGCGTACTACGGCTCGCTCAACGTGCTCATCGCCGTCGTCACCGCGTTCGCCGCGAGACGGAACTGGCTGAAAAAACCGTCTGCCCTTCTCGGGCTGGTCCTGACCTACGCGCTCATCGGCGGCGGACTCGGCTCCGTGCTGACGTGGCTTTTAAACGGACTGCAGATCGGCGACGACATCACCACCGACCTCAGCCATGCCATTCTCGAGCGCAGCGGGATGGGCGTGTTCTGGTCGCTGTTCCTCGCCAATCTATTGATCGACCTGGCGGACAAGGCGGTCGTCCTTCCGCTTTCGCTGCTGCTGCTCCGGGCGACGCCCCAGCGCTGGATCGAGCTGTTCCAGACCTTCGGCTGGCAGCAGACGCCGCTCAACGCCGAGGAAAAGGCCGCCGCGACGAAGCGCTTCTCCCGCGCGATGTCCCTGCGCTCGAAGATTCTGATCCTGATCGCCGCCGCCACCGTGCTGATCGCCTGCTCCGCCGCGGTCATCAGCTACATTCTCTACAGCCGCGCCACGCTGGGCGAGCAGACCAACCTCAGCCAGGGCGTCGCCGACCTCGCCGCCAGCATCATCGACGGTGACCGCGTCGGCGAGTTCATCGCCCTCGGCGAGGAAGCGGACGGCTATCGGGAAACGGAGGAGCGGCTCTACCGCATCCGCGAAAGCTCTCCGAGCATCGAATATGTCTACGTCTACAAGATCACCTATGAGGGCTGCCGCGTCGTCTTCGACCTGGACACCGAGGACCTGGAGGGCGACGACCCCGGCACGCTCATTCACTTCGACGAGGCGTTCAGGCCTTACCTCCCCACGCTCTACGCGGGCGGGCGGATCGACCCCATCATCTCCAACGAGACCTACGGCTGGCTGCTGACCGCCTACTCCCCGGTGTATGACAGCTACGGCGTGTGCCAGTGCTACGCGGCGGCGGACATCTCCATGACGGAGCTGACCGCCAGCCAATACGCGTTCATCGCCAAGATTCTCTCGCTGTTCTTCGGCTTTTTGATCTTTGTGCTCGCCGTGGCGCTGTGGCTCGCGGAGTACAACATCACGCTGCCGATCAACACGATGGCGCTCGCCGCCGGCAGCTTCGCCTACAACAGCGAGACGGCGCGCAAGGGCAGCATCGACCGCATCCACGGCATCGGCATCCGAACGGGCGACGAGATCGAAAACCTCTACACCGCCTTTGAAAAGACCACAGAGGACACCGTCCGCTATATCACGGACGTGCAGGAGAAGAACGACGAGATCTCCAAGCTGCAAAGCGGGCTGCTGCTCGTGCTGGCGGACGTCGTCGAGAGCCGCGACCACTGCACCGGCGACCACATCAAAAAAACCGCCGCCTACGTCCGCATCATCATGGAGCAGATGCGGCGCGACGGCATCTATGCCGACCGGCTGACCGACAAGTTCATCGAGGATGTGACGGTCTCCGCGCCGCTGCACGACATCGGTAAAATTCAGGTCCCCGACGCCATTCTCAACAAGCCCGGCAAGCTGACCGACGAGGAGTACACCCGGATGAAAAACCACACCACCTACGGCAGCAACATCATCGGGCGCGCCATCGACGCCGTGGGCGGCGATTCCTCCGGCTACCTGTCCGAGGCGCAGAACCTCGCCGCCTACCATCACGAGCGCTGGGACGGCACCGGCTACCCCAACCGCCTCGCCGGCGAGGACATCCCCCTCTCGGCGCGGATCATGGCGGTGGCGGACGTGTTCGACGCGCTGGTCTCCCGCCGCAGCTACAAGCAGGGCCGTTCGACGGACAGCGTCATCGACGCCATCCGCGAGGGCTCCGGCACGCACTTCGACCCGAAGATCGTCGAGGCGTTCCTCCACGCGGAGAAGGAGATCCGCCGCACCGCGGAGACCTACAGCGACGACGACCCCGCCGCCTCCTGAATCCCCTCCAATAAAAAAGCTCTCCCTCGCGATGAGGGGGAGCTTTTATTATGGCTCAAGGCTTTGCCCTGCGGATCAGGAGGGCGGCGGCGAACGCCAGCACGGCGGGGCAGACCCAGCCGAGGCCCAGCGCGGAGAAGGGAAGCAGCCGCTGGAAAAAGCCCACCAAAGCGTCCAGATGCAGCGCGCCGCGCATTCCCTCCGGCAGTGCCGCCATAAAGTCGACGCAGGCGCACACCAGCGTGACGCCGGTCACCAGGCGGTAGACCAGCGGCTCGGCACGGAAATGCTTCTCCGTCAGCGAAAGGATGATCAGCGTCATGGCGAGGGGATAGAGCATCATCAGCACGGGGATCGAGAGCTGGATGATGCCGGTGAGGCCGACGTTCGCGAACGCCAGCGAGGCCACGCTGAACAGCACCACCCACTTCCGGTAGCTCAGCGCATTGGGGAACATCTTGTCAAAGGTCTCGCTGCAGCTTGTGATGAGGCCGACGGCGGTCTTGAGGCAGGCGAAGAAGATCATCGCCGCGAACAGATACGCCCCCGCGCCGGGGAAATAGTGCCGCGCGATGACCGACAGCGCCGCGCCGCCGTTCTCCGCGGGAGGATAGACGTTGCGGCTCTGCGCGCCGGCTATGACGGTCACGGCGTAGATCAGCGCCATCAGCAGGCAGGCAAACGCGCCCGCGCGCACCGTACAGGCGGCGACGTCGCCCGGCTCCTTCACGCCCAGCGAGGTGATGACGTTCACCACCACGATGCCGAAGGCAAGCCCCGCCAGCGCGTCCATGGTGTTGTAGCCCTCCAGAATGCCCTTTGCCAGCGGCGCGGCAAGGTAGTCCGCCGCCGGCTCGACGGAGGAGACGCCGCCCATCGGGTGCAGCAGCGCCGTGCCCATGATCCACGCAAACACCAGGAGAAACAGCGGATTGAGCAGCTTGCCGACCCAGACGAGGATCTTGCCCGGCCGCAGCGAGAACCACAGCATCAGAGCAAAGAAGAACAGCGTAAAGAGGAACAGCGCCAGCCGCGGCGAGGCCCCCTGCGGCAGGATCGGCACGACACCCGTCTCAAACGGGACGGTAAAGCAGCGCGGGATCGCAAAAAACGGCCCGATCGTCAGATACAGCGCGCAGGTGAAGAAATAGGCGTAGCCCTTCCCGACCTTGCCGCTGAGCTCCTGCAGCCCGTTCGAATGGGTCATCGCCAGCGCCGCGACCGCCAGCAGCGGCAGCCCGACGCCGGAGATCAGGAAGCCCAGCAGCGCCGGGAGCATGTTGCGTCCCGCCGCTTGCCCCATAAAGGCGGGAAAGATCAGGTTGCCCGCGCCGAAAAACAGTCCGAAAAGCATACTGGTGACCGAAAGCGTTTCCGCCGCGGTGAGCTTTCGTTTCATGGGAGCGCCCCCTGTCCGAAAGGATTTGCACCCATTATAGCCGTGTCACACCCGCTTGGCAATGCCCAGTTTTCGCTTTTTCACTCTCCTTTCGTACATCAAGCATAAAAGGCACTTTGGAAAATTGGGCAATACGCCAAAAATAAAAGAAAACCTTGTAAATAAATGTGCATTGAAAAAGCTGCGTCACCGTGGCTATAATAGATTATTAAGATCGTTGGCATCCGCGGCCGCCGGCCTCGGCCCGCGATTTGTCAAAGGCGTTCATAGCGAAAGATCGGAGTGATTGATATGCTCAAGATGGAGGTCATGAACCTGCTCAAGGAGATTCGCGGCCGGCTCGACTATGCGGAGCGGAACATCAATACGCATATGCTGGAGGAAACTGGCGTGTCCGGAAAAATGCCGGTCGACGGGATCGTCATCAGCATCCTGCGCAATTCCAAGGACAGCATGATCACCGCCTACAACGTGCTGGGGCTCGACACGGCGGAGGTCGTGGCGGCTTACGACCGCGCGATTTTAAACAGCGACAACCGGAACCTCTCCTACACGGAGCGGAAGGAGCTTATCTCCGGTCTGAAGAAATATACCTATGTCGAAGCCGAGGCGTAAACGCGGTTTGCGGGTACGCTGATGGACGCCGTGCACGCTTTTTGGTCTCTGCCGAACCGCGCAAGAAACGGCGGCGAGATCGTTCTTCCCGATTATGAGCTGCTGACACTGATGCTCTCGGCGCTTACATGGCGGCGGCTGAACGGGCCGATCCGTCTCGTCACGGACAGCGCCGGCGCAGCGTTTTTTGAGCGCGCCGGGCTTGCCGGGCTCTGGAGCGAGCCGCCTTGCACAGAGCTGGACGGCATGGACGCCTCGCTCGATCCACGGCTGTTCTGGGCGGCGGGCAAGCTGGAGGCCCTGCGTCGGACAAGCGCTCCCTGCGTGCTGTTGGACGCCGACCTGATCCTCTGGTCGAACGTCGGCGCGCTTTTGACGGACGGCGTCGTCGCCGCACACCGGGAGGACCTGTCTCCCGACGTGTATCCCGAGCCGTCGGTTTTTTCGCTCGATCCCGGTTACGCGTTCCCGCCGGAATGGGATTTTTCCCTCCCCGCGGCGAATACCGCCTTTCTCTATCTGCCGGACGACGGTTTCAAGGCGTACTACACGGACGAGGCGTTTCGCTTCATGTGCGCGCTGCGCGGCGGGGCGGACCCGACCGTCGCCATGTGCTTCGCCGAGCAGCGCATCCTGCCCATGTGCGCGGCGGCGCGGGGCGTTTCCCTGCGCACGCTGCTGCGCGATCCGGCGGAGGAGCAGAGCTTCGTCACGCACCTTTGGGGCGTCAAGCGCCGGTTCGCCGCCGCGCCCGGGCAGCGCGTGGCATACTGCCTGAGCTGCGCGTTCCGACTCGCGGCGGATTTTCCCGCGTGGGCGGGCGCGCTCGCCGAAAACCCGCAGACAAGACCGTATTGGGAGAGCGTGCAGCGCTCCTGAGCCGTATCAGAGCCGAAGGAGGGCCGACGGCGTGAACACCATGAACAACCATTCCCCCGGCGACGCGCTTCGCGATCTTTGGATCGAACTCACCCTCGCCCCGGTTCCCGCGGCGGAGGCGTCCTCCGGCGCGTCCGTTTCCTCCGGCTCCTCCGGTCTCGGAAGCGGCGGCGGGGGATACGGGCTGGAGCTTGTCGCGCCGAACCGCTTCTCCGCCGAGCGCATTCTGCGGATCATGCACGACCTCTGCGAAAAGGACGCCGGCAGGCCTTGAGCCGGAATCAAAAAACGCTCCCCCCGCAGCGGCTCACCTTTTCGCGGCGGGAGGGTTTCGCTATCTTTATCTTCCTGACATTGGGCACGAAAACCGGATGCCGTTTTTTTTGCGGGAAAAATCAAAAAATATATTGACAAGTTGTGGGCAACTTTGGTATACTAAACGCTGTCCTGCGCGGCAGACACATTTGGCGGCATAGCTCAGTTGGCTAGAGCATGCGGTTCATACCCGCAGTGTCCCCGGTTCGAATCCAGGTGCCGCTACCATGGCTGCGGGACGCCCGGGAGGGCGTCCCGCGGTTTCAAGAATTTCCGTCTGCGGCAGGCAAGGATCGTTCCGACGATGCGGCCCGTTGGTCAAGTGGTTAAGACACGGCCCTTTCACGGCTGTAACATGGGTTCGAGTCCCGTACGGGTCACCATTCGGCAGCCCTGACGGACTGCCGACAATCTGGAGGCTTAGCTCAGCTGGTTAGAGCGCCTGCTTCACACGCAGGAGGTCACTGGTTCGAGTCCAGCAGTCTCCACCAGAAAGTTCCGGTTTTCGGTAGAAAATCGGAACTTTTTCAATTATTTCTATGCAATTTCTTTTTCGCATTTTGGCTGACCCAGAACCAGACCCAGAACGCGGCAGGAGCGGGCAGCACAAAGCGGCACGGGGCAGGATTGTCCTGCCCCGTGCCGCTGTTTTCTTGCGGCTTACATCGCTTTGCCGATGACCGCGCCGATGGTGTCGGCGGCGTCGCGCTTCATCTCTTTCGTCGCGTGGGTGTAGGCGCTCAGCGTGAACCCCGCGCTGAAGTGTCCGAGGGCGGCGGAGAGCGTCGTCACGTCCACGCCGTTCTTGAGCGACAGGGTGGCGAATGTGTGCCTGAGATCGTGGAAGCGGATGTGCTCCGCGCCGATTGCTTTGAGAATTTTATCATGCGTATGCCGAAACGAGTCGGGATCGAACATCCCGCCGGTCTTGGGCGAGGGGAACATATACGGGCTGCCGGGGTGCTTCATGTGCTCCTCGATGAGCAGGCTGACCGCCTTCTGCGGGATCGCCAGCGTCCGCACGGAATTGTGCGTTTTGGGCTTGTTGACCACCAGCTCGCCGTTGATGCGGTAGACCTGCTTGGTGACGGAGATCGTCTTTTCCTTGATATTGAGGTCGGTCCAGAGGAGCGCCAGCAGCTCGCCGCGCCGCAGACCTGTCACGAACTCAAGGAAGAAGGCGGCGAGCAGGCCGCGCCGCTCAGCTTCTGCGAGGTACGGCCCGATCATCTCCTCCGGCAGCACCTTCATCTCTTTCTTCTCCATCTTGGGGAGCTTGCAGCCCTTGGCGGGATTGAAGAGGATGAGGCGCTCCGCCACCGCCTGTTCAAGGCAGTTATTGAGCAGAGTGTGGATGCCGTGGACCACGCGGGTGCTCAAGCCCTTGTCCTTGAGCGGGATATGCGCAAATCGCTGACAGCGTCCGTTCTTGAGCAGATCGTTGTAAAACTCCTGAATGTCGATGGTCATGAGATCCTTGAGCTTGATGTCGCCGATCTCCGGGATGATGTGCTTGTCGATGTAGACGTGGTAGTAGTCTTTTGTCGTATCCCGCAGCCGGGGTTCGGCGTAGACCTCGTACCATTTCCTGATCCACGCCGCGAGGGTCAGGCCGTCGGCGCGGGCGAAGTCCAGCTTTTCCGCGTCGGCGATGGCCTGCCGCAGCTTGTCCCTCACCTCCGCCTGGGTTTTGCCGAGGACGTTCTTGACGATCGCCTTGCCGGTCTTGGGATTGTGTCCCGCCGTGTAGCGCCCCTCCCAGCGCCCGTCCTTGCGCTTGCGGATGCTGCCCTCGCCGCTTGCTCTGCGTTTTGCCATGTGATATCAACCTCCTTTGGTAGCACCACACCATACCGCAGAAAAGAATGAATAGCTATCCCCGGTGTGGTTTGTTATCAGAATGTTATCAATTTGCTCGTTGAGAAGGTGCAGAATTCTGCACCTTCTGGGATTGCTTTCTGACCCTGCGCCAAATTTGGCACAGGGTCGGTCAGTTGAGACGGTGCCAAATTTGGCACTGTCTCAAAATGCGCTATATCTTTGTCTACAGTTGGGATGTTTTTCCACGCCCAAGATTTCGCTCCTGCTCTGACCATGTGCCGAATTTGGCACATGGTGCTTTTTGCACCCGAACGTCGCGCCAACGCCGTGTCCAAGGCGTTTTGCCGTGTCCGTTCCGCTGCGAGGCAACCGAGTCCAAAAAACGGCAACAACGGCGCGACAGGGCAGAAACGGAGCGGGGCGGCGATGCCGCCCTGTCCGGTGAAGGGGATCACTCGTTTTCGCTGACCTCCGCCTGTCCGCAGATCGCCTCCATGACGAGGCTTGCTCCGATGATGAACCCCTCGCGGAAGCTGCCGAAGCTCACCGCGCCGTCCAGCTCGTCGTGGATGTTGACCAGCTCCAGCAGATGCTCCTTCGCCTTGCCGTCGAGGTGCTCCGTGAGCCATGTTTCATTCTGCGCGAAGGATTCCAGCAGCAGTTCCATGTGAGCGTTGTGCCGGTACGATTTCTCGTTTGGATGGAGCCCGCCGTGGAACAGCTCCGATATCATACTTTCCATGCGCGTCACCTCAGATCGACATGAAGCAGTAGCGAGTGTACTGGTAGACATGATTGTGATACACGTCGTAGGCGTCGACGTAGTACCGCATGTTCGGGCACGCGTGAACGACGTCCGTGATTTCCGATGACCTCCACGGCCAGAACACGCCGGTGTAGGGTTCGTATTTGAGCGGTATCTCCGTGTAGATCTTGCACAGCGGCTTGCCGTCACGCCACGCGTCCGGCTCGTCGCCGAGCGCGTTGTAGAGCGTATAGACCATGCGCCGCACCTCGTACACGTTCCTTACGAAGAGGTCGTCGCCGTGCTCGTCGCAGTAGTGCTTGACGATGGGTTCGGGCAGCTCCAGCGTTGGGAATGTGCTCCAGTCGCACGTCGGCGTCGGGAGCGGCGGCAGCGGGCCGTCCTGAAAGACGTTCGTGTCCCAGCGCGCGACGTTTTTGACCTCGTAGGTTGTGCCGTCGTCGCAAGGAATGAGGTCGCCGACCTGCGGGACGTATTGCGAGCCGTCGGTCGGCAGTGAAACGATTCTGCTGTTCGAGGTCAGCGTTGGAGCGTCCTCTGCGTATGGCTCGTTGGTGCTGATTTGCACCGTGTTCGTCATCGGATCGTAGCTGACGTTAAATCCAACCGCCTTGCCGACGTCGCGCAGCTTGCAGTAGTTGCTGCCGTTGATGGAGTACGCTTCGATCTGCACCGGCTTGCCGTCGACGACAATCTTCTGACTGGACTGCTGCGCGATGAGCGCCGCGCCCGCTGCCGGGGCCGCGATGGACGCGCCGAGGATGATGCCGCTTGCGACAAGCGCGATCTCTTTTCTGCTGGTTTTCTTCATGGGATTGCCCTCCTTTTTCGTATTTTGCAAAGCAAACAATACCCATGCAGCCCATGAAAGTCGAGAAGAATCTCGTTGACCAAACGGAGAATTAATTTGCCCTGCCGGTATTGTCTTTGATCCACGCGATAAGCCCTTCTTTGGGAATCAGTATCCTGTTCCCGATATGCAGCGTCGGGAACCCCTCGCTTTTGACGAGCTCGTATGCGCCCGCCCTGCTGATGCCGAGCGCCTCCGTCAGATCGGGGACGGACAGCATCAGCGGGAGATCGTCGTAATTTTTGAACTTTGCCTCTTTCATTCCAAACTTCCTCCTGATATATTTGCTACCACGGCGTCGCCATGCTCATGCCGCTGTATTGCTGATCCTCATGGTCGTCCGGCTTGTGGCCCATGGCGATGCGCTTTTCCAACATCTCCTGCCGCCGCTTGTGGTCGATCTGGATCGTGCCGGGGGCAGCCTCCGAAGGCTCGTTATCACGGAAGATGTTGCCAAGATGATATAGCAGCCGTGACACCGAGAGCATGACCGTGGGCTTGCGTTGTTCGTTCATGTGATCGAGGAAAAACTGCGCGTAGGCGTTCCCTTGGTCTGCTGCCTTGGACAGCCAGTATTCCGCCAGCTCCATGTTCTGCCCGACCTCGTATCCTTGCAGGTAGACCTTGCCGAGCGTGTACTGCGCGTATTGATTCCCCCGCTTTGCCGAGGCATCCAGCAACTCCACCGCGCGGTCGACGTCCTTCGGCACACCGCTGCCTGTGAGGTATAGCTTGGCGAGACGGTACTCCGCGTACTCGTTCTTTTGCAGCGCCGCGTAGCCGTACTGCACAGCAGCTTCTTCCATACGGTTTTCCGATTCCAACAGCTTGCCGAGCGCGTACTCCGCGCAGTCGAATCCGTTCTCCGCGGAACGCCAGAACCAATGCTCCGCCTGCTCGTCGTCTGGAATCAGTAGCCCGCCGTCGCAGTAGAGCTTGCCGAGGAAGTATTGCGCGTGCCGGTCGCCGTCCTCCGCCAGCTCCTTAAGCCCCTCGACACATTCGAGGCGTTCCTCGTGCGGAACCTCCCGGTCGAGGATGGCGTCGCGCAGGCGGTGATAATCGTAGGACGCATACGGAAATTCCTCCGGCTCGTCGCGCTCGTCCAGTTCTCTGTCCTCGAACGTCAGCACGCCCGCGTTGATCTGATCCGCCGCGGCGATGACCGCGTTCTTGATCGCACGGAACTCTTTCTGCTCCGAGAGCTTGAGACGCGCCCGCTTTTCATCCTTATAGTAGCTGTCGACCCGCTCCTGCAATTCGAGCCAGCGGTCATAGTACGCGCGCACCGTGGGGAAGTCCTCCAGCGCGTCGACGATGGTGTCCACCTGACGCTTGACCGGCTTTTTGAGATACCCGTACTTGTGCTTGCCGCTGACCGTTTCCATCGTCTGCGCCAGCTCCTGCATCTTCGTTTCGATTTCCGGCGCGTCCGCGATCTTGTTCTTCAGCTCCCGCGACAGTTCCAGCAGAGCATGACGTGCCTCCCGTACCAGCTCGTTGCGCGTGGAGGATTTCTGCTCGTAGAGCTGCGTCATCTCATGCAGGAAGATCTGATTCGTCAACGTCGACTTGATTTGCTCGATGCCCTGCTTCGAGAGGTACGCCTGCCCCGGCTTGACCGACCACGCCATCATGTGGACGTGGGGATGATCCCCCTCGTTGTGGAACGCGGCGCACCAGCGAAAGTCCTGCGGCGGGATGTGCATCGCCGCGGCGACGTCGTTTCGGTGCGCGCGGAGCAGGTCTCGCCACGCGAGCGCGTTGTCGTAACCCAGGCGCGCGGCGTCCTCGCGCTTGAGCGAGAGGATATGCGTCCAGACGTTGCCCGTGTAGTGTTCGAGCTCGTCCATCGTCGCGTTCAGATCGACATAGTCCTCGTCGCCGAAGAGACCGTGCGAGCCCAGACGCTCCGCGCGCGGACGCGTGGCGATGTACTTGGCGTAGACCTCCAAGCGCTGCGCGTCGTCCCAATGCGTATCGAGCGCGGCGGTGATGTATTCGGAGGCGCGTGCCTTGGTCGGCTGCTCCGCGTAAGCGACGTGCTCTGGATACGCCGTCGTGTCGGGGAGGTCCCGTTCCAGATCGCGGACGAGCTGTTCCTGCCTGCGCGTCGGGGGACGGTCGTCGGGAAGCAGCTCCACGCGCTCGCGCGTACCGATGTAGCTTGCATATCCACCGGCTCCGCCGCCGCTACCGCCGCACTTGATATACGGGCTCTTGACGATCAGCCGAGCCATTCATCCGCACCCGCTTCCCGATACTCACGGTCACGCATATACTTGTCGAGCGAGGTGACGCCGTTGAGAGCGCGCACGTTTTTCACGCTGCCCGCGCGCAGATCGTCGAGCTCGTCCTCCGGGAGCTGACGCAGGTCCGCGATGAGCGCGTTCGTCATATCCACCTCGGTCGAGAGCTTGAACAGCGCGCGGGACATATTGCGTTCGAGCAGACCCAGCCGTCCGTCCAGCACCGACTGGATCTCGCGCGGGAGCAGAGCGCCGGCACGTTCGAGATCGAGGTAGTCCAGGTAGTGACGGATCGCTTCGTTGAGGAACTGGTTCATACTTCTTGCCGCGCCGTTTTTGAGGTGGCGTTCGATCTCTTCTGCGACCTCCGGCTCCACGCGCAACGTGAGCCGGTCTTTCTCATTTTGGCTCATTTTTCTCCTTTCCGGGCGTTAAGACGCCCTGCAAATGCCTGTATTCCGCGCCTTGCGCGGAACAAGGTGACAGTTTTCTCCGTACTCCCGCAACAAGGCGCCACTTCCGACCGCCTTGAAACTGCCCGCACTGCGGGCAGAAGTAGAGTGGCGCGACGGCGGTTAAGACGCCGCGCCTTTATCCTGCCTCCCCCTTCGTCCCCCGTAAAAAGGCTCACGGCAGTTCCTCCGGTTCGTGCGCCATGCGCGCCGCGACGTACTCCGCATGCGGGATCTGCCTGCGCTCGCGCTTCTTCTCCGCATTCTTCATCGCCTTGCGCTTCTTCCGGACACCCGACGCGAGGTGTGCGTCATAGCCCGCGAGCTGCCGCTCGTGATAGAGCTCCACCGCGCGCCGGGGATCGAGCAGCGTGTACTTGAGGTTGCCGTTCCAGCGCAGCCCGTCCGCGGTCGTGACCTTTGTCCCCTCGGTGGAGATGAGCCCCGCCTCGACGAGCTCGCGCACATACTTCCCAGCGGTCTTGCGGCTGCACCCGATGGCGAGCGCGATGGTCGCCTGGCTCGGGTGGCAGGTGTAGCGGTCCCTGTCGCCGCGCCTGCGGCACTCGCAGCTCGAGAGGAAACCGTAGGCGGCGATGGCGCCCGCCTTCAGCCCGAGGCTGTAGAGCGCGTTGGGAATCATCGCGTAGTTGCCGTGCGGGTTGAGCGCTTCGTTCACTAACATTTGACCAGTCCTTTCTTATTGGAGTTGTTGAGCATTGGCTATTCCCTTTGCCCATAGCCTATGGTACACTGTCAAGGGCGGAAGGAAAAACCGAAGAGCTCGGACCGGTTTTTCAAAAGTTTGCTTCGAAGGAGGGCGTGGAAATGCAGAGGGATGAATGGGCGGATACCCTTGGCGTGGTGTTCGAGCGCGTTGCCGGTAGCGACACGCCCGAGCAGATCGCTCCCGCTTTCTTCGTGGAGACAGCCGACGGCGACGAGCAGATCGTTTTGTCAGCGCGCGGCGCGGATGGTTGGCGGGTACAGCTCTCGGTATGCACGCCAGCGGAAGCGCTGCTGCGAGAGGTGGAGATCGACTACACGCGGCTCCGCGACGAGGTGATGCGTCTGTGGGAAACGTATCCGCTCGACGGGACGGACCGCGCAGGGAAAAAGGAAGAGCTCGCGCGCCTCTCGGAGGAGGTACGCGAGACATTGGAGCTGCTGCGGGAGACAGACCCGCCCGGATATTTTTATGTGACGCAGCGGCTGGAGCAGGAGCGTTCCATGCTGGACGCGGCACTCGCGTCCGAGGATGCCGACCTCATGGACGCGGGCGCGCGGCTGCTCCATATTTTGGAGGCGCCCGCGCTCGCGCAGGTACGCCTGCGGAATCTGTTCGAGGTTGCGTTTGACGGGATGGAGCGCGCGACGCAGCGCGAGCGGTACCAGCTGCTGACGTCCACTTATCCCTCCGCTCTGAACGGTTACTATCCCGCGCGGCGGATCGCGGGAGAGGACGACGTCCCGCTCGGCGCAACGCACATGGAGTACCGCGCAGAGGAGCCGGACGACCTGTATCGGCTTCTGCTGACGCTGTACTTCTCGCAGGGCAGGCAGCGGATCGTGCGCTGTGAGTGCTGCTTCGGTTATTTCATCCCGAAGACGAGCCGCCCGACGATCTACTGTGACCGGGTGTTTGACGGGAAGCGCTGCAAGGATGCCGGGGCGGGTCTTAAATATCTGGCGGCGCTGGACCGGGACGCGGCGCTTCGTATCTACGACACGTTGCGGCACAGGCGCGCGGCGGAGTATAACGCTTACATGGATCAGCACTCCGGCGTGGACGCCATAGCCGAGCGCGCGTATATGGACGAGTACGAGGCGTGGTGCGCGTCGGCGAGCGCCGCGCGGGAAACGTATCTGGAGCGGGAGATCGACGCGGCGGAGTTTCTGCGGCGCATCGGGTATGACGGAGAGGCGGAACCAACTGCGACAGAGGCACAGGGCAAGAGCGAGTGGCGCGGGCGCGTGGAGCGCAGCATCGACTTTGACCCGTGGATGGAGTATCACGGGATGATGACGCTCGACCTGACCGCAGAGAACCCGTCGTGGGAGATCACACCCGCCGCGGAGCAGACGCGAGAGGCGCAGGGCGAGCACCGCAGCCTGCGGGAGAAGTACGGGAAGAAATGAGTCGGCGGGGCTGGCAATTTTTGTTTGCCAGCCCCGCCGGGGTATCTTTGTCTACAGATGGGTGGATTCTTCTCCCTGCAATATTGCGAGAGGATCATTTGCCCTTATAAGCCGACCGCGATGATCGCGTCGAGATTGTAGAATTCAGCCGTTCTGCTTACCTGACGCGCCCCCCGCCGAACTACCGAGAATTTCTCGGCAGTTGCCTCGCGTTCCAATTCTTCCTCTGCATATATATGTTTTTCAAGTGCAGAGAGATATTATCGGAGGAGCAATCGAACAGCTCCGCCATGCTGCTTTGAGGATCAGATCACCGCGTCCAGCGCCTTTTTGACCTCTGCCTTGATCTTGTCGTAGCCGTCGCTGGGGTGCGCCTCGTAGAGCTTATCAGCGCCCGAGTAGATCGTCGGGACGTAGTAATAGTCGGCGTAGCGGCCCGCCGCTTCGCACTCGCGCTCCTCCTCGATCCACTCGACTGCGACGTCGCGATAGGCGGGGTTCTCCTCGCACAGCTCGTCCAATGCGCGGCGCGCCTTGTGGCAGTAGGGGCAGTCGTCCAGATGCAGGATCGTGAGCTTTTTCTCTCTGCTTGTCCACTTGCCGCCGAGGATCAGCATCTTGTCCATGTTCTGTACGATCTCGCCGTGCTCGATGCGTTCGTCCCACTCCTCGGGCGGCACGGCCTCGTAGGAGATGTTGATGTGCTCCTGCTGGCAGCCCCACAGCTCCAGCAGCGCCGCGTTGATGCGCTCGGCAACCTTGCGCAGGGTCTCGTCGTCCTTGGGAAAGCCTTTGATGGCAATGTAGGGCATGGGGGACCTCCTTTTTTCTTACGCGATTACCACGGCGTTGTCGCGCACCTTGTCGATGGCGGCGAGCAGCGACGCGCGCTTGCCCGCGTCGAACAGTCTGGTGAAGCTCACCGGGCGGTCGAACGGCGGCTTGACAAGCTCTGATGTGCTCTCCATATATCCGTTCTGCTCGACATGATGGATGACCTTCAACACAAACTCGATCTGCCGCTGATTGAGCGACGCGTCGTTGATGAACGCGGAGAACGCCTGCATTGCGGCGTCGTGGTCGAGCTTGGCAATCTTGCGCACCAGCAGGCCAAACGGCGTGTCTCCATACTCGCGCAGATAGTCCTCGCGGCTGCCGAGCTCGCTCGTCAGCACGCGCTCCAGCTCGTCGTAGTCGCCGGAAGAAAGCGGGATGTTGTGCGTCAGCTTGTAGATAGCCGTGCTTGTCCCATGCTCGTTGACGTAGCGGTTTACCTTGTCGCGGTAGTCCTCGAAGTCGTAGGGCGCGTCGATCGGCACGCCTTCCTGCGTTTCGGTGACGGGATCGGTGAGCTGCGTAACGATGGGCTCCCTGTCCGGCTTATCCAAAAACTTGATGAGTTCGCGCAGCTCCTGACGCACTTTTTCAAAGAGCAGGACGTCGTCCGCCGTCCAGAAGTCGTCCGTGTTGATTTCACGGATGATGTCCAGCTTCGCCTTGACCTGCGGGATGCTGACCTTGCGCTCCAACGCCGAGGCGGTCTTGCAAAGCTGCTTCTGCGCGTGGCGGAAGGACGGCGTTTTTTCCATACTGGAAAGCATGAGACCGTACATGAAGTTGTCGAACCGCTTGGCGCACTCGTCGTTATCGTCGGAGCGGACGATGGGCGCGATCTGCTGTATCAGCTCGCTCTTGTCGCCCTCGCTGAGATGCGTAAACGCGGACTTCTCCCGATATTTCTCCACATATTGCAGGCGCAGTCGAACCTCCACCAGATCGGTGGAAAGCGCCGCCGCCCGCCCATGGCAGACGTCAACCAGCGCGGAGCGCCACATCTGGAAGTCCTCGCCCGCATACGGGCTCTCCTGTAAAAGCGCAATCAGCCTGACCTGCTTGCTATAGATGCTTTCGGAGAGCGTCTGCGTCTCGCGCGTCTCGTAGCCTTCCTTGTGCTCACGGAAGAACTCAAAGTTCCTGCAGTAATCGAAAATCAGGAAACGGCGCTTGTCAGTGTATTCGCCGTCGATTTGGTCAATGCACGAAAGATCCTTGCAAAGCCGTGTGCCGCGTCCGATCATCTGCCAGAACTTCGTCTTGGAGCGCACTTTCTTGAAGAAAACGAGGTTGACGCATTCCGGCACATCGATGCCGGTGTCCATCATGTCCACGGACACCGCAATGTGCGGCTCTTTCTCCGCAATCTTAAAGTCGTCGATGATCGTCTGCGCGTAGCTGTCGTCACAGACGACGCGCTGGGCGAACGAGCCCTTGAGCCACGGATAGAGCTTGTTGAAGCGTTCCAGAATGAACTCGGCGTGGCGCTTGTTCTGCGCAAAGATGATGGTCTTGCCGATGCGGTCGCCGCCCGCGACTTTGATGCCGCGCTCCATAAGGTCTTGCAACACGGTGTCGACGGTCAGCTCATTGAACACAAACTTGTTCAGATCTTCGGAGGGGATGAAGTCCGGCAGATAATCGTCCTCCACGAAATCATCCTCATACCGCTGCTTGTCCTCGTCGGAGAGATCGTCGTAGGTGATCCCTTCGTCGAGGAATTTTGTCGTTACCTCATAGTTGTAGTACGGCACCAGCACATGATCCTGCTCCACCGCCGTCTCGTAGTCGTAGGCATAGGTGGGGACACTGTGCTCCATCTCAAAGAAATCGTAGGTGTTGCGATCCACGTCCAGCTTCGGCGTGGCGGTCAGACCGACGAGGATCGCGTCAAAATACTCGAAGATGGCGCGGTACTTTTTGAAGATACTGCGGTGGCTCTCGTCGATGATGATGAGGTCAAAGTGCGCGGGCGTGAACAACACCTCGCCGTCCTTCGACTTTGCCGTGTCGATGGCGTTCAAAATCGTCGGATAGGTGGAGAACACGATGCGTGCGTTGCGGTCATCCTTGTTCGAGCAGAGGTTGCACAGCGACATATCCGGCAGATAATTCTTGAAGTCGTCCTTCGCCTGCTTCACGAGCGCCGTGCGGTCGGCAAGGAACAGGATATTCGTCACATACCCGCCGCGGCTCAAAACGTCGGTCAGGCTGGACGCCGTGCGCGTCTTGCCCGTGCCGGTCGCCATAACGAGCAGGTGCTTGCGGAAGCCCAGCGTGAGCTGATCGCAGACGGCGCGAATCGCCTCTTTCTGGTAATAGCGGTCGGTGATCTTGTCGTCGATGGGAATGTCGGACAGCGGCTTTCGCTCTGTACGGCGGTTCATCAGCTTTTCGAGGTCGCCGCGGCTGAAAATGCCGCTGATCTTGCGCTGCGGCGCGGTCTGATCGTCCCAGAAGTAGGTATCGAAGCCGTTGGTCGTGAACATCATTGGGCGGCGTCCGAATTTGCGTTCCAGACAGTCGGCGTATAGCACCGCCTGTTTGCGCCCACTGTTCGGGTCTTTGCTTGTGCGCTTCGCCTCCACGACGGCGAGGGGCAGGCCGTCCCTGCCGAAGAGCACATAGTCCGCGAAGCCCTGCTGACCGATCACGCCCGCCATGTTTTCCACAGGGTACTCAATCTGCACGTCCGCGTCCACGCCGTCGAACTTCCAGCCCATCAGCTTCATGTCGAGGTCGATGTAGCGCTTGCGCGTCTCGTATTCGGAGATGTCCTCCGCGTGGAACGTGCGCTCCTCCCGATGCTGCTCCTTCTCGGCGGTGAATTTGGAGGACATCTCCTCGACCGCCTTGCGAAGCGCGTCGATCTCGGCGTTCTTCTGTTCCAGCAGGCTTTCCTGCTCCTTGATCTTCTTCGTGTCGACGACGACCTTCTCCGTCGGGATCAGGCTCTCGTCGAAGGCGCGGTCTTCGTAGTCGGAGCCGTAGCAATAGTCGAGCCATTGGATGAACTCATACAGCGCGCGCAGCGCCGCCAGCGCGTCGCCGGATGTGACGGCGCGCTCCGTATGTACCGCGAGGTTGCCGAGCTTGACGATATACGGGAGCTTTCCCCATGTGTCACGGTCCACGGCGAAGCGGAAGCTCGG
>CAMVAV010000030.1 GCA_947165595.1 uncultured Clostridia bacterium | reverse complement strand
CGGCAAGGTCAACGACGGCGCGTTCTGCCCCGGCTGCGGCACCGCGAAGCCGTAAGCAAAACAGGATATTTGCGCAAACGCGGCCGCTCCGCGACGGGGCGGCTGCGTTTGCGGCATGAAAAGGACGGAAAGGAGGCGCCGGGATGCCCAGCATCAGCAAACGGACGAGACGGCACATCCTTTGGTTTGCCTGCGCCGTCCTTTTTGCCGCGACCGTCAACCTTCTGGCGCCGGAGGTCCTTCCGCTGCACTACACGGCGACGCTCACCTACTGCGGCATCCTGACCGCGTGGATCCTGACGGTGCGCAAGCGCGTGATCCAGTGGCACATCCGGCGCTATCTGATCGCCGCCGCCGGCGCGTGCGCGCTGCTGTTCATCCTGCGCGCCTGCCGCTGGGACTTTTTCACCTGGTCGCCGCGCGCGAACCGCCTGCTCTGGTACGCCTACTACATCCCCTACTGCGTCTCGCCGCTGTGCATCCTGTGCGCGGCGAAGTGCGTCGGCAAACGCTGGCAGGACGCGCCGCTGCGCCGCGTCAAGTGGCTTTGGGTCCCCTGCGGGGCGATGATCCTGGGCTTTCTCACGAACGGCCTGCACGGCGCGGCGTTCCGCATCACGGGGTATGAGAACGGAAGCTATGTCTACACGCACGGCTGGCTGTATTTCACGATGGCGGCATGGACCGCCGCGCTGCTGCTGTGGGCGTTTTCCGCGCTGCTGCGTCAGACGGCCGTGCTCGGGGTGCGGAAATATTGGTATGTGCCCGTCGCCTGGACGGCGCTGTCCGCCGCGCTGATCGGGCTTTTCCTCGTCACCGGCGGCTCGCCCCACTGGGGACGCCTGAGCCTGTACAATTTTCAGGAGGTCTGGTCGGCGCTGATCGTGGGGACCGTGGAGTGCTTCATCCAGATCGGGCTGATCCCCGCCAACAACGACTACGAGGAAATCTTCCAAAAATCCCGCTGGGACGCGGTCGTGGCGGACGACGGCGGAAGCATCGTCTATCACACCGACGGCGCGTTTCTCCCGACGCGCGAACAGATTGCCGCGGCACTGCGCGCGCCGGCCGCCGTCGACGCCGACCGCACGCTGTACGCGCGGAAGATCGGCGGCGGCGTCTCCTGCTGGCTCGCGGACCGCTCGCAGATCAACGAGACGAACCGGCAGATCGCGGAGGCGGTGGAGTATCTGGAGCAGGAGAACGACCTGCTCGCCGAGGAAAACCGCATCCGCGCGGCGCGCGCCGCCTACGAGACGCAAAACCTCATCTACGACAGCGTGATCCCCGTCGTGCAGCCGCAGCTCTCCGAGGCGGAGCGGCTGCTGCGCGGCGAAACGGCGGACGGGAACGCGTACCGGCGGGGCATTCTGCGCGCGATGGTCCTGTGCGACTACGCCAAGCGGCGCATCAACCTCTCGCTCGTCGCGCACGGAAGGGCGGAGCTTTCCTCCGACGAGCTGGTGCTGGCGATCCGGGAAACGCTGGAATACCTCGGCGCGGGCGGCGTTGAAACGGCGCTCGACTGCGCCGGCGCGGCGGCGTTCCCGACCGAGCGGGTCATGATGGCGTACGACTTCTTCGAGGCGGCGCTGGAGGCGGCGCTGCCGGACCTCGGCGCGGTGTTCGTCCACATCGAAACGGACGGCGCGCTGCGGCTCCGGCTCGTCATGGAAACCCCCTCCGCCCTGCCGCACGCCGACTGGCTCGCGCGGCAGCGGCAAAAGCTCGGCGCGGAGCTGGAGCTGCGGCGCGAGGAGGGCGAGGGCTTCGCGCGCCTCGCCTTCGGAAAGGGGGGCGGCGCGGAATGACCGCATACGGATTTCTGTGTCTGCTGGACTTTCTGATCGTGCTGCTGTTCCAGTACAGCCTGCTGCGCGTCGCGCGCCGCAGGCAAAGCCTGCCGCTGATGGTCTGGGCGGCGCTCGGGAGCCTCGCCGCCTTCGCGCTGCTGCAGCTGCTGCTGAGCGGGACCCGCCGGCCCGGCACGGCGCTCGCCGCCCTTACGGTCGGGACGCTGCTGCTCGCCTCGCTCCTGCTCGCCGACCAAAGCCGGCGCTACAGCGAGGGGCACATCGAGGCCGCCGCCGTCAAGGAGTGCGTGGACGGCCTGCCGTTCGGCGTGTGCTGCTACTGGCCCGGCGGGCTGGTGAAGCTTCTGAACCGGCGCATGGAGGAGCTGTGCTACGCCGTCACGGGCGAAGCGCCGCGAAACGGCGAGAGTCTTTGGAACGCGCTGGAGCGGGGCGAGGGCGGCGCGGAGTTCCTGCAAACGGGCGAGCACCCCGTCGTTCGGCTCGCGGACGGGCGCGTGTGGAGCGTCCTGCGCGAGAGCGTGGAGCTGGACGGCGGCACGCTGTACGAGCTGGTGGCGATCGACCTGACGGACGAATACGCCGCCAACGCCGAGCTGACGGAGAAGCGCGAGCGCGTCGGCGACTTCAACCGCCGTCTGCGCGAGCTGGGCCGCGAGATCGAGCGCATGACCGTCGAGAAGGAGGTGCTCGCCGCGAAGGTGAGCGTCCACGACGATCTGAGCCGCGCGCTGCTGTACGCGAAGCAGTATTATCAAAACCCCGGCGCGGGCGACCGCGAGACGCTGCTGCGCATCTGGGGCGAGGCGATCCGCTTTGCCCGCAGCGAGGGCCCCGAGCACTGGCGCGACCTGTACGCCTATGTGAACCAGACGGCGCTCGAGCTGGGCGTGACCGTGCATACGGATGGGACGCCGCCGCGCGGCGGAAGGGCGGAGGAGCTGTTCTCCGACGCGCTGATCACCTGCCTGAGCAACGCCGCACGCCACGGCGGCGCGGACGCCCTGTTCGTGACGGCGGGGGAGACGGCGGACGCCCTCTCCCTGCGCGTGGCGAACAACGGGACCGTGCCGGAGGGAGAAATCAAGGAGACGGGCGGACTCAAAAACCTGCGCGAGAAGGTCGAGCGCGCGGGCGGGACGATGCGCGTGGAGCGCGCGGGCGAGTTCGCTGTGACGGTTACATTGCCGAAGGAGGGAGCGGAGGATGCCGTATCGGGTATTGATCGTGGATGACCAGCGCATGGCGCGCTCGCTGTTTGAAAGCGTGATCGCCTCATCGGAGCGATATGTGCTGGCGGGCTCGCTGGAGGCGGCGGGCGACGCCGCGCCGTTTTGCGCTTCGTCGCAGGTGGACCTCGTGCTGATGGACCTGATCTTCGTCAACAACCTCGCGGGCTTCGAGGCGTCGCGCGAGATCAAGCGCGTCAGCCCCCGCACGAAGATCGTCATCGTCACCAGCATGCCGGAGGTCAGCTACCTCAAGCGCGCGCGGGAGATCGGCGTGGAGAGCTTCTGGTACAAGGAGACGGGCGAGGAGCCGCTGCTCGCGCTGATGGACCGCACGATGGCGGGCGAGTCCGTCTATCCCGACTCCACGCCGCGCCTCGTCCTCGGCAACGCGTCCAGCGCGGAGCTGACCGAGCGCGAGCTGGAGGTCCTGCGCGAGCTGCTGACCGGCGCGACCAACGGCGAGATCGCGGACAAGCTCTGCATGAGCGAGCGCACGGTCAAGACGCACATCACGCACATGCTGGAGAAAACCGGCTACAAGAACCGCACGGTGCTGGCGATCAACGCCCGCGTCAGCGGCCTGGTGATTGACGACTGAGTCTTGCAAGGTTTGCCCGATGGTACGATGACAAACGCGGAAAAACGCGCTATCCTTATCATGGCAAAGCATGAAAAGCCCCGCCGGGGGCGCGAGGGAGGAAACGATATGAGAACGATGAAAAAGCGGCTGGGGAGCCTGCTGCTGGCGCTGGCGCTGCTGGGCACGCTGGCACTGCCCGCCTCCGCCGCGAACGACGCGGTCGGAACGACGCTGCGCCTGGTGGAGCACTCCGGCACGGTGACGGTGAAAAACGCCTCCGGCAAGGCGGTGTCCGTGCGCGACGAAATGCGCCTCTACAACGGCTACACGGTCGAGACCGGCGCGAAGAGCGGCGCCTCGATCAGTTTGGACGGCACCAAGGCGGTCAAGCTGGACGGCAGCTCGAAGGCGGAGCTCAAAAAGACCGGCAAGCAGCTTGAGGTCGCGCTCGTCAAGGGCAACCTCTTTTTCAGCGTGGACAGCCCGCTCAAATCGGACGAGAGCTTCACCGTCCGCACCTCGACCATGACGACGGGCATTCGCGGCTCCTTCGGCTGGATCAACCCGCGCGAGGTCATGCTGCTGCACGGACACGCGTTCGTCACCTGCACCAACCCGGTCACGGGCGGGACGCGCACGACGGAGCTGACGAGCGGCGAGGGCGTGCGCTACGAGCCGGAGACCGCCGCGGTCGCCGACCCGGCGCTGCGCGAGATCGACTTCGACAAGCACGCGATCGAGAACGAGGACGTGCCCGCCGTCGCGCGCGAAGAGCTTGCCGCCGACCCGGTCAAGCGGGAGCAGCTGACGCGGGACGTGCCCGCGCTGGACGCGGAAGCGCTCGCCGGAAGCGCGGCGGAAAAGCGCGCGGAGGAGGACGCCGCCGAGGAGAAAGAGCAGAAGGAGGCCGACGCGGCGCTCGCCGCGCAGGCGGAGGAGCTGGCGAAGCGGGAGACGGACTATGTCGCCTTCGCCGGCGAGGAGCAGCCCGTCACCATCGGCGTACCCACGGGCCTCACGTCCTACACCGTCGACAGCGGCGAGAGCGGCGGGAACAATAACCCGCCCCCCGCGCCGAAGTACACGGTCCGCTTTGACGCGAACGGCGGCACGGGCACGATGCAGAGCGTGACGATGAAAGCGGGCGCGTACACCCTGCCCGCGTGCGCGTTCACGGGACCGGAGGTCGGCGGAGCGAACGCCCAGCGTTGGCTCTTCACAAAGTGGAGCGTCGGCGGCACGGAGTACGACCCCGGCGATCAGATCACCGTCAGCGGCGACACGACCGTCACGGCGCAGTGGGGCGAGCCGCTGAATATCTACATCGTCGGGCCCACCGGCGGCGCGCCGACGAACGGAACGGTGACGGCGGACAAGGCGGGCAACAAGGCCGCGGCGGGCAGCAGGGTCACGCTGACCATCGCCCCGGACACGGGGTATGGGCTGGGCGCGCTGACGATCAAGGACACCGGCAACAACAACGTCGGTTATACTTACGGCGGCAATGAGACCACCGCCTCGTTTACCATGCCTGGCAGCGCCGTGACGGTCAGCGCGACGTTTACGCAGCTTGACTTCTACGTCTCCGTCGCGAGCGGCATCACAAACGGAACGGTTACGCCAAGTGTGAGCAACACCGATCCGGTCCATTACGGCGAAGAGATCACGCTGACGGTCACGCCGGCAAGCGGCTACGAGCTGACGACGCTGACGGTCACAGGCGCGACGAGTGGAAACGTCACGGTCAACGGCACGGGCAACACCCGCACCTTCAACATGCCCGCGGAGAATGTGACGGTCACGGCGGTGTTCAGCGCGGCGCGCACCGTGACCTTCACCCCGAGTCCCGCGAACGGCACGGTCAAGGTGAACGGCGCGTCGACAAGCCCCGTCAGCGTCGGCGAGGGCGCGACCGTCACCGTAACGGTAACGCCGGCAAGCGGCTACGAGCTGACGGCATTGACCTACACGCCGGAGGGCGGCAGCGCGACGGCAATCACAAAGGACGCGAACGGCGCGTATACCTTCACCATGCCCACGGAAAATGTGACGGTCGCCGCGACGTTCACACAGCTTCCGCCGCTCACCGTCACGCCCACGACCGCGGGCGTCACGCTGACGGCGAGCGATTACGAATACGACACGACAAACGGCGTGCTGAAGATCAAGAGCGCCACGGCAATGACGATCGCGAACAGCGCCCCGGCCACGGCGACCACGCACCATATTGTTGTTGCGGGCGGCGTCAGCGCCGACCTCACCCTTGCGGGCGTGAACATCGACACGAGCAGCCTGACCGATGCAAACGCCTGCGCCGCGCTGGATATTGAGTCACAGAGTACGGGCTACGTGACGATCACGCTGGCGGACGGAACGACAAACACGTTGAAATCAGGCTACCAGTGCGCCGGGCTGCAAAAGAACGGCAGCAATGGTACTGTCGGCACGCTGACGATTAAAGGCACCGGCACGCTGAACGCGACGGGCAACAACGGCGCGGGCATCGGTGGCGGCTATGGCCGGAACACCGCGAACATCACGATTGAAAGCGGCACTGTTAACGCGTCGGTTGGGAGTAACGGCAACAGCGCGGGCATCGGCGGCGGCAGCGGCGGCTCAGCCACGAATATCTGCATCATCGGCGGCAGCGTGACCGCGACCGGCAGCAACAACGGCGGCGCGGGCATCGGCGGCGGCAACGGCGGCGCGGGCGATGTCACGATCAGCGGCGACACGATCGTGACGGCGATCGGCGGCAGCCAAGCCGCGGGCATCGGCGGCGGCAACCAGGGCAAGGGCACCGTTACGATCAGCGGCGGCACGATCGTGGAGGCGACGGGCGGCAACAGCGGCGCGGGCATCGGCGGCGGCTACCAGGGCGAGGGCAAGGTCACGATCACAGCCGGCACGGTGCAGCTGGCCAAGGGCGGCGAATGCGGCGCGGGCATCGGCGGCGGACAGAGCGGCAGCGCGACCGTTGAAATTAAAGGAAGCGCCACCGTAACCGCGACCGGCGGCAGCATCACCTCGGCAGGTTGGCACGGCGGCGCGGGCATCGGCGGCGGCGGCGGCCAGGACGGCACTGCTCCCAGTTCGGTTTCCGTTACGATTGGAGATGCGGTGATTGTAAGCTCTACATCGGGAACCGTTACAGCAGGAGCAAGAAAACCCTATTCTGCAACAGATAACAATTACTCCGTCGCCGGCGGCCCGACCGTCACGGCCACAGGCGGAACGGGTGGAACCAATAACGCTGACAACATCGGGTGGTAATATCTCATCCGGCATCCCCAACAACCCCGACAAGCGCCGCCCCCTCCCACGCGGGAAGGAGCGGCGCAATCTCCATCCCCACGAGGCGCGGAGTGAAACGACGCGCGGCACCATTCCCCCGAGGCGCGCGAAGAACAGACGCACGCAGCCGCGACCCGAGGAACGGGCGCGTCAGCGCAAGGCGGCGCACCGTCCAATCGTCGGAAGGACCGCGCCGACCGGTCCGATGGGCACCGACGGCAGACGCGGCGGCGCTTTTCCTTCTACGGAAGTCTGAAACCGTTTCTTCCTTTTGGCAAGGCAAAAGGAAGAAACGGTGTCAGAAAGCGTCTCCCCCGCTTGACAATTCCCGCGAACCCGCTATAATAAAAGACAGAGGGGACGCCGCGGTCAGCGGTTTAGCCCCAGTGTTTTCAGGTTTCCAAAATGGCAACCGTCACCTGCCGGGGTGGCGGTTGCTGCGTTTTACGAGAATCGTGACAGTAAAGGAAGCGCTGAATAAATCCCCGCGCACGTCTTGACGGCATCTTTTCCGTCTTGACTGCGCCAAAAATCCTTGAAATACGTTAGTATTCCTGCGGCTTTTTGGCTTGCAAGACGAAAAATCTGCTCGCCAATCCGCACACGTTGATTTAATCAGCGCTTCCTAAACTGTCCGATGTGAAACGTAATGCGCAAGCTATCACCCCCCTCCGGGGTATGTAGCCAAACCGCCGAGCCGTTGCTTTAGCGCCCTCTCCGCCCCCTTTCGGTGGCCTCGCGAGAGGTTGCATCCATTGTAGAGCGGCAGACGGGGCTTGTCAAGGGCACAGCGGCGGAGCCGTTTTCGCAAAAAATTGCCCGATGGTACGATGCGCGTTCGCGCATCCCGTGCTATCCTAGACAATGGAATCTGTCCATTTCAAAGAAAAGGGAGGAATCACACATGAAAAAGCTGGCCTCGCTGCTGCTTGCGCTGGCCCTCGCGCTCTCGCTCTGCGCGCCCGCCCTCGCGGCGGACGAGCCCTCGGACTGGGCGCACGCGGAGGTCGACGGCGCGATCGGGCATGAGCTGGTACCGGTGGATCTGCAGGGCAATTATCAGGCGCCCATCACGCGCGCGGAATTCTGCCGTCTGGTCGTGCAGCTCATGCGCCAGACCTACGCGATGGACTTTATCGAGTTCATCGAGGAGCACGGCGGCTTCGAGCACTCCTTCACGGACACGAGCGACCGCGAAATCCTCGCGGCGGCGCAGCTCGGCATCGTGAACGGCGTGGGCGGCGGACGCTTCGACCCGAACAGCACCATAGAGCGCCAGGCGGCGGCGGTGATGCTCAAGCGCGCGGCGAATATCCTCGACCTGACGCCCACGGTGGCGCTGACCTTCCGCGACGCCGGCGAGTTCGCGCCCTGGGCGACGGATGGCATCCTGTTTTCCTCCGCGCTGATCGACCCATACAATCTGTTCCGGGTCATGGGCGGCACGGAAAGCTTCCGCACCATGGCGGACGAGGAGGTGTTCGAGTTCACGCCCCACGGACTCTACACCCGCGAGCAGGCGATATGCACGATGCTGCGCATCTACGACAACTGGGAGATGAAGCAGATGGACCCCGACGGCTACCACGAGATGTTCGGCTTCGGCTGAACGGAGCCGTGGGAAGGAATCAACCGATCAACATGAATTAAGGGAGGATAACGACATGAAAAAGCTTGCTTCCGTTCTTTTGGCCCTGCTGCTGGCGCTGTCGCTGTGCGCCTGCGGCGGCGGGCAGAAGGAGCCCGCCGCCGCAGGTCAGTCCGGCACCGCCGCGCCCGCCGGACAGTCCGGCACGACCGCGCCCGCCGCGCCCGCGGCGGCAAAGAATCCCGCCGTCGGCTATTACAAGCTGACCAAATACGTGGAGAACGGGGAGGAACAGGGCCTCTCCGCGCTGGAGGAGTACGGCATGGTCTTCTACCTCGTGCTGGAGGAAAACGGCACAGGCTACATGGACATGACGGGCGAGAAGAGCAACCTCAAGTGGGACGACACCACCTTCACCGACGACGACGGCGTCAGCTCGGCGTACACCTACGCGAACGACGAGATCATCCTCAGCGACGGGCAGGGCGGCGAAATGACGTACACCCGCCTGACCGACGCGGAGCTCGCCTACTACAACGAGCACGGCTCCGCCCTCCCGGAGGGCGAGAGCTTTGAGGGCGAGGGCACGCTCGGCGGCTACTATGTGCGCTTTGTCGGCGCGGAGGCGGTTCAGGACGACGACGGCAAGAGCGCCATCCGCATCTGGTACGATTTCACCAACCTGTCCGACGAGATCGCCGCCCCGTGGCTCGCGGTGTATATGAGCGCCCAGCAGAACGGGGAGGACCTCGACTACGCCTATCTCTCCGACGATGTTCCGGAGTCGTCGAACAGCTCCTTCGGCGTCGCGCCGCAGTACACCGCCCGCTGCACGCAGACCTTCGCGCTCGATCCCGACGGCGGTCCGGTCTCCGCGCGCATCAGCGAGTACTTCGGCGACGCCGTGACCTGCGAGCTTGACCCGAACGCGCTCCCCGGCGCGCCGGAGGACGACGGCCCCGCGTGGGAGGCCGATCCGGGCCTGCCCGCGTACATGGCGGGCGTGCCGGAGACGGGCGAGGGCGTGGAGATCCTCGGCTTCGACACGGGCACGGACTGGGACGACGAGACCGTCGTCATCGTGCACTTCCGCTACACGAACACCTCGAACGACGACAACAGCTTCTTCTCCGCCTTCACGAGCTACGTCATGCAGGACGGCTTCGGGCTGGAGAGCAGCCTGTGCGACGACTTCTCCGACGAGCAGGACAACGCCACCACGGAGATCGCCCCCGGTGAGAGCATCGACTGCGCCTGCGTCTATCTCCTCCGCACCGAGGACCCCATCGCGGTCGTGCTCAAGAACTTCTCCACGGAGGAATACTTTGGCAGGACCTTTGAGCTGAGCTTCGACTGAGCGAAGGGACGGACAGGAGAGAGATCATGAAAAAACGAGTATCCTGCCTGCTGCTCGCCCTGTGCCTGGCGCTGACGCTCGCGCCCGCGGCGGCGGCAAGGGATTACGCCCCCCTCACGGGGCTCCGCTGGGAGGGCCCCGTCGTCAGATGGAACGCGGCGGAGGGCGCCTCGCAGTATTACGCGGGGCTGTTGAAGCTGACGGAGAACAAGCCCGTCCTGGTGAAGTCGGTGAAAACCGCCGAGACCTTCGCCAGCTTTGAAAACGAGCTGTACGCGTACAGAAACGACGTCAACACCATCTTCCTGGTCGGCGTCTGCATCCTGAAAAACGGGAGCTACGACGAGTCCCCCGTCTACTACACCGAGCAGGTGCCCGCGCTGTATCTGGCGCAGGGCTACCGGACCCCGGTGCCGCTCACCGGCGAGGCGAGCATCGACGTCCCCTACCCCGGCCTCCGCTTGCAGCCGCGCTTCTCCGGCGAGCTCTATCAGGCGTGGCGCAAGAGCGCCGATTCGCTGCGCTATAACTGGCAGATCTCCGATTCCGCCGGCAGCGGCTTCGCGTCCATCTACGGCGAGAACGAGCGGACGCACGTCGTCGAGGACAGCGAGATCGGCAAATACCTCCGCGTCATCGTGACGGCGGAGGGCTACACCGGTCAGATCGTCAGCAACGCCGTGCGAGTGGAAAAGGGCTTCGCCCTGCCCGCCGAGAACCCCAGCCTGACGGTCGGGAGCAACAGCCGGACGGGAAAGCCGATCCTGGTCGTGACGAACGCCAGGGCGCATCAGGAGTATTTCGTCACCACGCAGTCGATGAGCACGGTCCCGGACGGCTCCTGGAGGGACGCCGTCTCACCCGGCTCCGACGGGGCGCTTTCCCTCGACTGCACCCCCGGCGCCGTCAACTACGTCTACACCCGCAGCAAAGAAACCGCGTCGCGCGAGGCGGGAGAACCGCTGTTCGGCTGCGCCTTTGTTCCCGAGGCGTCCGCCGCCGCGGAGGTCAGCGCCCTGCGTCTGGAGGTCACGAACCGCGAGCGCTTCGGCTCGAGCAGCGCCGCGTACATGGTGGACGACATTCTGGAGATCACGGTCAGCGCCCTGCCCGAGAACGCGGCGTTTGACGGCATCCGCGGCGACAGCTGGTACTGGGAGTTCAACACCGTCAACGAGGCGGGCAACCCCGCGTTCTACGCCGATCCCGGCTGCAAGCAGGCGCTGGCGGCGGACACGTGCTATCGGAAGGTGTATCTCCGCCTGCTCAGCCCCGGCAGCGGCAAGCACCTCAACGTGGAGCGGAGAACCGCCGGCGGCGACCTGCTGACGGCGAGTCTGCGCATCCAGGTCGCGGACGAGCACGGGCAGTACGAAATCGACTCGGTGACGCTGCCCGCCGGCATCACCATCTCCGCGGGAGAGAAGGGCGAGTGCTCCCTGCTGAGCTGGGAGCCGCAGGAGGCCGAGCTGCGCAATCTGGGCTTTGACTCCGACCAGTCCGGCGCGCCGTTCGTCGAGTACGACGAGGAGAGCAAGACGATCCGGCTGGACGCGACGAACGCGAAGCCTGGCACCTACCACTACACCGCCCTCATCGGCAGGGTGGAGATGGACGACATGATCGTCACCGTCACCCCGAAGGCGGCGGACGCCGGCGTCGAGTCGCAGATCTCCGCGCCCTCGATCCTGCCGCTCACCCCCGGACAGCGGGCGTACGCGGGCGTCACCGTCTATCCCGAGAGCCGGTCCGGCGAGCTGGCGTGGTCGGTGGATAAGCCCGATGTGATCAGCGTGAAGGACGGCTATATCACCGCCGATCCCAACGCGCCCTACGGCGCGACGGCGACCGTCAGCCTCCGCCTTGCCGGTGTCACCGCCGGCATTTCCGTAATCATCATCCGGGAGGAGGGCGAGCTTGGCGTCGGCGACGGCGGCGATACGCCGACGCCTGTTCCGGTCAGCGGGCCGTCCTCCTGGGCGGTGGACGAGGTCACCGCCGCCGTGGGCGCGAAGCTGGTGCCGGACGATCTGCAAAGCGCCTACCAGTCGAACATCACGCGCGAGGAATTCTGCCGCCTGATGGTGCGCCTCGTCAGCGAGGCGCTGGGGCAGGACGTGACGCAGATCGCCGTTTCCACGGGCTCGCTGAACTACGGCACGTTCAGCGACACGCGCAGCGCGGACGTTTTGACCGCTTACGAGCTGGGCATCGTCAACGGCGTGGGCGACGGGAAATTCGACCCCAACGGCTCCATCACCCGCGAGCAGGCGGCGACCATGCTCGCACGCACGGCGAAGGGCCTCGACCTGACGAGCGGCAGCGCCATCCGCTTCGCGGACGCGGGCAGTTTCTCGTCGTGGGCGACGGAGGGCATCGCGTACGTCTCCGGCATGACCGATCCCGTCAGCGGCAAGGCGGTCATGGGCGGCACGGGCGACAACCGCTTCTCCCCCGCCGCGTCCTATACGCGCGAGCAGGCGATCCTGACCGCGCTGCGGCTGTTCCACTGCCGCTGACCGATATCCTCCGCCTCCGTGCGCGGAGCGGAAATCATTGTGAGGAGGGACAACGATGGCAAATCTCGGCGATCTTCTGGGCAAGGGCGCGTCCCTGTTAAAGGGCGCGGCGTCGCTGGCGGAGTCCGCCAAAGCCTCGCCGGCGCTGAATGACGCGGTCCGGGGCGCGGCAAGGCTGGCGGAATCCGTCAAGGGCGCGGCGGTGCAGGTCGACCACACCATCCCGATGACCGACGCGCGGGAGCTGCCCGGCGCGTGGAAGCGGGACCAGGACTTTCGGCTCGCGGACCCCGCGCCGTGGAACCTCGCGGAGCTCCGGCAGGTCGTGGACGTGCGCGACCCCCGAAGCGTCGCGGCGTACTGGGTGTGGGCGGTCACGCGTCTGACGGACAGCTATGACGACGGCATGGGGATGATGAAGTATCTCTTCGCCGATCTGGAGCCCTACGGCCGCGGCTTCACCGAGGGCGGAAAATCCGGCCGCGCGGGCTGGGACACCTATTTCAACGAGCGGCTGCGGGACGCGAACTACCGCTGGCTCCCGCGCGCCTACTTCAACGGCGCTGGCGCGGCGAACGGGTTCCGCCCCGCGCGCCCGCTGACGCTCGAGCTGTACTACAACAGCACGAACACCGAGACGATCAACGCCCAGACGCTCTCCCAGCTCGGGCGGCTGAACATCGTCTACTGGGTCAAGAGCTTCGCCGGCGGCAACCAGGTCAACATCAACCTGAGCCGCTTCGAGGGCAGCGACCGCTGGTATGTGACGAACGGCGTCGCGGGCACGACGCTCTTCTATCAGCAGCCCGGAAACGAGGCGGCGAAGAGCGCCCCGACCGACGAGAGCACCCCCGCGGAGCACGCGGCGCGCTACGGAGGATAACGCGCAAGCCAAACGTAAACAAGGACCCGCCTCGCATCAATCGGCTGCGAGGCGGGTCCTTTTTCCGTTTCTCTCTTATACTGAAATTTATTAAAACGATTGAAAATCGTTTTATAGCCGCGCAGCGGCGTTAAATTTCGCATGAGACGTGTTTTGCGCCTTTGGCGCAAAACCAGCGTGCGCAGCACGCGCCTTTCAAATTAAATCTTTTAATTTGAAAGTAGTATTATTACTCCGGCCTTTTCGTGCCGCAGTCGGTGCAGAAGTTGCCGTAGTTCGTCATGCCGCACTTCGGGCAGCTCCAGCCGCCCGCGGCGACCGGCGCCTCCGGCACAACCGGCGCCTCCGGCACAACCGGCGCGCCCGGCACAACCGGAGCGGCGGACACGGCGGAGTCCATGTCGTACTTCGTCTCCGGGACGGCAGGCGCCGCGGGAGCCGCGCCGGGCTGCACCTCCAGAACGATCGGCGCGTTCGGCGCGGTGGGCGGAGAGGGAACGGCGAGGACGGCCTGCGCCTCCTCGATCCGCAGCTCGGCAAGCTTTTCGACGTCCTCCCTCGACGGAACGACCGAGGTCAGGCAGAAGCGTCTCGCCTGAATGCCCCGCCGCTCCTGCCAGAGCGGGAACAGGTCCTCCGCCAGCGACGCCCCGATCTCGCCGGAGTATCCCGTCAGCGCGCCGCTGGGCACGCCGCGCTGCGACAGCTTCGTCAGCGCGAGCTCCAGCGCGAGGGAAAGCTCGTTTTCCAGCTGCTCGTTCAGCTTTGCGCCCGGCACGCTGGTTCTGCCGAAGGTCTCGGCGTCGCTCACGGCCCACTCGCATTCTCCCTCGCAGGTCAGGGACAGATCGAGACTGAGCCCGCCGTTTGCGCTTTGCTCCCGATAGACGATCGGCTCCGCCGTGCGGAAGCGAAGCGTCTCCGTGTGTCCGTCGTACCGCGGCGGCGGCGCCGACTGCGTGCTGCCGCGCAGATGTCCGTATTGGGACGGATCGGTTTTGGTAATGCCCATGGAATAATCCTCCTTACCTCTCAATGATCACGGTGCGGCTCGCACCGTCCCAGCTCACCTGAAAGCCGAAATACTCGGCAAGAAACCGCGCGGGCGCGTAGGCGCGCTCGTTGACAATGACCGCGGCGGTGTCCATTTGAATCGCTTCCCCGCCGTCCGTTCGCGCGGCGCTGCCGCCGATGGGGAAGATAATCGTCCGGCCGTCCGCGGTGAAGCTTGCCTCGCGCGCCTCGCCGTCCCACGCGACGCTCAGCCCCAGCGCGCCGCCCATGGCGCGCAGCGGCACCAGCACGCGGTCGTTCGCGTCGATAAAGGGCTCCGCGTCCGTCCACCGCACCGCTTCGCCGTTCACGGTGACGCGCACGGAGAGAAGGGTATCGCGGAACGCGCCGGTCTCGAGGGCGACGCCCTCCGCCACAGTCACGTCGCTCAGCGCGAAGCAGTTCTGGAACGCCCAGGCGCCGACGCTCTTGACGCTGTCCGCCAGCTCGACGCGCTCCAGCCTCTCGAAGCCCTGGAACGCCCGGCTGCCGACGCGCGTCACGCCGCTTAGCACCACGAGCCGCCGCACCGTGTAGCGGTACTGCTGCCACGGGCGGTCGTCGATGTCGGGCGGCGCCTCGCCGTTTTTGTTATAGTCCGGGATCGCGCCGCTGCCGCCGACCGTCAGCGTGCCGCCCTCGGACAGGGACCAGCTGACGCCGCCCGCCGAAACGCTGCCGCCGGCTATGGGCGGCACGACGCTTGCCTCGGCGGGCGTGTCGCGGAACGCGCCGGTCTCGAGGGCGACGCCCTCCGCCATGGTCACGTCGCTCAGCGCGAAGCAGTTCTGGAACGCCCAGGCGCCGACGCTCTTGACGCTGTCCGCCAGCTCGACGCGCTCCAGCCTCTCGAAGCCCTGGAACGCCCGGCTGCCGACGCGCGTCACGCCGCTTAGCACCACGAGCCGCCGCACCGTGTAGCGGTACTGCTGCCACGGGCGGTCGTCGATGTCGGGCGGCGCCTCGCCGTTTTTGCTGTAGTCCGGGATCGCGCCGCTGCCCCCGATCGTCAGCGTGCCGTCCCCGGACAGCGACCAGCTGACGCCGCCCGTCTCGCCGCTCGCCGCCGCGCCCTCCGCCAGCGCCGCCGGCGCGAGGCCGAGCAGCAGACAAAGAACGAGGACCACGCTTCCCACGCGTCTTTTCATGCCCATCACTCCTTCCGCTGGGTGTTCGGCGGAAACGCGCGAGCTCTCCGCTGTGTTTCCCATTATAGCGCGCCGCGCCCGGGCGCGCATCGTACCATCGGGCAATTTTTCGGCCCGGCCGGGCATTGCAAAGGGACGCGGGAGCGGGTATAATGAGAAAAAACCTTGAGGGAGGGTCCCGCATGACCACCGTTTACCTCATTCGCCACGCCGAGGCGGAGGGCAATCTCTACCGCCGCGCGCACGGGCAGTACGACAGCATGATCACCGACCGCGGCTACCGGCAGATCGCGGCGCTGGCGAAGCGCTTCGCGGACGTGCCGGTCGACGCCGTCTGGTCCAGCGACCTGACGCGCACGCAGACCACCGCGCTGTCTGTCACGCGCACGCACGGCCTGCCGCTGCGCACGACGCCGCGGCTGCGGGAGATCGGCGTCGGCGAGTGGGAGGACCGCACCTGGGCGTGGCTGGCGAAATTCGACCGCGAGCGGCTGCTCGCCTTCAACACCGATCTGTCGCGCTGGAGCGTCCGCGGCGGCGAGCTGATCTCGGACGTGCGGGACCGGATGCTGGGCGCGCTGCGGGACATCGTCGCGGAAGCCCCCGGCAAGACCGTCGCCGTCTTCTCGCACGGCATGGCGCTGCGCACGCTCGTCGGCACGCTGCAGGGGCTCTCGATCGAGGAGATCGACAAGACGGGCCACGCGGAAAACACGGCGGTGACGAAGCTGGAGGCGGACGGAAACGGCATCCGCGTCGTCTGGCGCGACGACGCCTCCCACCTGAGCGACGCGCTCTCGACCGTGCGCAACCAGGCGTGGACAAAGGCGAAGGGCGGCATCGAGGAGGGCGTCTGGTTCGCGCCGGACAAGCGCGTCGAAGGCCGCTGGGAGGCGTTTCTCGGGGACGCTTGCATCGGCGCGGTGTCGGTTGTGCGCCGGGAGGGGCGCGTCGCCTCGGCGGAGGAGTTCCGGCTCGACGAAGCGGAGCGGCGGCGCGGCCTCGGCGTCCGTCTGCTCGGACAGGCGGTGTCCGGCGCCCGCGCGCTCGGCTGCGACACGCTGCGCGCCACGCTGCCGCGCGAAAACGTCCCCGCCCTCCGCAGCGCGGCGGCGTACGGCTTCCGCACGGTATGCGAAACGCCGGAGCTCGTGACGGTCGAGCGCTATTTCGGCGACGACGAGGCATACCGCGCCGCCCGCTTCGACGCGGCGCTCCGGGAGACAGAGGCATAGGCGTCCCGCGGGCCGGAAAAAAGCAAAAACGCTCTCTCCGCGGCGGCGGCATGTGCCGTCTTGCACGGAGGGAGCGTTTCGGTTTTTCTCAGAAGGTCACGACCTCCTGCGCGGGCTTCTGCGCGGGCTTGACGGACTCGATGTAAAGCACCGGGCCGTCGCCCTGATACGCCTCGAAAAACTCCTTTTTGCACGTCGCGGTGAATTCGATCCAGTCGCGGTTCTGGTAGGACGCCAGCGCGTCCCCGCGCGCGACCACGCCGAGAAACTGCGTGTCGTTCGCGCAGCAGACCATCGCGAAACGGCCGGGGACGAAGGTGCCGGGGTACTTCCGCGAGTGGCACATCACCGCCTTCATGTGCAGGCGCTTGCCGTCGTAGTGCTCCGGGTGGTCCATCGCGTCGACGTACCACACGCCGTAGTCCTCGTCCGGGATCTCGATGGGGTCCTGCGTGACGTCGAAGGGGCAGATGTCGCCGGTGACATAGTCCTCGTTGGTGCCGTCCTCGAACTCGATATACATCTCCGCGCGCCGGTTCACCATGCGCAGGTTGCGCTTGCGCAGCGTGTCCGCCGCCTCCTGCGTGGCGCGGTTGAACACGAGAAGATCGGCGTTTTTGATCTTCTCCATCATCAGCTGGCCCATGTTGCGCGCCATCACGTCAAAGCTCGGCGCGTAGACAAAGGTCATGATCTGGTAGAGGACCCAGTTTGCCGGCAGCTCGTTGAGGCGCTCGAAGGGCCACATGCCGTTGTACTCGATGAGCACCTGGCGCGGCCTGTGCTTCTTCTCCAGCGCCTTGAGCCCCTCGCGCGTGAACTGCTCCTCGTCGTCCAGCACGACGACCTCGACGTTCTTCAGCGCGTGCTTGTCGTACTCCTCGTCGCCCTCCTCGCAGCACAGGAGAAGGGTACGGTCCTGCCGTGCAAAGCCGTCCTGCAGGATGCCGTTGATGAAATTGGTCTTGCCGCCGTCCAGAAAGCCGGCGACGACGTAAACGGGAATATCCATACAGAATTACACTCCAAACAGCGTTTTGAGCTTTTCCTGCTTCAGCTCGCCGCCGATGACGCAGAAGCGGCCCGTCACGTCGGCGGGGCCCTCGCGGATCTCGTGCTCCTCGGGCACATAGTCGAAATGCAGCCACTTGCCGCCGCCGTTCACGATGCCCTTCGCGCGCACGATCTTGCCGTACTCGCCGGTGTCCAGCTCGCCGAGGATGCGCTCCAGCTCGCTCGCGGAGTAGGTCTTGGGCGTCTCCAGTCCCCAGCTCGTGAAGACCTCGTCGGCGTCGTGCCCGTGGTGATGGTGATGGTGGTGCTCATGGTCGTGATCGTGGCAATGCTCATGCTCGTGCTCATGCTCATGCTCGTGATGATGCTCGTGCTCGTCGTCCTCGTCGTGGTCGCGGCAGCACTCCGGCAGCTCGAAGCCGCGCAGCATCGCCGCCGCCTCCGCGCCGGTCTTCGCCTCGGACTCCATCCTCTTCGCCAGCTCCTCGAGCGCCTCCCTGAGCTCCTCGCGGTGGTGATGGTGATGATGGTGGCACTCGCACGCCTCGTCCTCGTCGTCCTCGCGCTCCATCATCTCCTGCAGCTCATGGACGAAGTCGGCGCTGGTGCGCTCCATGGACGCGAGGATCTGCCCGCCGCTGATCTGCTCCCACGGGGTGGTGATAATGGTGGCGGAAGCGTTGTGCCCGCGCAGCAGCTCCACGGCGGCGTTGATCTTCTCCTCGCTCAGCTTGCCCGTGCGGGAGAGGATGATGCAGCCCGCGTGCTCGATCTGGTTGTTGAAGAACTCGCCGAAGTTCTTCATATAGACCTTGCACTTGCTCGCGTCGGCGACGGTGATGAAGCTGTTGAGCACAAGCTCCGGGTCCTCCTTCGCCACGTCCTCGACCGCGCGGATCACGTCGGACAGCTTGCCCACGCCGCTCGGCTCGATGACGATGCGGTCGGGCTTGAATTTCGCCTGCACGTCCTTGAGCGCCACGCCGAAGTCGCCCACCAGCGAGCAGCAGATGCAGCCGGACGACATCTCGCTGATCTGCACGCCGGTGCCCTGCAAAAAGCCGCCGTCGATGCTGATCTCGCCGAACTCGTTCTCGATCAGAACGATCTTTTCGCCCTTGTATGCCTCCTCCAGAAGCTTTTTGATGAGCGTGGTCTTGCCCGCGCCGAGGAAACCGGAAATAATGTCGATTTTAGCCATGATAGGGTCCCTTCCTTTCTTATGCACCGTATTGTAACGCGCGCGCGCCGTTTTTGCAAGCAGTTCGCAAATTGTTTACAATTTTTCTTTCCGGGCGTATGCGCCGGACAGGGAATATCATACTGGATCGCGGCGGAACACACAAGCGGGAGCGGCGTTTTTTCAAAGCAATTTTCGAAAATTTTCGCAAAACCGAAAATAATCCTTGACAAAGCGCGCTCCATCTGCTAATATCGATGTGCTGTGGAACTGCTGGTATAGCTCAGTTGGTAGAGCAGCTGATTTGTAATCAGCAGGTCGGGGGTTCGAGTCCGTCTACCAGCTCCATAAACCTTCCGGCAAGCAAGCAGCAGAAAAGTTCATATGGAGGAGTTCCCGAGTGGCCAAAGGGGGCAGACTGTAAATCTGTTGTCAGTGACTTCGGTGGTTCGAATCCACCCTCCTCCACCAAATCCCGTGAAATTGTAAGATTTCGCGGGATTTTTGCAACTTATTTTGACTTTCACTTTTTCGCCCGCCACGGAGCCGGTGGCGAACATCAGCTCCACAAAGCCTATGATATTCAGCACTGAGGTTCCTTTGACGTTGTTCACCAGCTCATTGCCGATGGATGGCAGGGTGCTTCGCACCGCCTGCGGGAAGATCACGCGGAGCATCGCTTGCCTGTATGTCATTCAAAACTGCGTACTTGGAAAGTGAAGCGGGGTATGGTATCATTTCACTACCAAAGAGAAATGTGAGGGCTGTATCATGGGTATGACTTATCGGGAGCTTCCCGTCAAGGGGGTGATGACGAAATCCAACCTGCCGGTTTCGGATTTCTCCGTCAACCCCTACGTCGGCTGCGCACACGCCTGCAAATACTGCTACGCCTCCTTTATGAAGCGGTTCACCAACCACCCGGAGCCATGGGGCGAGTTTGTGGACGTGAAATACTGGCCGGAGATCAAGCATCCGGAACGGTACGCCGGAAAAGAAGCGTTTCTCGGCTCCGTCACCGACTGTTACCAGCCGTGTGAGAAAAAATACGGGCGCACCCGCGCGCTGCTGGAGCAGCTTCAGGGCAGCGGCATTTCCATCTCCATCGCCACGAAGTCCGACCTCGTTCTGCGTGACCTCGACCTGATCAGGGCCTTCCCCAACGCGCGCGTGTCTTTCTCCATCAATACGCTGGACGAAAACTTCCGGCGGGAGATGGACAAGGGCGTCAGCATCGAGCGCCGCCTTGACGCCATGAAGCAATTTTACGACGCGGGCGTGCAGACCACCTGCTTCATCTCGCCGATCTTTCCGGGGATCACAGACCCGGCGGAAATCATCGAAGCGGCAAAAGACAGATGCAACCTCGTATGGCTTGAAAATCTGAACCTGCGCGGCGATTACGGTGCACGGATCAAGGAATGGATTCGCGAGAAGCATCCGGAGCTGGACGGGCTGTATGAGGAAATCTATAACAAAAAGAGCCGGGATTACTGGACTGCTTTGGATGGCAGGATGCGCGAGTATACCGAGCAGAAAGGAATGCCCTATCTGCGGGATGACGATCAGCACCGTTCCGAGTTTGGCGATCCTCCCGTCGTGGTGAATTACTTCTATCACGAGGAAGTGAAGAAGTCGGCGAAGAAGGCGAATGATGTGTTTGGCGAGGCAGTGAAAAAGTAGGAGGTTTGGCAATGTCGAGATTTACCGTGTTTGACGTTGAAACGCCGAACCGCATGAGCGAGCGTATGAGTGCTATTGGGATAACCGTGATAGAGGACGGAATGATTATTGACGAATTTTATTCATTGGTCAATCCGGAAACGCACTTTGATTATTTTAACACACAGCTCACGGGAATCAGCGAGGAAACCGTGCGGGACGCGCCGACCTTCCCGGAAGTTTGGACACAGATAGAGCCGCTGATGTCAGGCGGGCTTTTGGCGGCGCACAACGCCGTGTTTGATATGAATGTGCTGAAAAGGTGCCTGCGTGATTATGAAATCGAGTGGAAGCCATATGCGAGGTACGTCTGCACGGTACAGATGGGCAGGCGGCTTCTGCCGGGAATGAGCCATAAGCTGAATGTCCTATGCGACTATTACGGCATCTGCCTTGACCACCACAAGGCGGACAGCGACAGCCGTGCCTGTGCGGAAATCCTGCTGCGGTATCTGGAGGCCGGAGCAGATGTCCGGCAGTTCATCAGAACGTGTTCATTTAATACTACTTTCAAATTAAAAAATTAAATTTGAAAGTAGTATTAGACGAAATTTTGCGATTTTGAATCCACCCTCCTCCACCAACAAAAAAGACACGCGAAAGCGTGTCTTTTTTGTTGGTGGCGCCGCTTCGTGAATGATCCAGCCGGGGAGCGCGCGCTCCCCGGCCGGATCGTTTTATGTGGTTTTCGGGCCGCGGCTCCCCGGCCCTGGCGAACCTGACGCCGGGGATGTACCCCCTCCGGCGTTCCGCCGATGCGCGCATGAACCGCCGGCTCACTGGCCGCGCACGGCAGCTTTGTTCAGCTCCTTTTCGACTTTCGGCTGCTCCGTTTCGCGGGACGGCACCCCCGTCTGCTTTTTCTGCATGGCGGCGCTCATCTTCCGGCCCAGGCTCTCAAAAAATTCTTTCTGCCCCATTTTCGCCAAATCCTTCATCACGTCGGTCACCAGATCGTCGCCCATGGCCTCCGTGAGCTCCTTGAAGGGCTCGTTTTTCTCAAAGCCGGCTGCCCGGCTCGTTTCCACCTTGCTCCGCGGAACGTCCGCGAGCAGCCTGCTCTCGTCGATCCGGCCGGTCTTGGGGTCGCGCGTCTGCTTATCCAGCAGGATATATTCGCCCAGCACCGCGCGCGCCTCCTCCATGGATGCATTGGTGATTTGGGGGTTCTCTTCCGCGCGCTCATACAGCGTCTTTGCTTTCTCTTTCAGCTGGCCGAGGCGGGTGGAGATGGTGTTGGCGTTGAAAATCTCTATCGATTCGGGGTAAGGGGGCATACTATGATCGGGGCCGTTCACCTCCCCGCGGAAATACTCCACCATCTCGCCGCCGTGCTCTTTGGCGATCATGGCGAAGGCTGCATCAAGCTTAACTTTATAGACCATAGCGAGGACGGCGTTGTCCCGGTGCAGCCTGTCCACATCCTTCTTCAGGGAGCCCCTCTCGTCCATGGGGATGGGCTTGTTCAGGCTGGCTGCCTCTGCCTTGCCGCGCTCGGCATGGGCGAGGTTGCGCAGCACGACGATCTCCGCCACGGTTTCGCACAGCCTGGTCGGGTGATTCGGCAGCTGCTCCTGCAGCAACTCGATACGCTCCTTGACGGTGGGCATATAGCGCGCCAGAAGCGGGTCGTTGACCAGCTCCCCGGCGGGCTGCTCCTTCAGGAACTTTTTGAACATATCGTCCAGCGCGCCGCCGTGTCCGCTCCTCGCGGCGGAAACCGCCTTGGGGTCATCGAGCACAAATTCCCTAAAGGTTTTGTTTTCTTTCAGCGCCTCCGCTTTTTCCGCGATGGCCGCCGCCGTCAGCATCTTGCCCGTCAGGCTCTTTTTGTCGCCGCGCACGGAGTTCGCCAGCATACGCACCGCCATGATGTTCACCATAGCGTCCGTGTCGATGTCCTTTCCGGGGGCGAGATCCTTCTGGTATAGCTCGATCCACTTGTCGGCGCTTCTGGGTACGTTCTCCATCTCGGGGTTGTCCTTCAGCAGATCATAGACCTGCTCCTTCATGGCGCCGCCGTGGCCCTTGACAGCGAGGGCGAAGATCTTCTCCTGCTGCTCCGGCGTGAGCTGGCCGAGGCGCTTCTCCCACGTCCGGGCGCGTTCCGCCATGCCGGGGCCGATGTGCTCGTTGAGTCTGGAGTCCATCTTGCCGACGGAGCCGCGCTTCGCGTTCACTGCCTCGCGCGCCGCGATGATCCCGGCGGCGAAGCGAAGCTTATCCGCGCTGTTCGCGCCCTTCTGCCGCATTTGCGCCTGCAGGAACTCGATGCGCTCCTTCGCGGTGGGGAGGAAATAGCTGTCCACGGTCTCGGGCAGCTTATCCACCTCCACAAGGTGCTGCCTGAATGCCTTCGTGAACGCTTCGCCGCGGTCGTCGGCGGCGAGGAGGCGTTTGACATCCTCCTGCGAGTGCTTCTCCATGAAGTCGCCCATTCCGGCATTGATCAGCTTCTCCCAATCGAAGTAGGAATCCGCGAGGTCCATGTAGGACAAAACGCCCTCCTTGATACGCGCGGCGGCCATGCTGCGCAGCATGACGATATTGAAATCGGCGCGGAATTCCGTCCGGAAGTCCGTCACCTCGTCGGCGCGCCCGTTTTTGAGCGCCTCCCTGTTTTTCGCCTCAAGATTGTTGATTTCCTTGTTGAGCCGCGACACATAAGCCTTCCGGTTCTCCTCCATATTCAGGCCCATGCGCTCCGTGACGAATCGCTCCGGCTCGTGCCTGCCGGGAGACGACAGGATCATGGGGTCGTCCTTGTTCGGCTCCATCTCCTTATCAAAGTTGTCCGGCGCGGTGTCCAGGCAGTCGCCAAAGACCTGGTTGAGCTTTTCGGCATACTCGCGGTGCGCCTCCGGAACGGCGGGGACCTTCCGCCAATCCGCCGCGCCCCGGGTCGTTTTCTCCAGCGCCATGTATTCGAAATAGGTCATGAGCTTGGGCATCCCGAGCAGTTCGCTCGGGATGCCGTCGTTCGCCCAAATTCCATCCTGGAGCATCAGCGCGTACTGGCCGGCGGTTCCCGGCTCGGGCAGCAGGGCGTCGGCGCTGGCGGAAAGGTCGCCAAAGCCTTCGATCTCTCCCAGAGATTTGAATTTGTCCGGCAGCGCTTTTTTGACCTTTGAGAGGGTGGAGGAGAGGTTCGCCATGCAGTCCTCAAAGTCGGGCCCGCGCTCGTCGCCGTGCTCCACCAGCTCCTTCATGGTTTCCAGCGTCTTTGCCACGCGCTCGGCGCTCTGGGGTACCGAGAGTTGCAAGCGTACCGCTTCCTGGGGGGTCAGGGGTACCTTTTTTTCCGAGCTGAGATCCTTCAACTTCGCCAGCGAGTCATAATCGCTGTCGGTCAGCTTGAGCCTTTTCTGCAGCTCTCCGACGATGCGGAACAGCTCGTTCAGCTTCGCAGGGTCGTTTTTAATGGCTTCCCAGGTATATTTCGGTTCCGGCATGGGGGCCTCCTTTCCTGCCGCCCGCGCAGTGACGGGCGGCATTCACGGTATATGATCACAATGGTGCCGGTATTGATGGTAGCGTATTTTTGCCCGCATCGCAATAGAAGGTTCCAGATTGTCACACTGTTTTCTGATCTCTGTTCTCCTGTGATACTACTTTCAAATTAAAAGATTTAATTTGAAAGGCGCGTGCTGCGCACG
>CAMVAV010000029.1 GCA_947165595.1 uncultured Clostridia bacterium | reverse complement strand
GTGAAGGACGTGCGCATGGCGCAGTTCGAGAGCAACGCCGCCATCGTGCGGCACTATGCCCGCATGGCGCGGGAGAAGCGCTTCCGCGGGCTGTGGGCGGCGGTATCGGACCCGGTCGATCCGCTGGCAAAGGCCGCGTATCTGGAGAGCAACCGCGACGAAAACGGAAGCTGGGACGGCATGGGGCTCCTGCCCGAGCAGGTACAGGGCTTCGGCCTCGGCGTGATGAACGCGCGCGCCGCGTACTACGCAAAGCGGGACGCGCGCTTCGCCTCCTTCCTCGCGGACGGGCGCTCGTTCGGCCCGCACGGGGAGGGGCTGTGGATCGCCAACTCGCTCTTGCGCTACGACGAGGCGCTGTCCGCGGAGCTGACCGGGCTGACCGTGACGGCGAACCTCAAAATGCGGGAGCTGGGCTTCAAGCCCTACGTCGCGCCCGCGCTCTCCTCCGGCGCGCTGAGCCTGCTGCTGACGCTGCGCGGCGAGTGGCACTGCGGCTCCGTCTTTCTGGACGGGGTCTACATGGGCTGCAGGAACCGCCTGACGGACGCGGGCATCGAGACCGAGCTGCTGCCGTCTGTCCCCGACGCGCTGTTCGCGCATATTGAGGATGCGGCGCGGCGCCTGAAGGAGATCAACTGACATGGAGCTGACTGTGATCCGCCTCCGCACCGGACGGAGGGAGGACGACGCCCGCCTGGACGCCGTTCTGGACGAAGCGCTCGCCGACACGGCGCACGAGCTCTTTTCTGACATTGCCTCCCTGCCCGCGCTGCGGGGACGGAGGCTGCTGTTCGCCGTCTCGCTGGGCCGCTTCGGCGACAATACGGCGTATGCGGAGCTGCTGCTGCGACTGCGAAGCGAGCCGGAGACGCTCGACGGCTGCACCTCCGCGCTGGTGATCGACGGGGCGGGGGAGCTGTATACGAAGTCCACCGCGGCGGAGCTGGCGCTTGCGGCGAATCTCGCCGGCAGCGCGCTGATCGGGCGTCCGCTGGTCGAGGCGACCGGCTCGCTGCACAATTTTCGGGTGCAGGCAAAGCTCCTCGGCACGGATCTTCCCGGCGCGTACCGCGCGGCGGTGCGCGAGCTGACCGACCGCCTGCCTCTGGCAGAGGCGCCGCGCAGGGAAAAGCCCGAGCTGCTGGCGCTGCACGCGTCGAACTATCATTCCTCGAACACGATGCAGCTCTGGGGACAGGTGAAGCGCCGCCTCGGCGGCTGCTGCACGATCACGGAGATCGGACTGCGCAACGGAACCGTGTCGGACTGCTCCGGCTGCCCGTACACGGCGTGCCTGCACTTCGGGGAGAAGGACCGCTGCTTCTACGGCGGACTGATGCAGGACGAGGTCTGGCCCGCCGTGCGCCGCTGCGACGCGGCAGTGCTGCTCTGCCCGAACTACAACGACGCGCTGTCCGCCAACCTGACGGCGTTCGTCAACCGCCTGACCGGCCTGTTCCGCCAGACGCGGTTTTACGACAAGGCGGTTTTCGCCGTCATCGTCTCGGGCTATTCGGGCGGGGATATCGTCGCGCGGCAGGTCATCTCGGCAATGAATATGAACAAGTCGTTCTATCTTCCGCCGCGCTTTGCCATGATCGAGACCGCCAACGACCCGGGCGAGGCGCTGCAGCTGCCGGGGATCGAGGAGCGGCTGAACGAGTTCACACAGCGCCTGCGCCTGCTTGCCGCGCCCGCCGCCGGGGACGGAAGCGAGTGAAACGGACAAAAAATCCGCTCGCAGGGTTTTGACGCTTTTGGTCGGATATCAGTATTTAGAGGGCGTGACACAGCCGCGTTTGTCCTGTGCCGCGCCCTTTTTCCGCACCGCCTGAAAAAAATCATAAAACCTATTGACAAAATATGATTTATAGGTTATTATGCGTACAACAACTTTTGAAAGGAAGCGTGACACATGGCTGCTATCTATACCTCCGCCGACCAGCTGATCGGCAAGACCCCTCTGCTGGAGCTCACCCACATCGAGAAGGAGGACGCGCTGGAGGCGCGGGTCCTCGCAAAGCTCGAGTATTTCAATCCCGCGGGCAGCGTCAAGGACCGCATCGCCCGTGCGATGATCGACGACGCCGAGGCGTCCGGCGCGCTCAAGCCGGGCGCGACCATCATCGAGCCGACGAGCGGCAACACGGGCATCGGGCTCGCCGCCGTCGCCGCCGCGCGGGGCTATCGCATCATCATCGTCATGCCCGAGACCATGTCGGTCGAGCGCCGCCAGCTCATGAAGGCGTACGGCGCGGAGCTGGTGCTTACCGAGGGCGCGAAGGGCATGAAGGGCGCGATCGCGAAGAGCGAGGAGCTGGCGAAGGAGATCGAGAACAGCTTTATCCCCGGCCAGTTCGTCAACCCCGCGAACCCCAAGGCGCACCGCGAGACCACGGGCCCCGAGATTTGGGACGACACGGACGGCAAGGTGGATATCTTTGTCGCGGGCGTCGGCACGGGCGGCACGCTCACCGGCGTCGGCGAGTACCTGAAGGAGAAGAACCCGGACGTGAAGATCGTGGCGGTCGAGCCGGCGGATTCGCCGGTGCTGAGCAAGGGCACGGCGGGCGCGCACAAGATCCAGGGCATCGGCGCGGGCTTTGTGCCCGACGTGCTGAACACGAAGATCTACGACGAGGTCGTCGCCGTGGCGAATGACGACGCGTTTGCGACCGGCAAGCGCATCGGCAAGTCGGAGGGCGTGCTGGTCGGCATCAGCTCCGGCGCGGCGGCCTGGGCGGCGCTCGAGCTGGCGAAGCGCCCGGAGAACAAGGGCAAGACCATCGTGGCGCTGCTGCCGGACACCGGCGACCGCTACCTCTCCACGCCGCTGTTCGCGGACTGACGCGCGATTTCCCCATGCTTCGGCTCCGGCGCTCAAACGGGCGCCGGAGCTTTTTGCGGACAGCGCGGTTCGAAACACTTGCGTCCGCGCCCGCGCTGTAGTAATATGGGACGCGAGTATGAAGCAAGACGCCGGGGGAGGGGAATCCATGCGGGACGAACACGGGCGGAACGGAAAGCGGAAGGCACTGTGGCGGGATATTCTCGACCTTGCCGCACCGCAGACCTGGACGGGCTCCGTCACGCCCGCGCTGGTTTCGCTGGCGATGAGCTGGCACAGGCGGGGGAGCCTCGATCCCGTCATGACGGTTTGCCTCTTTGTCATCGTGCTGCTGATGCAGTCCGCCGTCAACGCCTTTGACGATTACGCCGACTTTGTGAAGGGGACGGACACGCTGGAAAACTCCCCCGACGCGCAGGACGCGGTCATCGTCTACGGAATGAAGCCGAAGACCGCGCTGCTGTGCGGGATCTCTTTTCTCCTGATCGCGCTGCTCCCCGCCGCCTATGTGGTGTATGTGCGCGGCGTCGTGCCGCTGGTGATCGGCATGATCGGGGGCGTGGTGCTGGTGTGCTACGCCTTCGGGCCCGCGCCGATCTGCTACCTCCCGCTGGGCGAGCTGTTCTGCGGCTTCGTGATGGGCGGGCTGATCCCCCTGGCGGGCGTGTATCTCCAGACGGCGGTTTTGGATTCTTTTGTCCTGGTCGAGGCGATCCCTCCGATCCTGGGCATGGCGGTCAACATGTTCTCCAACAACGGCTGCGACATCGCGCGGGACAAGCCCGCCGGGCGGAAGACGCTCGCCTGCCTGATCGGGCAGCGGCGGACGGACGCGCTCTATCGCTTCTGCCTGCTCCTGTGGGTAGTCAGTCCCGCCGTCGTGCTGGCGGCGCAGCGGCGGTGGGGCGGCGTTCTGGTCTACGCGCTCGCGTCACTTGCCTTCGCGCATCTGGTGGCGCGGCAGTACCGGCGGCAGCTCGGACCGGAGGAGCGCGGCGAGGTCATGACCGGCGCGACCACGCTGGTCTCCCTGGTGGGGCTTGCGTACAGCTTCGCCATGATCGCCGGATAGCAGCAGGAGGAAGGAACACCTATGGAGCCGATTCGAACCATACAGGATATCTTCACGTGGAAAAAGGCGGATTTTGACGGCGTCCGCGCGCGCATCCGCGAGGCGGTCGACGCCGCGCCCGCGCACGATACGCTGCGGGAGATCCTGCTGGACTGCTCGGAGCATCCCGGCAAGCTGCTCCGCCCGCTGATGATCCTCATGGCGGCGGAGGATTACGACGAGAGCCAGCGGGACAAGCTGCTGTGGAGCGCCGCCGCGGGCGAGCTGCTGCACACCGCCTCGCTTTTGCTGGACGATATCATCGACGGGGCGGACATGCGGCGGGGCAGGCCCAGCGTGCAGGCGCAATACGGAAAGCCCGTTGCCCTCTGCGCCGGGAACCACCTGGTCGCGACGGCGTACGCCTGCCTGTGCGACCGGGGCTATGCCGACGTCGCGCGGGACCTGATGACGGTGACGCAGCTCGTCTGCGACGGCGAGATGCTGCAGGATGAGAACCGCTGGAACACGGAATTGCCCGAGGAGACCTATCTTCGCGCCGTCACGGGGAAGACCGCGGCGGTGTTCGCCTTCGCGTGCGAGGTCTCGTCCCGCATCTCCGGGCACTCCGAACGGACGCAGGCGTTCATGCGGGATTTCGGCGAGACGGTGGGCGTTTTGTTCCAGCTCCGGGACGACGTGCTGGACTGGACCATGGACGAGCGAAAGCTCGGAAAGCCCTCCGGAGAGGATTTCACCAACGGCATCTATACGCTGCCGGCGCTCCGCGCCTTCCGGAGCGCGGAGCACGGCGAAGCGCTGCGCGCGCTCGCGGCAAGGCGGCGGGAGATCACGGCGGCGGAGCTCGCGGAGGCGCGGAGCCTGGTCGAGGCGGCGGGCGGGCTCGATGCGGCGCGGGCGGCGGCGGGCGATCTGGCGGACAAGGCGCAGGGCCTGCTGGACGCGCTGGAGCCGAGCGTCTATGTCGCCGCGCTCCGCCTGCTGGTGCGAAAGCTCACGCTTTAAAAAAGACATGCACAAGGGCGCGTTGCAAAATAGCGCGTGCTGAAAAAAAGACGGGGTCAGGAGCCCAAAAGGGTTTCCTGACCTCGCCTTTTGCGTTATGCTGTAAGTGTGAACAAACAGTCAAAAACGCAAGACCACTATACGACGTATGAGCGGGACGGTCAAGTGGTGCGGCGTCGCCATATAGAGCCCCTCCGACACGCTGTTCATGCCGCAGTGAGTGAGAAAGACGCTCGCGCGCGAGAGCACGTCCAGCTGATCGACGTAGGGAAACGCCTTCACGTTGCCGGGCAGCGTGTCGAGCCGCGACAGGTCCGTCGCCCGCCCGCAGGAGATGACGACCTCGACGGGCAGCTCCCGCAGCGCCTCGACGCATTTGGCGTAAAAGTCGGGGCGGTCGCTGATGACGGTGCCGAGGGAGATGTAGACGAGCGGGCGCTCCCTGTTTTTCCGCGGCTCCGCCTTCGAGAACACCGAGGGACCGACAAAAATGTAGTGGCCGGAAAAGCTTTCGACATAGGGCTGGAAGCGGCGCGAGGCGTAGACGACCGTGTCCGTCTCGTTGTCGTTCTGGACGAGGGAGAAGACGTTTTTGACGTGATAGCCGTAGGGCTCGAGCGTTTTGAGCGCGGCGGAGACCCGCGGCAGCCCGAGCACCAGGTCCGCGATCTCCCGCGGGCTGTTTTTCATGTATTTGGACGAGAGCCGGTTGAAGGCGAAGGTGCTCGTCGAGGTCACCAGCGGCACCCGGTGCTTCCAGGCGTTTAGCTTGCCCCAGAAGCAGACGGCGTCCGTGTAGACCGCGTCCGGGCGGAAGGACGCGAACTCCTCCGCGAGAAAGCCGTCCATGGCGAGCGTGCCGCGGATGTCCTGGATCGCCATCTCGGTCGTGGAGACGCGCTTGAGCGCCGCCTCCTCCTTCTCCGTCAGCGGGGACAGAAACGCGTCGCAGGAGACGAACTCCGCCCCCGTCGCGCGAATTTTTTCCTCAAACTCGCGGAAGGAGTAAAAGCGCACGGCGTCGCCGCGGCGCACCAGCTCCGCCGCGACGGGCAGCATCGGATTGTGGTGCCCGTGCGCGGGAATGCAGAAAAAGGCGATCCGCTTCATGCTTCGCCGTCCTCCTCCCGGAACGCCGTGTCAAACAGCGCGAAAAACGCTCCCCTGGGCGGGATCGCGATGCCGCGTTTCTCGTCGCCGAGCAGCAGCAGCGTGTCCCCCGGCTTGATGCCGAACACCTCGCGCGCCACAAATCATACTCACGAGGCGCAAGCTTGTCAAGGGTAATCGGAGCGGAGCCAAACTCGGGCTTGCATTTTTTTCCTATCCTGCTAGGATGAGAGCGAAACTGTGCTTCGGAAGGCGCGGTTAAACGCGCGGCAGGCGGGCATCATGAAATGAGCAGAGCAGCGGGAGGACAATGGAGCATGGACGGATTGTATGATTATATCCTGTGGATGGGCGACTATCCCTTTTCTGCGACCGGCTTTCACGAGGTGGACGCCATCGTTCTCTGTACGCTCGCGTATTTCGACCTCTCTCCGGTGTTTCGGGAGCGGGGGCCGGCGCACGTGCGGGATTGTCAGAGGATGATCGACGAGGGGAGCGTCCGCGTCATGATCACGGGCAAGGACACGGGCTATGCGGAAATACTCGCGGCAGCGGCGGCGTCGAAGCGGTTCGGCGACCTGCTGCTCAGCGACTATGTGGATATCGTGCGCCCCGAGGTCCCCGTCCAGTTCTCCGCCGTTACGTTCCACGACGACGCGGGGCTTTCCTTCCTCGCCTATCGCGGGACGGACAGCACGCTCGCCGGCTGGAAGGAGGACTGCATGATCGGCTTTACGCATACGGAGGCACAGGAGCTTGCGAAGCAGTACGCCGAGAAGCATCTGATCCGGGGCAGGCGCTGGTATATGGGCGGGCACTCCAAGGGCGGGAACCTCGCCCTGTACGCGGCGTGCACCATATCGGACAAACGTTTTTCCCGCCTCAGGCGGGTCTTTCTGCTGGATTGCCCCGGCTTCTGCCCGGAGGTGATGGACGCGGACGCCGTGCGCCGCGTCGATCCCGTCGCCACGCGCATCGTCCCCGGCTTCTCGGTGGTGGGCAAGCTCTTCGAGCCGGACATCCGGGATACGCGGATCATCCGCTCCTCGGCGTCCGGCCTCGCCCAGCACGGCATTGCGAGCTGGGGCGTCGATCACGGGAAGCTCGCGCGGCTGACCGAGCACGAGCCGAACAGCGTCCGCATCAACGAAATTCTGCGCAAGTGGATCGACAATATGTCGCGCGAGGATCGCGTGGTCTTCGTCAACGAGCTGTTCGACGCGCTCGAAGCGAGCGGCGCCGAGACGCTGGAGGAGCTCACCGCCGAGGGCTTTCGGGGGAACGGGCCGGTCATGCAGCACATTCAGGGCGCCAGCGAGATCACCCGGCGGATCATCGCCGACCTGCCGCGCCAGGCGATGCTGTCCGCACTCGGTACGCTTCAGCAGCGTGTCGAGGAAAAAGCCGCCCACCTGCCCGCGATGGGGAGGCAGGAGAAGAAAGCCGTCAAATAGGCTCCAGCTTCGCCTGAAAGGAGATCGCGCGCGCCGTGTTCATATCGTCGAATTTGACGATGTGGGCGCCCCGTTCGACGTCCACGCCGACGACGGTCCCGCATCCGAAGACGGAGTGCCGCACGCGCGCGCCCTCCGCCAGCGTCAGCGCGGCGAGATTTTCCGGCAGGGCGCGGTCGCTCGCGTCGATGCAGCTACGCGCGTCCGCTATCAGGGCTTCAGGGGGCTTTTTTGTGTATTCGAGCAGCGCCGGGTCGATGTCCAGCACAAAGCGGGAGGGGTAGCGCGGCGAGCCGTCGTGGTTCCAGCCCTCTGCCTCCGAGAGAAAGAGGCGCTTCTCCGCGCGCGTCATGGCGACGAAGGCGAGGCGGCGTTCCTCCTCCATCTTCTCCCTCGTGTCGGTCCGCTTCGACGGGCAGACGCCCTCGTTCATGGCGCAGAGGAACACATAGGGAAATTCCAGCCCCTTCGCCGCGTGGATCGTCATCAGCTTCACGCGCTCGCCGCGGTCCTCCGCGTCGGCGTTCGTGAACAGCGCGACGTGCGCGAGATAGTGTTCGAGCACGCTCTCCTCGCCGCAGGAGGTCTCGTAGTCGAAGACCGACTGCTTGAGCTCGGCGAGGTTGTCCAGCCGCTCCTGGCTGCCCTCCGTGCGAAGCATCGTCTCATACCCGCTTTTGTCCAGCAGGTCGGACAGCAGCTCGGAGACCGGCCGCTCGGCACAGCCGTCGCCGAAGCGCTCCACCAGCTTCACGAGCTGTCCGGCCTTCGTGCGCTTGAAGACGTCGTCCTCCAGCGTCCGGCACAGCGCGTCGTAGAGGGAGCAGGCGTGCGAGGCGGCGTACTCCTCCAGAAAGCGCATCCGCCGTTCGCCGAGGTTTCGCTTCGGCACGTTGGCGACGCGGCGGAAGGAGAGATCGTCCCGATAGGCGATCAGGCGCAGATAGGAAAGCGCGTCCTTGATCTCCGCGCGGGCGTAAAACTGCGTGCCGCTGTAGATGTGATAGGGGATCTTCTCCCGCAGCAGGGCGTTTTCGAGGTTGCGCGTGACGTAGTGCGCGCGGTAGAGCACGGCGATGTCGCGGCAGGGGACGCCCCGCGCGTTCAGCGCCTTGATCTGCTCCGCGATCCAGTCCGCCTCCTTTTCGGCGGTGCCCGCGTGGTGGCACAGCACGCTCTCTCCGTCCGGCAGCGTGGGGAGCAGGTCCTTTTTCACGCGGCTGACGTTGTGCGCGATCATGGAGTTGACCGCCGCGAGGATCTGCGGCGTGGAGCGGTAATTCTCCGCCATCAGCACCGTTTTCGTGCCGGGAAAGCGCCGGTCGAAGTCCAGCAGATACTTCACGTTCGCGCCGCGCCAGGTGTAGATCGTCTGGTCCGGGTCGCCGACGACGAACAGGTTTTTATGATAGGCGCACAGCGCCTCCATCAGCTCGTACTGCGGCGCGTCGATGTCCTGAAACTCGTCGATCATGATGTATTCGAGGCGCTTTTGCCACTTGAGACGGATATCCTCGCTGCGCGAGAAGAGGCAGAGCGTGAACTTGAGAAGATCGTTGTAGTCGAGGCCGAAGCACTTCTTCTCCTGATAGAGATATCCGTAAAAGATGATGTCCTCGGTCGTCTGCGCCGCGAGATACTTCTCATGCAGGGCTTCGAGCGACATGCCGATGAGGTCGAGATAATACTCCGGCTTTTTTTCGAGCTTCTGTATCTCGATCCTGTCGCGCGCGCTCGCGAACGTCATGTCCCGCAGCGTCAGCCCCCGCTCCTCGTAGATGATCCTGAGCATGTCGTCGATGTCGGCGTTGTCCAGCACCAGAAAGCTCCTGGGGTACTGCACGGCGTGGCTGTCCTCCTGCAGCACGGACACGCAGAAGCCGTGAAACGTGGAGATATAGCCCGTGTCGTTGTCGCCGGTGAGATTGTGGATGCGCCGGCGCATCTCGTTCGCCGCCTTGTTTGTGAAGGTGACGCACAGAATGTTCCCGGGCAGGATGCCCAGCTCGTTCACCAAATACGCGAACCGCCGCGTCAGCGCGCGCGTCTTGCCGGAGCCCGCGCCCGCGATCACGCGCACGAAGCCCTCCGTTGTCGTCACCGCCTCGCGCTGCGCGGGGTTGAGACCGGTCAATAGATCCGTCATAATCGCCTCCTGCGGGGCAAACCGCCGCCACCGCCCACCGTAAGCTTACCGGAGCATGTGTCCCATAATCTGTACCTTACCACGAAACGCGGCGGTCTTCAACCGAAAGATGCTTGACGGGAGGTCCCTCCGGCGTTTATGATATAAAAAAGCTTTGGGAGGGAACGCCTATGCCGCTGCAGATCATCCGGCAGGACATCACAAAAATGGAGTGCGACGCCATCGTCAACGCGGCGAAAAACACACTGCTCGGCGGGGGCGGCGTCGACGGCATGATCCACCGCGCGGCGGGGCCGGAACTGCTGGAGGAGTGCCGGACGCTCCACGGCTGCGAGACCGGACGGGCGAAGCTCACGAAGGGCTACCGCCTGCCGTGCAAATACGTTATCCACACGGTCGGGCCCGTCTGGCGGGGCGGCGGATACGGGGAGCGGGAGCTGCTCGCCTCCTGCTACCGCGCGTCGCTGGAGCTGGCGGAGCAAAACGGCTGCGAGAGCGTGGCGTTCCCGCTGATCTCCGCGGGAACCTTCGGCTACCCGAAAGCGGAGGCGATCCGCGTCGCCGTCGATGCGATCCGCGCGTTCCTCGACGGGCACGACATGACCGTTTATCTCACGATCTTCAGCAAAAGCAGCTTTCTCATCGGCACGGAGCTGTTTGACGACGTGCGGAGCTACATCGACGACCGCTACGTCGACGAGCACACGGACGCCGCGGCGGAGGAGCGACGCAGAAGGGCGCTTCTCGGCGGCGCTTCGATGAGTCTGAGCCTGCCGCGCACGCAGGGAAGGAAACGGGACGGACGCGGCTTCGCGCCGTTCGGAAACGGCTTCGCCGGCGCGGCGCGGCGCGAGGACAGCCTTGACGACGCGTTGTTCGACGAGCCGGCGGCGATGTGCCAGAGCACGGCAGTGTACAGTCTGGAGGAGCGGCTCAAAACGATCGACGAGAGCTTTTCCCAGATGCTGCTGCGCAAGATCGACGAGAAGGGCATGACCGACGCGCAGTGCTACAAGCGCGCGAACATCGACCGCAAGCTCTTCTCCAAGATTCGCGGCGACGTGCTCTACAAGCCCAGCAAGCCGACCGCGCTCGCCTTCGCCGTGGCGCTGGAGCTGCCGCTGGACGAGACGCGGGAGCTGCTGATGAAGGCGGGCTACGCGCTCTCCCACAGCAGCAAGCTCGACATCATCGTCGAGTATTTCATCCAGAAGCGCAGCTACGATATCTTCGAGATCAACGAGACGCTCTTCGCCTTCGATCAGGCGCTTCTCGGCTCAGCCGGATAAATCGGCGCCCCGCCGCTATCGCGGCGGGGCGCTGAAGGATCTATGAGCTTATTCTTTCGTTTCCTCCGCCTTTTGCGGGGCTTCGTCCCCGGCTTCTTCCCGCGCGGCGGCGCGCATCTCCTCGATGCTTTTGCGCTGGCGCTCGGCGTAGATTTTGTCGTTTGCCATGCGCTCAACCTCCGTGCGCGACAGCACGACGGTGAACTCCTTGCCGCTTCCCTGCACAAGCGCCGCCTCATCGTCGCCGTGATCCTTGTCCACGACGAGGAAATCCGTGTCGGCATACTGCCTGCGCAAATCGGCGAGACAGTCCTTTGCCCGGTCGGAGAGGCGGCTTTCGCCCTGCGTCGCCGCGGTCTCCGCCGTATCCGTTTCCGCGGCGCGCTGGCTTTCCCCGTATTCGCGCAGGTACTCCTTCGCCTGCTCGCGCGCCGTGCCTCTGGCACCGCTCGGGCTGTAGGCGCCGCTGTCGCCCGAGGTGAGCGACGAGAGCCGGTCGAAGGTATCCATCTGCTTCATCACGCTCATCGCCTGCGTGCGAGCGCTGCCGCCGCCCATCAGGGAGGACAGCGAGGCGATCGAATTCCCGCCGCCCATCATCTGCGAGACCAGGTTGGACTTGTGCTGCATCTGCACGAGCCCCGTATTGATCTTCAAGCCGTTGCTTCCGATCTTCATAACGCCATCTCCTCCTCCACCGTGTGTCCCTTCACCGTGATGGTCGCAAAAACCTGTCCGCCCGTGCCGCCGCTCTCCGCAGTGCTTGCGGCGCCGCCTTGCTGCCTGCGCAACTCCTCGAACTTCTCATGGACGCGAGAGCGCGTCTGCTGGCTGATGGACGGCAGCGCGCCGCCCCATTTCTTCTCCGCCTCGGCGTAGCCCTTCTCAAACGCAGCCTCCATCTTGTCAAGCATCTCCGGGCTTGCGCCGGCGAGGCCGATGGCGAACTGCACGATGCGGTCGCTGGTCTGCTCGACGCCCCAGTAGCCGTCTTCCGCGATGTTCTTCTGCGCCTCCGCCCTGGTCTTGGCGTCCACCCGGAAATCGCCGCTCGCGAGCGTGCGCCAGATGTTGTCGCCGGACACGTTCTTGCCCTGCCTGCCGAGCATGTCGCGCACCAGCTTGAGCATTTCCTCCTGCCGGTGCTCCAGCTCCGCCTTGAGCTGCGCGACGAGCGCGGGATTCCCCCTGCCGGTACGCTCCGCGCCGTTCGCAGCCGCGTTGTCGGCAGGCTCCTGCGCGTTCTCTTTCTCCGCTTCCGCCGCCGCCGCGGGCGCGGACAGCTTGTCAAGCTCGGCAAGCGTTTCCGAGAAGGTCTGCGCGGTCACGCCCTGCGTCCCGCCGTTCCCGTGCTCGATCGCGTAGTTTGCGTGCGCGCGCACAAAGGCGTCGCGCAGCTGCGAAAACTTCTCCGCGTCGCCGCCCGCGAGCTCCTTCGCGTAGTCCACGATCTCACGCGTCAGCGAATCCACGCTCCAGCGTCCCTCGCCGGCCAGCTGCTCCTGCTCCCTGTTCGCGGCGGGAGCAAAGCGCGGCATATTGTCGAAGCCCGCCGCCTTCGCGATCTCCGCCTGCCGCCTGAGCAGGTCGTACGCCTTGCGGATGAGCTGCTTCTGCATGTTGTTGAAGCCCTCTGTGCCCGCGCCGGCATAGTCCGCCTCCACGTTCTTCGCCGGCTCGTCGCCCTCCATCCAGACCTCGCCGCGCGCCACCATCTCGTCCATCACGTCCTGGTCGAAGGTGATGCGACGCACGGTGCCGTCCGGCATCCCGGCGAGAATGGAGCCGTCCTCCTCCAACGGGATGACGTGGCTGCCGATGCGCAGCGTCTTGCCCGTGTCCCGCGCGGGGCTGTAGAGCTTGATGGTGAACACGCCGCCGTCCTGCCGCGCGTTCTCCGACGGGCGCGGCGGCTTCGGACGCGGCCTGCCGTAGACCCTGCCGTCCTGCACCGGCTCCTTCGGCGGCTCGGCATTTTGGAAGCCCTGCGCGCCGAATTTTACCACCGCCTCATGGATGCGCTCTTTGTAGTGCTCGGGGATCTCGCCCGTTTCCGGCCGCGTCGCGGCGGAGATATCTCCGTAGGCGCGGCCATAACCCTGCCCGTCCGATCGGATCGGCTGTCCGTCTGGCCCGAGCGGGCGCGAAATGTTCGTCAGCAGCCCCCGCTCATGGAGCCTGCCGAGCACCTCCTCCGTCCCCTGCCGGGCCGGGGGCCTTCCGCCGCGCACCTCCGCGGCGTCAAAGCTCCTCCCGGTCTGCGGCGGCGCTTCGCCGCGACGCTCCGGGCGGTCCGAACGTCCGATTCTCGCCGGCTCCGCCGCCGGCCTGTGCATTCCCAATCCTTCGATCGACATGGCATGTTCCTCCTTAGCTCTGTTTTTCGTTCCTTCGTTTATGCTTCCACGTCAAATCCGTATGCTTTGGTGAAATAGTCGTCCAGCTCCGCCGCCGAATCCCGCAGCAGCGACTCCACCGCCTCGCCCGGCACCCGCTGCGCGGACGGACCGCCGACCGTGCTCATGCGCGGCATGACCGCGAGCCGGTTCGTCTGAAAGCTCGCCGTGTCATAGGCGTTCTTGGACGCCGGGGCGGCGCTCTCCGGCTTCACCTTCGACTCCGGCCTTTTGCCGCCCGCGACGCCGGACGGCGAGCGGAAGGGGGAACCCCCGATCTTGAAAGCGGACATGGTCAGCCTCCTCCTTTCCCGTCATTCCCTCTGTTGTTATAACGAATCGGCGGGGCGATATTTGACACTTGTATTCAAAAAAATTTTCAATAAAATAAAATATGTGGAAAAGCGCGCGAGGGGGAGGTGATGCCTGTGCCGGGACCGGATCGGAGCGAGTATCTGGCGCAGATCTATCGCCTTTACAGAGCGCCCATGCTCCGCCTCGCGCGGCGCATTCTCGGGGAGGAGCAGGACGCGGAGGACGCCGTGCATGACGCCTGCGAGTGCGTCGCGCGGAATCTGGACCGCCTCGCCGCGCCCGAGGACGCGCGCACCCGCGGCTACGTCATGGTCGTCACGGAGCGAAAGGCGATCGACCTGCTGCGCGCACGGCATCGAAACGAACGCGCGGAGCTGGACGAGGACGCCGTCGGCGTCAGCCTTCCCGCGGAGGACGGGCAGGGGCTCGCCGCGTGCATGACGAGGCTGCCGCCGCGCTACCGCGAGATCCTTCTGCTGCGCTTCGTCTACGGCTACAGCATGCGGGAGACCGCCGAGCTGATGGACATTCCCTTCACCACGGTCGGCAAGCTGTCCCAGCGCGCCAAGGAGCGGCTCTGCGAGCTGCTGCGGGCGGAGGGCGTGCTCTAGCGCATCCTCTGCGGCACGGCGGGGCGGGGACGCCGGAAAACACGATCGGACGGAGCATCGGAGACAGAGCGGATACGCGTCTGCCTCCGATGTTTTTCTACTTGATTTTTACTGCGTAATACTTTAAAATGAATCACGCTGTATGGGCGCGCGGCGCGCCCGCAAAAATGGAACTGTGGAGGGATACGATATGGCGGCAATCAAGGTGGACGCGCTCGGCGAGCAGTGCCCGATCCCCGTGGTCAAGGCGACCCGCGCGATCGCGGGAATGACGGAGCCGGGACTTGTGGAGGTCCACGTGGACAACGAGACGGCGGTGCAGAACCTGCTGCGCATGGCGGCGGGGAAGGGCTTCGCCGCGAAGAGCGAGAAGAAGGACGAGAAGCACTTTGTCGTCACCGTCGACGTCGACCGGACAGACGCGGCGGCGGAGGCGAAGCCGGAGGAAACGGCGTGCGTGCCGGACCTGCGCGGCAGTACGGTCGTCGCCGTCGGCACCGCGACGATGGGCGTCGGCAGCGACGAGCTGGGCGCGACGCTGATGAAGGGCTTTCTCTACGCGCTGTCCCAGCAGGACGAGCTGCCGAAGACGATCCTCTTCTACAACGGCGGCGCCAAGCTGACGACCGAGGGCTCGGCGTCCATCGAGGACCTCAGGACCATGGAGGCGCAGGGCGTGGAGATTCTGACCTGCGGCACCTGCCTCGACTACTACGGCGTCAAGGACAAGCTGCAGGTCGGCGGCGTGACGAATATGTACGCCATCGTCGAGAAGCTGACGAAGGCGGCGAAGGTTATCAAGCCGTGAGGGAAAAGACGCTGCGCACCGTCGTTTCCTTTCACACGACGACGGACGCGCTGGCGGTGGAGACCCACTGCGCCGCGCACGGCGTCCCCGGACGTCTCATCCCGCTGCCGACGATCATCTCGGCGGGCTGCGGGATGTGCTGGAGCGCCCCGGACGAGGCGCGAGAGGCGGTCCTCGCGGCGGTGAGGGACGCGGGCGTCGACGCGGAGGGCGTTTATCAGATGCTGCTCTGAACCAAAAAAAATAAAGGGAGAATGAAAGCATGGCAACGGATTATTTGCAGATGTGGAAGGACCTCGGCATGGACGTGGAGGTCCATGACCAGCTCTGCCAGGTGCTGCCGACCGCGTTCGGTGACGTGTACCTCTCGCAGGAGAACCGGCCCGAAGCGATGGGCTTCTGGGATTTCGTGGTGTCCGAGATCCACGGCATCCGCCCCAGCGAGCTGATCGAGGCGCAGAAGAAGGGACGGAAGGTGTTCGGCACGTTCTGCGTCTACGTCCCCGACGAGGTGGTCATCGCGGCGGACGGCATCGTGACCGGACTGTGCGGCGGCTCGCAGTTCTGGGTGCCGGGCGGCGAGAAGGTGCTGCCGCGCTCGACCTGCCCGCTCATCAAGGCGTCCGTCGGCGCGCGCCTCGACCGGACCTGCCCCTTCTTCCGCATCGCGGATATGTACGTCGGCGAGACGACCTGCGACGGGAAGAAGAAGGCGTATGAGATTCTCGGGCAGGACGTGCCCATGTATATCATGGACATGCCGCAGATGAAGCGTCCCAAGGACTACGACAAGTGGACGGACGAGATCGCGGAGTTCGCAAAGAAGGTCGAGGAGTTCACCGGCAATACCATCACGGTCGAAAAGCTGGGCGAGGCGATCCGCATCGTCAACGAAAAGCGCAAGGCGATGGCGCGCGTGTTCGCCGCCACCAGGGGCGAAAACATCCCCATCAGCGGCAAGGACCGCCTGCTGATGACGCAGATCGCTTTCTTCGACGATCCCGCGCGTTGCGCCGAGATGTGCAACAAGCTCGCCGACGAGCTGGACGAGCGCAACAAAAAGGGCGTCTCCGTCTTCCCGGCGGGCACGAAGCGCATCCTGCTCACCGGCACGCCGCTCGCCATCCCCAACTGGAAGCTGCATCACATCATCGAGACCTCCGGCGCGGCGGTCGTGTGCGAGGAGATGTGCACCGGCACGCGCTACTTCGAGAATCTGGTCGATGAGACCCAGACCACGCTGGACGGGCAGTTCCGCGCGCTCGCCGAGCGTTACATGAAGAACAACTGCGCCTGCTTCACGCCCAACCCGGGCCGCATCGAGGACATCCTGCGCTACGCGAAGGAGTACCATGTCGACGGCGTGATCGACGTCAACCTCAAGTTCTGCTGCCTGTACGACACCGAGCGCGGCGCCGTGGAGAAGGCGTGCAAGGACGCGGGCATCCACTTCCTCGGCCTCGAGACCGACTACACCGACTCCGACGCCGAGCAGCTGCGCACCCGCATCGCCGCGTTCCTCGAGCTGATGCGCTGATGGCGGAACCGGAGCTCAACTACTACATCCTCTTCGACAACTACACCCAGGGCCTCGCGCTGTACGAGCTGCTGCGCAGCGAGGGCCTGAGCGCCCGCATCGCGCCGACGCCGCGCACGGTCGAGGGCTCGCAGCCCTGCGGCATGTCGCTGCTGGTAAAGGCGGAGCACATCGCCGCGGTGCGCGCGTGCATCGAGCGGCGGAGGGCGGAGTACCGCGACATCGTGGAAATGCCCTGCCAAATCAATCCGAATCGGGGGAAGTTCTGCTGATATGATCTATCTGGACAACGCCGCGACCACGCTCAAAAAGCCGCCCTGCGTGGGGGAGGCGATGCTCCGCGCCCTGCAGACGCTGGGCAACAGCTCCCGCGGCACGCACACCGGCGCGCTGGACGCGGCGCACACGGTCTACGGCGCGCGCTGCGCGCTGGCGGAGTTCTTTCACTGCCCGCGCCCCGACCACGTCATTTTCACGAGCAATATCACGGAGTCGCTCAATATTGCGCTCAGCGGCCTGCTGGGACCGGGGGACCGCGCGGTCTCCACCGATCTCGAGCACAACTCCGTCCTGCGCCCGCTCTACCGCCTAGCCGCGGAGCGCGGCGTCGGGGTGGACTTCGTCCCCGCGGACCGGCAGGGGCGCGTCGACTACGAGGACTTCGAGCGGCTGCTTCGCCCGGAGACGAAGCTGATCGTCTGCACCCACGCGTCCAATCTGACCGGAAATGTGGTTGACATAAAACACGTCGGCGAGATCGCGCACGCCCGCGGCGCGCTGCTGGTCGTCGACGCGGCGCAGACCGCGGGCACGCGCCCGATCGACATGCAGGCGCAGGGGATCGACGTGCTTTGCTTCACGGGACACAAGGGCCTGATGGGGCCGCAGGGCACCGGCGGCCTTTGCATCCGCGAGGGCGTGGAAATCAAGCCCTTCAAGGTCGGCGGCACCGGCGTCCAGAGCTACAGCGAGACCCAGCCGGAGCAGTATCCGACGCGGCTTGAGGCGGGCACGCTGAACGGGCACGGCATCGCGGGCCTCTCCGCCGCCGTCGGCTATCTGAAGGAGCTCGGCACGGAGGCGGTGGAGGCGAAGGAGGCGGCGCTGACGCGGCGCTTCCGCGAGGGCGTCGCGTCCATCCCCGGCGTGACGGTCTACGGCGACTTCTCCGGCGAGCACGCGGGCATCGTGGCGCTCAATCTCCGCGACTACGACTCCGGCGAGGTGTCGGACGCGCTGAGCGAGGATTACGGCATCGCGACGCGCCCCGGCGCGCACTGTGCGCCGCGGATGCACGAGGCGCTTGGGACGAAGGAGCAGGGCGCCGTGCGCTTCAGCTTTTCGTGGTTCACGACGGAGGAGGAGGTCGACGCGGCAATCCGCGCGCTGCGGGAACTGGCGTCCGACGCGCGGTGACGCGCCGACGCCTGCGGCGGGCACGGACCGGGCCGCGGTGGTTTTGTGCAATTTGACCGACAAGCCGTCCGCCTGACACGGACACGATGGGAGGCTTCCATCGCCGGAAAAGAATTATGTCCGCGGTAAAAGGACAAATGAACGGCTGACAAGGAATATGCGCCGCCGGCAGGGGAAAAAATCTGGCTGATTTGCCCCTTGCCAGCGGCGCTTTCATGGACTAAAATGGCGATACATGCAGGCGCGCCGGACGCGGGCAAAATCGGCGCGCGGAACGCCGCCGCGCGTCCCCTGCGGGCGAGGCGCGGCGACGGGCGCGTTTGCGAAAAAAGGGAGGAATGAGATATGAAAAAGGCATTGGCATGGATTCTTGCGCTGACCATGGTACTGGCGCTCGCCGCGTGCGGCGGCTCCGGCGGCAGCGGCTCGGGCGGCGGCGACGTGGTGAAGATCGGCGTGTTTGAGCCCCAGTCCGGCGACAACGGCGCGGGCGGCAAGCAGGAGATCCTCGGCATGCAGTACGCGAACACCGTGACGCCGACCGTGGACATCGGCGGCAAGACCTACAAGGTCGAGCTGGTCTACGCGGACAACGCCTCCTCGAACGACAAGGCACCCACCGCGGCGCAGACGCTGATCTCCAGCGGCGTGAGCGTTGTGCTCGGCTCCTACGGCTCCGGCGTGTCCATCGCCGCGGGTGACACCTTCAAGGCTGCGGGCGTGCCCGCCATCGGCGTCACCTGCACCAACCCGCAGGTCACCTCCGGCTGCGACGTGTATTTCCGCATCTGCTTCCTCGATCCGTTCCAGGGCACGGTGCTGGCAAACTACGCCAAAAACGAGCTCGGCGCGACCAAGGCGTACTGCCTGAGCAAGCAGGGCGACGACTACTCCGGCGGCCTGGTCAACTACTTTGTCGAGGCGTTCGGCAAGGACAACTGCGTGCAGGAGACCTTCCCCGAGGGCACCAGCGACTACTCCACCTATATCACCAACGCGCAGAACCAGGGCTGCAACGTGTTCTTCTCCCCGGTCTCCACCGAGGCTGCGGCGCAGATCATCGCCAAGGCGAACGCGCAGAGCCTGGGCATGCCGATCCTCGCGGGCGACACCTGGGATTCCAACGTCATTCTCGAGGCGGCGAAGGGCAGCGACCTCAAGATCTGCGTGACGACCTTCTATCAGGAGGGCGCGGACGCCGGCTTTGACGCGGGCATCAAGAAGTGGATCAACGAGGACGCCACCGCGAAGGCGAACAACGGCGGCAACGACGAGCTGGCGGCGGTGACCGCAATGGGCTACGACGCCTACTTCGTGGCGCTCGAGGCGCTCAAGGCGGCGGGCTCCACCGATCCCGCGGCGGTGCTCAAGGCGCTGCCCGGCGTCAACTACACGGGCGTGACCGGCGCGATCGCGTTTGACAGCATCGGCGACGCCAAGCGCGACAGCGCGTTCGTCAAGGAGTGCAACACCCAGACGGGCATTTGGGACTTCGTCACCGTGGCGACGGTCGGCTGACCGGACCGGAAAAGCTCCGGCGGGGGCGAAAGCTCCCGCCGGTTCCCTTGTTTTAAAGAAAAAGAAGGGGGAACCCTCATGGACCTGTGGAATACCGTCCTGCCCTACATCCTCTCGGGGATCTCGGTGGGGGGACAATACGCGCTGATCGCCGTGGGCTATACGATGGTCTACGGCATCCTGCGCCTCATCAACTTCGCCCACGGCGACGTGTTCATGGTCGCGGGGCTGATGATGGTCTACTTCGCGGCGTCGATGCCGCTGTATGCCGCCATCCCGCTGATGATCCTGCTGACCGTGCTGCTGGGCTTCACCATCGAGCGCGTGGCGTACAAGCCGCTGCGCACCGCCCCGCGCATGTCGGTGATGATCTCCGCCATCGGCGTGAGCTATCTGCTGCAGAACCTCGCGCTGTATGTCACGGGCGGACTGAACAAGAACTATCCCGAGATCCCGTGGATCTCGGACAAGATCACCGTCCTCGGCGCGACGACGGCGCGCGTGACGGTCATCACGCCGTTTTTGACGGTGGCGCTGGTGTTCGCGCTGGTCTACCTGATCAACCACACCAAGATCGGTATGGCGATGCGCGCGGTGTCGAAGGACTTTGAGACGGCGCAACTCATGGGCATCCGCATCAACAGCGTCATCTCCGCCACCTTCGTCATCGGCACCTTCCTCGCGGCGGTGGGCTCGCTGCTGTTCTTCTCCAACTATCCCGGCATCGTCCCGACCTCCGGCGCCATGCCGGGGTTAAAGGCGTTCGTCGCGGCGGTGTTCGGCGGCATCGGGTCCATCCCCGGCGCGGTGGTGGGGGCGTTTATCATCGGCATTTCCGAGAGCCTCATCAAGGGGCTCGACACCATCCTCATCACGCAGGGCGCCATTGCCGAGCAGATGGATTTCTCAACGTTCTCCGACGCGGTGACCTTCGTGCTCCTCATCGTCATTCTGGTCTTCAAGCCGACGGGCCTGTTCGGCGAGAAGACCACCGACAAGGTTTGAGAGGGGAGGGACAGGCATGCTCGACAAACAGGCTGAAAAGCGCAAAAACCTGATCTCCCTCGCCGCGGTGCTGGCGTTTCTGGCACTCGTGCTCGTGCTCGACCAGGTCATCAAGCCCACCGGCAAGCTGTACATGCTGCTGACCGTGCTGCAAAAGGGCTCGGTCTACGCGCTGGCGGCGGTTTCCATGAACCTGCTCAACGGCTTTACGGGGCTTTTCTCACTGGGCCACGCGGGCTTTATGCTCATCGGCGCCTACACCTACGCGATCTTTTCCATCCCCTCCGACGCGCGGGACAGCGTGTACCAGTACTTTGACGCCGCGGTGCGCGTCTCCCTTCCGGAGACGCTGGGCAACGCGCTCGGCGGCTTCGGCACGGCGCTGGGCGTGCTGCTGGCGGTGCTGCTGGCGGGGCTCGTGGCGGCGGCGTTCGCCTATCTGATCGGGCTCCCGGTGCTGCGCCTCAAAAGCGACTATCTCGCCATCGCCACGCTGGGCTTTGCCGAGATCATCCGCGCCATCTTCCAGTGGAAGAAGCTGGGGCCGGTCACCAACGGCTCGAACCTGCTGAAAAACTTCGCGCGCTGCTCGACCTTCAAGCTGGAGCTGGGAAGCGTGACGCTGAGCCTTTCGACCTTCGTGCCCGTGCTGATCGCGACGGTGTGCATCACGCTCATCGTGCTGCTGGTGAACTCCACCTACGGCCGCGCGTTCAAGGCGATCCGCGACGACGAGGTCGCCGCCGAGGCGATGGGCATCAACCTCGCGAAGCACAAGATGCTCGCGTTCTGCACGAGTTGCTTTTTCGCCGGCGTCTCCGGCGCGACGATGGCGATGGTGCTCTCCATCGCGCAGGCGAACAACTTCAAGTCCGCCATGACCTATGAAATTCTGCTGATGGTCGTGCTGGGCGGCATCGGCTCGATCTCGGGTTCCGTCATCGGCGCAATGCTGTTCATCTCCGCCTCCGAGTGGTGGCTGCGCGGGCTGGACTCCGGCAGCTTCCTCGGCATCAACGCGCCGACGGTGTTCCGCAACGGTTTCCGCCTCGTGGTGTTCTCGGTCATCATCATGATCGTGGTGCTGTTCTTCCGCAAGGGCATCATGGGCGACCGCGAGCTGCCCGAGGTGCTGGGCGGACTCTTCCGGAGAAAGGAAAAGAAGGCAAAGGAGGCGGCGGACCATGAGTGAGAAGCAAAACGTCCTGCGCCTCGAAAACATCACGATGCAGTTCGGCGGCGTCGTCGCGGTCGACGATCTGTCGATGGAGGTCAATGAGGGCGAGATCGTCGCCCTGATCGGGCCGAACGGCGCGGGCAAGACCACCGCGTTCAACACCATTACCGGCGTCTACGAGCCGACGAACGGCATGGTGTCCTTCCTCGGACAGCCCGTGGTGCGCAACCACCCGCAGGGGAAGATGAAAAAGCAGTACAAGGGCTCCGACGCGGAGAAATTCGCGAACGACCCCGTCCTGAACCCCACGCCCGACAAGCTGACCGCGCTGGGCATGGCGCGCACGTTCCAGAACATCCGCCTGTGGAGGACGCAGACCGTGTTCGACAACGTGCTCATCGCCAAGCACCTGCGCCGCACGAGCAATTTTTTCTCCGCCACCTTCCGCGGCAATCGCGCGGAGGAGGAGCGGCAGCGCGCCGAGGTGCTGGAGCTGCTGAAGGTCGTCGGGCTGGAGGACGTGCAGCACGAGCTGTCCACCAGCCTGCCCTACGGCAAGCAGCGCCGCCTCGAGATCGCGCGCGCGCTGGCGACGAAGCCGAAGCTGCTGATGCTCGACGAGCCGGCGGCGGGCATGAACCCGCAGGAGACCGACGAGCTGACCGCGTTCATCGGGCGCGTCCGCACGGAATTCGACGTGACGATCCTGCTCATCGAGCACCACATGGACCTCGTGATGGATATCTCCGACCGCATCTACGTGATCGACTTCGGCAAGCTGATCGCGCAGGGCACGCCGGAGGAAATCCAGAGCAACCCGCGCGTCATCGACGCCTACCTGGGGGTGGAAGAGAATGCTTAAAATCGAAAACCTTCAGGTTGCCTACGGCGGCATCCAGGCGCTGCGCGGCATCGACCTCGAGGTGCCGGACGGGAAGATCGTCACTCTCATCGGCGCGAACGGCGCGGGCAAGTCCACGACGCTGCGCACGATCTCCGGACTCGTCAAGGCGCACGCCGGCTCCATCACCTACGACGGGACGGAGCTGCTGGGCAAGCCCATCAACGCCGTGCTGGAGGCGGGCATCGCGCAGGTGCCGGAGGGACGGCGCGTGTTCGCGAACCTCTCGGTGCTTGAAAATCTCAGGGTCGGGGCGTACCTGCGCAGGGACAAGGCGGAGATCGAAAAGGACCTCCAGTGGGTCTATGAGCTCTTTCCGCGCTTGCAGGAGCGCTCGTGGCAGCTGGCGGGCACGCTCTCCGGCGGCGAGCAGCAGATGCTCGCGGTGGGGCGCGGGCTGATGTCGCGGCCGAAGGTGCTGATGATGGACGAGCCGTCGCTCGGCCTCGCGCCGCTGGTGGTGCAGGGCATCTTCGACATCATCCGCGAGATCAACCGCCAGGGCGTGACGATCCTGCTCATCGAGCAGAACGCGAACATGGCGCTCAAGATCGCGGATCTCGCCTACGTGCTGGAGACCGGGCGCATCACCATGCGCGGCACCGGCGCGGAGCTCCTTGCCGACGAGAGCGTCAAGGAGGCGTACCTCGGGAAAAAGAAAAAGTGACGGAAACGGAGAACGCATATGAAACGCATTCTGATCGTCTACACCGGCGGGACCATCGGCATGGTGCGCACGCCCAACGGCTACGCGCCGAAGGAGGGGTATTTCCGCTCGGCGCTCGAGGCGATTCCCGCGATCCGCGCGGAGGCGATGCCGGCGTGGGAGCTCTGTGAACTCTCGCCGCTGCTCGACTCGTCCAACATGACCGTGAACGAGTGGAACAAGATCGCGCGGCTGATCGCGGAGAACTACGACCGCTACGACGGCTTCGTCGTGCTCCACGGCACAGACACGATGGCGTACACCGCCTCGGCGCTCTCGTTCATGCTCGAGAACCTCGGCAAGCCCGTGGTGCTCACCGGCTCGCAGATCCCGCTGTGCGAGGTGCGCAGCGACGGCTGCGACAACATCCTCACCTCGCTGCTGATCGCGGCGGACGAGCGCGTGCATGAGGTCTGCCTCTATTTCGGCGGGAACCTGCTGCGCGGCAACCGCGCGACGAAGTACTCCGCCGACGGGCTGATCGCCTTCGTCTCGCCCAACTATCCCCCGCTGGCGGAGGCGGGCATCTCCATCCGCTACCGCGCCGGCTCGCTGCTGCCGAGGCCGGAGGGGGCGCTGCGGTTCCAGCCGCTCGAAAATGTGCCCATCGGGGTCATCAAGGTCTTTCCGGGCATTCAGTTCTCGCTTTTCGAGTCGATCATGACCGAGAAGCTGCGCGGCATCGTCATCGAGACCTTCGGCGCGGGCAACATCCCCGGCGACGGGAACGCGCTGCTGCCCATCATCCGCCGCGCGTTCGAGGGCGGCACGGTGCTGACGGTCTGCTCCCAGTGCCCGCAGGGCGCGGTGTCGCTGGGGACCTACGAGACCAGCAGCGCGCTCAAGCGGGCGGGCGCGGTCAGCGGCCTCGACATCACGACCGAGGCGGCGGTCGCCAAGCTCTACTACCTTTTCAGCTGCGGGCTCGACCGGGACGAGATCAAGCGTCGGATGGAGCTGCCGCTGCGCGGGGAAATGACGGTATAGAGCGGGAAAGAAGCGCTTTTTTCGCCGCACGGCGCGATTGGATGCAATTTGGTGTTGCAAAATGGCGCGGACCGTTGTATAATGCCGATTTGTATACATCCGCTTTAGGCATTTAAAGGAGAAAATCAAAATGGAAAGAGAACGACTCGGAAGCCGCCTGGGCTTTATTCTGCTCTCGGCGGGCTGCGCCATCGGGTGCGGCAACGTATGGAAATTCCCGTGGAT
>CAMVAV010000028.1 GCA_947165595.1 uncultured Clostridia bacterium | reverse complement strand
TCAACCGCGTCCTCTGGGACGTGACGCCGAAGCCCGTCGCCACCATCGAGTGGGAATAACGGCGATTGGCAAAAAGCACAAAATATGGTGGCCGCGTCGAACCCCATCCACAACCCATGCCAAATCCGCGCGCTGCCGGGCTTTGCGGCCGGCGGCGCGCGTTTGTAACATGGTTACGGCAATATTACAGTTATGTTACAGTTAACCAAAAACACTTGAAATATTTGTGCGATTCGTTTATCTTATGCTTGCGAGCTTCCCAGAGGGATAGCTGTCGGACCTCCCGGTTTAGTTACGGGAACGGCTAGCCCCGGTAAGTAAGCCGGAAACCGGCGCTGACCCAAGGGCGGCTGGCAAATTTTAAGAAAGGAGAGTAACTGCTTATGAAAAAGTTACTCGCACTGGTACTGGCGCTCGTCATGACCCTGGGTCTGGCGACTGTCGGCACCAACGCCGCGCTCAGTGACACCTTCAAAGATGCCAAGGACATCAACTATGAAGAAGCTGTCGCGGTCATGAACGCCATCGGCGTTATCATCGGCGACGATCAGGGCAACTTCCGCGCGGGCGATAAGCTCACCCGTGGCGAGGCCGCCAAGATCATTGCCTACCTGCGTCTCGGCAACAAGACCGCCGAGGCCCTCGGTGCCTCCGGCACCAAGTTCACCGACGTCCCGACGAGCCACTGGGCTTGCAAGTACATCGAGTACTGCGCGGCCGAGGGCATCATCAATGGCGTGGGCGACAACAAGTTCGACCCGAACGGCCAGCTCCTGACGATCGACTTCGCCAAGATGCTGCTCGGCGCGCTGAACTACGATGCCAAGATCGAGGGCATGACCGGTGCGGATTACCGCATCTTCACCAGCTCCCTCGCTGACCGCGTCGGCATCTTCGACGGCAACTCGAACGCTGCGGGCACCGCCCCCGTCACCCGTGACGAGGCCGCGCTCTATTCGTTCAACACGATCAAGAGCCCGCTGGTTCAGTACAACAACAAGGGCGGCAGCATCAGCATCAACGGCGCCGACATCAGCCTGGGCGCCTCCGACGCCAGCTATGTCGTGTCCACCATTGCCAGCCAGCAGAACATTTCCGACCGCAAGCTGACCAACACCGGCACGACCTCCGACGGCGGCTACACCGTCGAGTTCGGCGAGCGTTATTATCCCAAGCTGAAGCTCAGCAAGACGCTGGATGACTTCGGCCGTCCCTCCAACTCCTGGACCTATGACAACAAGGAAATCGGCAACTATGTCGACTATGACAAACAGTTCGGCACCGATTACACCACCAAGGTCACCGGCAAGACCCTGTACGAGCTCATCGGCGGCGACGCCATCAAGAGCGCGAACAGCGTTTTCACCTATTTTGTCGACGGTAAGCCTGTTGACGCTGACGAGCTCGAGGCGTACAACGAAACCCGCCTGACGAAGAACCAGACCGGCGGCTACGGCGCGACCGGCAAGGGCGTTCTGACCCAGATCTTCAAGATCGACTATCAGAACGAGGTCGGCACGAACATCATCACCGAGTACCGTTTCATCAGCGTCCACACCTACATTGCCAAGGTCTCCGCTGAGTACAACAAGACCAAGAACGCCACGATGTTCGAGTTTGTCACGGACGACGATGACACGCAGATCGAGGAGTTCTATATCGAGGGTGGCAAAAGCGGCTACGGCCTCAACGACATGAGCATCAAGGCCGACGCGAACGCGGACGACATGCCCTCCGTCAAGAACCTGAAGCTTGATCAGTATCAGCTGGTCAACGTCGCCTGGCAGGAAGGCAGCAAGTATGAGATCGTCGCGGTCTGCGATCCCTCCAAGACCGAGGAGGATGCGAAGGTCACCAAGTGGTCCAGCAAGGACGACGACGCCTACCTGGTCACCGGCGGCCAGCAGCAGGATTGGTCCAAGCGCATCTATGAGGAGTTCGATGGCTATGACCAGACCGCGCTGGATGTCAACTACAACCTGATCTATGACCTCTATGGCTACGTCATCTTCGCGGAGAAGTATGAGGAAAGCAAGAACTACGTCTTCCTGAGCGCCTTCGACCTCTCCGGCAGCAACCGCGTGGTCACCCTGGCGGACGCGTTCCTGATCTTCCTGGACGGCACCACCGCCGACGCGAAGATCAACGTCACCGACACGGATGATAACATCAACAAGGCGATCAACATCGTCAACGACGCGGATGACTATACCGGCGGCACTGCGGACTACACCTACATCCCGCTGCTCCAGTTCGCGCAGGACAATGACGGTTCCGAGCACTACAACAAGTGGTTCACCTACACCAAGAGCGGCGAGGGCAAGGACGCTGTCTATACCCTCAAGCCCGTCTATGACAAGACCGAGGGTGTGTACAGGACCTTCAGCTATGAGCAGACGGATCTGACTCAGAAGGTCTCCACCAAGAACCCGAACTTCCTGAACCCCGTTCTGAACACCCGTGTTTACGGCAACAACGACTCCGTTTACATGACGGTGGGTAAGAAGGACAACAGCTCCAGCTATGGCACCGGCCATGCCTCCATCGCCAAGGTCACCGGCGGCCCGTACACCGGCGTGCAGTCCGTCACCCTGAAGGTCAGCGCAACGCCCGTGGCGTGGGAGTATGACCTTGCGGTTGAGCGCTTTGCCGCTTCCAAGGGCGATGCGAATGCGAATGTCAGCACCCCCTACTATGAGAACAACGCTGCGTGGGACAACGAAAACCACAACGTCTTCGTCGTCTATGACAAGGATAAGTACGTCATCGGCGCGATCGTCTTCGGCGACGGCGAGGGCAGCAAGTACTACACCTACGCGGTCAAGGGCGCCCAGAACGAGCGCAAGGAAGGCTCCTACTATTACTGGGAGTTCCAGGGCATCGTGGACGGCGAGCTCAAGACCCTGACCGTTAAGGACACTGACAACTTCAAGGTGATCGACCGCGTCAGGGATCAGGTCGACGCGACCGGTTTTGGTGGTAAGGGTATCGGCTACCGTACGATGTTCAGCCTGACCTATGACAAGGACGGCTATGTCACCGACGCGGAGATCGTCTACAATGATGGCGGTAAGGACAGCTGGTACACCGAGGCCAAATGGGATGATTCCACTGCGTATGACGGCGAGGCTGTCTACGATGTGGCCGCCAGCTTTGTCGATGATGTCGACGCGGTTGCCAACGGTCTGAGCACTTATACCATTGCCGACCGCAAGCTGACGCCCGCTACTTGGAACGTGAAGAGTGGTTATGTTACGCTGACTGAGAAGGGCGCCACCCTGTATCAGGATGACGGGTCTTCCACCGACGTCGGTCTGACCATCGCCTCCGGCGCTCCGATCTGGGTCGTCCAGAACTATCGTGTCGGCGGCGTGAAGACCGAGAGCTTCAGCACCTTTAAGGCTGCGATCGCCTCCCTGGAGGATATTACGGATGAATCCGGCGTTCAGTTCCGGGGCATCATCTCCGCGGCGCTCAACAGCAACGGCACGGCGAAGTGGGTTGTCATCAAGAGCAACACGACGGTCGAGAACGGCCAGACGAGCGGCAAGGAGACGAGCACCACCATCGGTTCGATCGAGATCGGCACGAACGGTGTTATCTACATCAACGAGAAGGACACCTACTTCGGTAGTGTTGTTGACTATGGCTTCACGTTCGAGCTTTATCGCCGCACCGAGTCCCAGTCCGACTTCCCGACCACGCCGATTTCCAACGGCACTTGGAATGCGGGCTCCGCAGTGTATAAGAACGCTGACGCTATTGTTGATGGTAGCTACCTCACGGTCGACATGCTCCTGCAGAAGGACGGCGCGCCCACTGCCACCAAGATTGCCGAAGGCGACAGCTTCTATGTTGTGATCAACGGAACGACGTCCAAGTCGACCACGATCCTTGATGAAGCCGGTGTTGTTACTCACTGAGTCCAATAGCCATTGAAACGGTATATACCGCGTAAATGAGAATTGCCCCCGCTCCGAAAGGAGCGGGGGCTTTTTTATTGCTGTGATAGCCGGTACGCGGCGCAAAATGTAATACTGAAATTTATTAAAACGATTGAAAATCGTTTTATAGCCGCGCAGCGGCGTTAAATTTCGCATGAGACGTGTTTTGCGCCTTTGGCGCAAAACCAGCGTGCGCAGCACGCGCCTTTCAAATTAAATCTTTTAATTTGAAAGTAGTATAAGAGTGAATCCCGGTTGACGTGATAAAGAAATTTGTGTATAATATAGCTATCATAACGATGGAGGTGATCCCATGCCGCACATCAGATCAAGCGCGGACCTGCGGAACAATTACAATGAGATTTCCACCTTTTGCCATGACTATGCGGAGCCTGTTTTCATCACGAAGAACGGCAAGGGCGATCTGGCGGTGATGAGCATTGAAGCCTATGAAAAGCTGACGGCCGGATATGAGCTGTACGGCTTGCTTCAGGATGGCCTTGCCGATGTGAAGGCTGGGCGGACAAAGCCGCTGGATAGCGCAATGGCTGAAATCAGAGGCAGGCGCAGGAGATGATGTATCAGGTTCACATCACCGAGCGGGCGCAGCGGGACATGGAGAGCGCGGCGGACTATATCGAGTATACCCTGCTCAATCCGACAGCGGCGGATGAGCTGCTGGACGCCGCAGAAGAGACCCTTGCCGGTCTCGCGGATATGCCGCAGCGCATCATGTTGGCAACGGACGAGGTGCTTGCCGCGTGGGGTATCCGATTTGTTCGGGTGAAGAACTATCTTGGATTCTGCATCATTGAAGAGGAGCATCGGATCGTCCATGTGATCCGCTTCCTTTATATGAAACGAGACTGGCAGGCGATCCTCCGCTGCGACGCGGCAAACGAAGAGCTGCCGGGGAGTTGAGCGGCGGGCGGGGGCGCCTGGCTGGATAGCGGCTATGACGCAGATATCACGCCTTTTCCTTACAGGAATCAATCAGCCGTAGAAAATCATCCGGAGTTAATGCTACGGTTTCGCTATAGCCTTTATAGTCCTTTATATTGGCAGTGATAATGAAATCCGCGCGGAAACTAACCGCACAGCAGTCCTGCATGGCATCCTCAAAATCTTTGAAGTCCGTGTTTTCGACAGCGGCCATCAAAGCCTTATTATCTGCGCTCGAAACGGTCAGCAGTTCACAAAGCTGCTTGATCCAGTCTCTGCGCACATCTTCTGGGAGCTTTCTGGCCTGATACCAGATGATGGATAAAGAATGAAAAGCAATCGCAGCCTCAATCTTTCCTTTGGCGGTCAGGAGCATAATCCGATTGACAGCTTCCGAAAAAGGGTCCTCCCGCCCGGAGAGATAGGTCAGGGCAACATTGGTATCGATCAAGACTTTCATCGAGGATACCTCCGTCAACCGAGGGAGCCGTATTTAGCATCCAGAGCAGCGGCCCTTTGGTCCTCTGAAATGTCGTATCCTGAGCTGATTTTTCTGAGTTCCTGAATCCGGAGATACGCTTTCATTTTAGCAGAATCCGTTACCGCAGCGCTTTCCTCTGCCTCGTTTTTCATAGCTTCATTGGGCAGCATCCGCTTCATGACCTGGATGACAGCCTGAATGCTATCCTCTGAAAGCCGGTCAATCAAGCCATAGGCTTGTTGCTGAATGGTCATTTGGCTCACCTCCGTCATAGCTGTTGCGTTTATGCGCTTATTATACCAACTCTGATAAGGTATTTCAATATAAACCTTCATTCTATGTAATCGCGCAGGAGAAATCTGAAGCGCCGTCTTGCAAACAGGCGGCGCTTTACCATGCCTTGTTACCTCCTGCGATTTCTGAGGAAGAGATACACCATTGCTCCAACGATGAACACGACAAGGCAGATTCCGATGATGGCCTTCAGCTCCATGCTTCGACCCCCTTTCCATAGACAACCGGCCAACCGCTTGAAGCAGTTGACCGGTATGTAGAACAATATGTAAGTTAGAACAGCTTGACGAGTATTTCATCAACGGGGTCCGTAAGTTTTCCCGACTGAATCAACTGGCTCCGGAGGGCAAGCAGGCTCTCGCGGATGAGTGTGAGTTCCTGAAGGGAAACTTCTACGATGACCTTACGCTTTCTTCTGAATAACATTTTGATCGCCTCCTCATAACCTATTTTGCACCGATTCTGCCGGTGGCGCAAATGTGTAAATCAGAAGGTCGCCCGAAGTCAATTCTTCGAGCGACCTTCCGTTAGTTTCAGATGACGTTGGCGAGCCCCTTTAAGAGTTCAAGCGCCTTGGGGTTTGTCAAGAGCTTCATAACAAGCTCCTGATCGTCAGAGGACACGCCATCCGGGATGCCGAGGGGCTTACTCTCAGGCGCTGCCGGCTGGGGGGCGGGAACAGAGTAAAACGCTTCTTGAAACCTCACTGCGTTAGCTCGTCTGTCCTCATCAATAATGTGGGCGTATTGCTCTGTGACCATCTGGGCAGTTCCGTGGCCCGTGTCACCTTGAACCGCTTTGATGTCGCCGCCGCTCAGTTTCAGCTTGTATGTCGTGCTCGTATGACGGATACTGTGAAAGACAACCTTGGGCAGTCCATTCTTCTTGATGAGCTTATCAAGCGCCCGGTTGATTACGGCTCCTTCAATCGGAGTTCCGTTTGCGGAGCAGAATACAAGGTCATATGCTCCCTGCATGTATCATCCCACATGCGAGGACTATAAGACACAGATGGAAGGCTTTTTACAAGCTTCATCGGTGAAAGTATTTGTATGTGAAGATCGAAACAGGAAAACCGGCATGATGGTTCTGAAGTTTTCAGAAGCCGCAGCGGAGATCATCTATATCCCGGTGGGACACCCTCTGGCCATCGCGGACCTGCCGGAGCGTCTGCTGCGCGTTTTTGACTTCCACGGAGAATACATTGTCCATCTCAACACCCCCTTTCTCTCTGGAAATGAAAAAAGCCCTCTTTGGATGGAAAGGTCCAAAGAGGGCTATGTACGTCTGCTTGAATATTATTTTGTGCGTCTGATAACGAGAGCCGCTCCCTCGGAACCAGTTTTCACAGGGGTCTCGAAAACTATTTTGAACAGCTTTAACAGGTTGTCGTCCACCTTTTTCATTAGCTGGGCGGCGACCTCCTTTTTTGGGCAAATTAGCAGGAGGCCGATTTTCATTAGCTGGAAAACCGTAAATCTTGCTAATCATTAGCTGGCTAATTTCGGTGGATGGCAGAGAGTATGCTTTCTCTTGGGGTCGCATCCGCTTTTGCGAAGTCGTAGAAAAAGTGCCGAAAATCGTTGATTTTCGGCACTTTTCACTGGCACCCGCGAGGGGATTCGAACCTCCGACCTACCGCTTAGGAGCTAAAATGTCCCTATCGTGCCGCATGGTACACGATAACGCGGAATGCCCGCAAACCCGCATGAATACTGGATTTTTAATCGAACGGCGTATCACGCAGTATTTCTCAATATCGTCCAAAAACGCCGTTTTTTCAGTACCCAAATTAGCAAACCATTAGCAAGAAAGCCTTTGATAACAATGCTTTGCGGTGTCCGTCCGGGTGCTTGATTAGCAAAAGCATAGTATCATAACTGTGAAATCAATGCAAGGGGAAAGACGATGATCTTTCCCCTTGTTCCATATAATCACTCTGAAAGGAGCGATGCCCATGACCGCACTACCCTTGCCAAACTTCCGCGGCCATGAGGCCGACGAGTTTACGTTCTACCGTATCCCAAAGCTGCTGACGACCGACGAGCGGCTGCGAACCATCTCCACCGACGCGAAGTTTCTCTATGGCGCTATGCTCGACCGCATGGGCTTGTCCGTTGAAAACGGCTGGCTGGACGAGAAAGGCGACGTCTACATCTACTACACCGTAGAAGAAACGATGAAAGTCCTCAACTGCAAGAGCGAAAAGGCGACAAAGGTGCTTGCCGAGCTGGACGGCAGGAGTGGCATCGGCCTTATCGAGCGCGTCCGGCAGGGACAAGGAAAGCCGACGAGGATATACCTCAAGAACTTTGCGGCGCTGCGTCCACCGTAGGCGGACAGATCGAGGATAATGCTGCATGCGGGAGCAGTCTGCCCTGTTTCAGACTTTCGGAAATCGAAAATCAAGACTTTCGATTATCGAAGTCCAAGAGTTTCGGAAATCGAAATGTAATGATACTGAGCGAATAAGACTGAAAAAGAAATACTTTCCGAGAAAAGAATAACGTTTTTATCACAAGAGCCGAAAGGCTCTTTTTTTGTTGAAGGAGGTGCTATTTTGAAAACAATCGCATTGGCAAACCAAAAGGGCGGCGTGGGAAAGACCACGACCGCCGCAAGTCTCGGCGTTGGTCTTTCTCGGCAGGGTAAAAAAGTCCTGCTGATCGACGCCGACGCACAGGGCAATCTGACGCAGATGCTGGGCTGGGCGCAGCCCGACGAGCTTTCCCCTACCCTCGCCGATCTCATGGGAAAAATCATCACGGACAAGCCAATCGCCCCCGGAGAGGGCATCTTGGAAACGGACGAGGGCGTCCATCTTGTGCCGGCAAACATTGACCTTTCCGCGATGGAGGTCACGTTGGTCAACACCATGAGCCGCGAAACGGTGCTGAAGCAATTTCTTTCTTCGGTCAGTGACCGCTACGACTACGCCATCATCGACTGTATGCCGTCGCTTGGTATGCTGACGATCAACGCCCTCACCGCTGCGGACAGCGTGATTATCCCCGTGCAAGCGCAATATCTCCCCGCAAAGGGGCTGGAACAGCTCCTAAAGACGGTGGCGCGCGTCAAGCGGCAGCTCAACCCGCGTCTGGAGATCGACGGCATCCTGCTGACGATGGTGGACGAGCGGACGCGGCTATCAAAGGGTATTGTGGACTTGATCCGCCGCACCTATGGCGGTCGCGTGTTTGCGACGCAGATACCGCGCTCCGTCCGCGCCGCCGAGATCAGCGTGGAGGAAAAGAGCATCTACGATCTCGACCGCAACGGCAAGGTCGCCGCGGCGTATGAAAATCTGACGAAGGAGGTGCTGAACGGTGGGAAGCAAATTAGAAAACATCGGTCTGACTTCGCTCGATGACCTGTTCAAGACCGACGCGGAGCGCCAGACCGAGCAGGGCGAGCGCGTGCAGATCGTTCCCGCGGACAAGGTTTTCCCCTACGCCCGCCAGCCGTACAGCGTTGACCGCCCTACGCCCGACCTTGTGCGGCTCATGGACAGCATCGAGCGCAACGGCATCGCGGAGCCGATGATCGTGCGCCCGCGCGAGGGCGATACCTACGAGATCATCGCTGGGCATCGGCGCGACTACTGCGCGAAAGCGGTGGGGCTGGAAACCCGCCCGGTCATCGTCCGCGAGTACACGGACGAGCAGGCGGACATTCTGGTGGTGGACTACAACATCAACCGCGAGGACTTGCTCCCGAGCGAGAAAGCCCGCGCCTATAAGCTGAAGCTGGACGCCATGAAAAGGCAGGGCGAACGGTCAGATTTAACTTCTGCCCAAGTTGGGCAGAAGTTGGAAACCCGCTATTCCGTTGAGATTTTGGCGGAGCAGGTGGACGAAAGCCGTATGCAGGTGCAACGCTATGTGCGCCTGACAAAGCTCATTCCTCCGCTGCTTGCCAAAGTGGACGACGGGACGCTGAAATTCGTCCCCGCGTCCGATTTCATTTCCCACCTGACCGAGAAAGAACAGACCTACCTCGCGTTCGTCATGGAGCGCGACGAGGCCGCGCCCTCGCTTGACCAAGCCAGGCGCATGAAGCAGATCAGCGAGCAGGGCAAGCTGACCGAGGCGGTCATGGACGCCATCATGGGCGAGGACAAGCCGCTGGAGCGCAAGGTCACGATCCGCGACGACCGCTTAAAGCGGTTCTTTCCCAAGAACTATACGCCGCAGCAGATCGAGGACGTCATCATGAAGCTGCTGGAGGGCTGGTATCGCCGCCGCCAGCAGGAACAGGCACGATGAAGGGAGCGTGGAGAGCATGAGAACGGAATTACCCGAAACCTGCATGACCACCTTGCAGGAAACGGGCGAGCTGATCATCTTGCGGCGCGGCGAAACCGGCTATTACCACTCTGAATGGAATACCGACGACGCGGCGTACAACCGCCACATTGCGGACGATCATAACCGTGCGCGCGGGCTGACGCCGGCACAGGTCGAGGCAATGCGCGTCGGTTCCATGTTCGGTTTTGCCGTACCGGGAGCCGATCCGCAGATGTATCTGGACGCGGCGGAGCAAGAGCGGAAATACCGCGTGCAGGGCCATATCAGGGATACGGTCATCAGTCTGTACCACCCGATCACCTGCGACCTGCATGAGTACAAGGTCGTGGGCAAGACCGAAACATATCTGGAACCGATATCTCTGCCGGAACCCATGATGGGCGAGGAAAGCGGCATCACGCTGTTTGCCGAGATGGTGGGCGGCGAGCCGCTGATCCCCGTCGTTGCAAAGCAGTCGGAGAACAAGAGTTACACGCTCAAACTGGCGGAGGGTTGCTTCTCCAACTTCCGGGAGATCAATCAAGGTCATCATGTCGGTGGAATCGGACGCGACGCGCATCCAGCAGCGGCAGATGTCAAAGAACCTCTACCTCGCCAAGCTGCCCTATCAGGTGGAGCAAATGCAGAAGGTCGGCAAGGAGTACATGGACGATCTCACCGAGCGCGACCAGCGCATCATGTTCGGCCTTGTGACGCTGACGCATCTCGCGGACAGCGTGGAGCAACTCGACCAGGATACGGAATCGCTCAAATCGCGGACGGGAAACTGCGAGTTTGCCACGCTCAAATACCAGCAGGAGGACGGGCTGAACACTGTCCTGCCCTACGGCCTGCGGCGCATCGAAGCGACGCGCACCCTCACCACCGAAAGCACCGCCGTCCTCATGCCGTTCCAAAGTCAGGAGATACAGCACACGGGCGGCATCTACTACGGCGTAAACGCCGTGTCGCACAACCTTATCATCTGCAACCGCGAAAGCCTGATGAACGGCAACGGCTTTATCCTCGGCGTGTCCGGCTCCGGCAAGTCAATGGCGGCAAAGCTGGAGATCGCGCTCCGCGCGCTCTCCGGCAAGGATACCATCATCATTGTTGACCCCGAACGCGAATACGGGCCGCTTGTCCGCGCCCTCGGCGGCGAGATCATCACGATCTCCGCGGACAGCACCAGCTATATCAACGCAATGGACATATCCGCGGAATATGGCGAAGGCAGTAACCCGGTCGGCCTGAAAAGCGATTTTGTGATGTCGCTCTGTCAGCAGATCATGGGGCCGGACGGCATCGACGCGCGGGCGAAGTCCGTCATTGACCGATGCACGGCGAACGTCTACCGCGAGTACATCAAATCCTATCAGGGCGATCCGCCCACGCTCAAAGACCTGCACGACGATCTCATGAAGCAAAAGGAACCGCTCGCCCATGATATTGCCCTAGCGTTGGAGATGTTTACCATCGGCTCCCTGAATGTCTTTTCCCATCAGACGAACATTGACACCAACAACCGCATCATCTGCTTTGACATTCAGGATTTGGGCGAGAACCTGAAGCCCATCGGCCTGCTCGTCATGCTGGACGCCATCTTAAACCGCGTCATCCGCAACCGCGCGGCGGGACGATATACCCACGTCTATATCGACGAGATATATCTTTTCTTCGCCAAAAAGAGCATGAACGGCAATGCGAACAGCAACGACGATTACAGCGGCGAGTTTCTTTACAAGTGCTGGAAACGGTTCAGAAAGTATTACGCGACGCTCACAGGCATCACGCAGAACGTGGAGGAATGTCTGCTCTCCGACACGGCGCGCATGATGCTCGCCAACAGCGAATTTCTGATGATGTTCAATCAAGCGCCGACCGACCGCGAGGATTTGTCAAAGCTGCTCGGCACGTCCGAGGCGCAGATGGATTACGTCAGCAACGCGCCGCCCGGTCAAGGTCTTATCAAGGTGGGCGGCTCCATCGTGCCTTTCGTCAACGATTTTCCAAAGGACACCAGCCTTTACAAGCTGATGACGACCAAGCCCGGAGAGGGCTGAACTTGCGGGAGTGTCGCAGAATGAGAATTTCTGCGGCACTCCTTTTTTGCCCGAAATTGCGCTCGGCTGTGGATAATTCGCGTGAAATTGTCCGAAAAAGCGCGCAGCATTTCATGTTGTGTGATATCCTGCGGCAAAATGTCAGACCTCCTGCGTCCCTCACGAAAATTGAGGGACGCAGGAGGACTGAGTGAAAATCAGAGTTAAAATTTAGATTGTCAGCGCCTTCCTTGAATGAGGCTGCGGAGAGGGCACTGTGTAAGGGTGATTTCCCTTTTGTCTAATCCCTGCCGTTTGATGACGCCACAGAACTCTGTTGTTTTACCTGCTTGCAACGACCACGGTGGAGGTCTCGGCATCCCAGTCCACGTCGAAATTCAGCGCCGCACCAAGCTCGCGCAGCTTGAAGTAGTTGGAGCCGTCGATGTTGTAGGCGGTCAGCTCCGCCGCGGCGTCATCGATCGTGAGCTTCTGCGAGCTTACGACCGCGAGCGCGCTTCTGCCCGTGCCGGCTGACGGCTCGCCGTCGGCAGCGGCGTAAGCCTCTCCCGTTTTGAGAACGATTGTACTGCTCTCGTTGTCATAGTCGACGGAGAACTGCGAGCCGGTGCCGTTCAAAAGCGCCGCCAGATCGCGCAGCCTGAAGTAGTTGGAGCCGTCGATGTTGTAGATCTCGACGTCCTTCGCCGCGCCGTTGACGATCAGGTCCTGCTTCGTCGGCTGCGCGACAAGCTTTCTGACGACCTCGTGCAGGAGGACGTCCGGCACCTGCGCGGGAAGGGTCTGGACGGGGCTTTCGTATTCATCCTTCGCGTTGCCGCCCGCGTAGCCCAACAGGCAGTTTTTGTTCCATCCCCATGTCCAGAGACGGCAGTCGCTCCGCGCCGCCGCCGTGTGGTCGTGACCGCCGCAGCTGACCGCCGTCGCGTCGTCCAGCACCTTGACGGGGCTGCTGCGGTCGATCATCGAGCCGTCGCCCAGCTTGCCGTCGTAGTTGTGTCCCCACGTCCAGAGGCTCCCGTCGCTCAGGATCGCCGCCGTGCGGTCCAGACCGCAGCTGACCGCCACCACGTTGTCCAGCACCTTGACGGGGCTGCTGCGGTCGGTCTTCGTGCCGTCGCCCAGCTGGCCGTAGAGGTTGTCGCCCCACGTCCAGAGGCTGCCGTCGTTCAGGATCGCCGCCATGTGCGATTCGCCGCAGCTGACCAGCGCCGCGTCATCCAGCACCTTGACGGGATCGCGGCGCAATACCGTCGTGCCGTCGCCCAGCCTGCCGTGATAGTTGTCGCCCCACGTCCAGAGGCTGCCGTCGTTCAGGATCACGGCCGTGTGGCCCAGGCCGCAGCTGACCGCCGCCACATTGTCCATCACCTTGACGGGGGCGCTGCGGTGGGTGGACATGCCGCCGCCCAGCTGGCCGGCGCTGTTCTGCCCCCACGTCCAGAGGCTGCCGTCGGTCAGGATCGCGGCCGTGTAAAGCTCGCCGCAGCTGACCGCCGCCACGTTGTCCAGCACCTTGGCGGGGGTGGCGCGGAGCCGCTCCGTCGATCCGTCGCCCAGCTGTCCGCTGCTGTTGTCGCCCCATGTCCAGAGGCTGCCGTCGCTCCGGATCGCCGCCGTGTGCTTCTCGCCGCAGCTGACCGCCGTCACGTCGTCCAGCACGCGGACGGGGGCGGTGCGCTCGGTCCTCGTGCCGTCGCCCAGCTGGCCGCGGAGATTGTTCCCCCACGTCCAGAGGCTGCCGTCGGAGCGGAGCGCGGCCGTATGATAGCTGCCACAGCTGATCACGGCGTATTCGCCGGTCCTGCCCATATCGTGCGCCGACGCGGGCGCCGCGAGGGCGAGGCTCAGCGTCAATGCGAGCGTGAGGGATAAAATGCGCTTTTTCATATGTCGTTTCCTCCTGCCTGTTTTTTGACCTCATATATAATGTCGATCCTTCGGCCCGGACGGCCGTTTTCCGCGATCCGGGCGTTGCGCCTCCTGCGTACATGCGCAGTATAGCAGAAGCAAACGCGGTAAGTAACTGGGCAAAAGCGCGCGAGTGTCTGAATTTTGGACACACGCGCGTTTTTGTCCGTTGCCGCGCGGAGCGGCGCAGGTTACTCTTACTGTGACATTGAGCCGCATGAACGGCAGAAAGAGTGATCGACATGAAACACAGGCATCAACGTTGGATCGCGGCGGCCATGAGCCTTCTGCTCATGGGAGGCTCGGCGGGGCCCGCCTTTGCCGCGTCGCCCGCCGTTCCGGTCGGCGACGGGTGCTTGCCGACCTATGACGAGGCGTATTACGCCATGCTCGACTACTACGGCAATCTGACCGAGGGCAGCATCGTCAAGAGCTACGTGCTCAACGGCGCGACCGCCATCACGGACTACGGCGAGTACGAGGACGTTGCCAACCTGACCAACAGCGTCGTGCCGCAGCAGAACGCAAGGCAGCTCGCCTTTGACTTCTCCGGCGAGAGCGCGGCGCCCACGCACTTCTATTTTCAGGGCAAGACCGCGCAGCCGTACAACGACCTGCCGTGGAAGCTTTCGGTCTCCTACAGGCTCAACGGCGTGCCGACGAGGGCGGAGGAGCTCGCGGGCAAGACCGGCGTTGTGGAGATCAACGTCGACGCGATCCCGAACAGGAGCATCAGCGATTACGCGCGCCACAACTATACGCTTGAGGCCATGGCGATCTTCAATCAGGACGACATCCTCTCGCTTGAGGCGCCCGGCGCGCAGGTGCAGCTGCTCGGCAACCTCCGCGCGGTGCTGTTCGTCGCGTTCCCCGGCGAGGAGGGGCACTACTCCATCCGCGTCGGCGCGGACAAATTCGAGTTCGGCGGAATGACCTTCCTGATGGTCCCCGCCACGCTCTCCCAGCTTGACGAGATCTCGAAGCTCGCGCAGCGCAAGGAGGACCTTGAGGACAACTACGAAAAGCTCTCCGGCAGCCTCGACGCCCTGCTCGATTCGCTCGACTCGGTCAGCGACAGCCTCTATTCCAGCGCCAGCGGCCTCGACGCGCTCAACGCGGCGCGCGGCACGGTCAGCTCCGGCAAGGGCGGCGTCTATGCCGCCGCCGATCAGGCGCTCAACGACCTCGACGCGATGTCGGAGGCCCTGCAGCCGCTCAGCGGCGAGCTCGGCGCGACGTCCGACGCGCTCAGGAGCGCCAACGATATCCTCAACGACATGGCGGTCGAAACGCTCGCGCTGCGCAAGGATCTGAACGAGCTCAACGGGATCCTCAGCGACGCGCAGGGCAGCAAGGAAGACCTGCTGGCGGTCATCGACAACATCGACGAGGCGCAGAGGGACATCAAAAACCTGTCCAGAAGGCTTGACGATACGCGGTTCAGCACGATCAGCGGCGTCTCCGGGCTTTCCAGGCCGTCGCTCGGATCGGGCGCGTCGGATCTGAGCGCGCAGCTCGAGACCGTAAAGCAGGTGGAGCAGCTCTATCGCGGCGGAGCCGCGATGGCAGGCGGAGACGCCTTTGCCGCGACCGCCATGAAGGCGGCGGGCTATTCCGCGGAACAGATCACCGCCGCGCAGAGCCTTGACGCTTTGGGCAGCGAAGACAACGTCAAAAGCCATGTCACCGGCCAGGTCCGCGAGGCGGTGACGGCGCAGGTCAGGGCGGCGATCGTCGATCAGCTGAAAGCCAACGGCCTCGATGACGATTCCGCCGCCGCGCGGGCGGATTATATGATCGCAAACGATCCGGCCACGCAGGCAAAGATCGCGGCGCTGACGGAGCAAAACGCCGCCGCCAAGGTGATGGAGGCTGTCACGGCGTACCGGAGCTACAACGCGCTGAAGGGCGCGTACGGAGCCGCGCAGGCCAAATATTCCGACGATTCCTTTGAGGCGTTCGTTTACGCCCTGAAGCTCGCGCAGGGCGCGGACGCCGCCTCGGCGGCGGCGGACGCGGCGAAGGCCGCCAACGTCCACAGCGCCAACGCCGACGGCTCCATCGATCTTCTTGCCGACGAGGCGGGGCAGATCGGCGACGAGATCGGCGGTATGCTTGACGACACGTACGGCGAGGTCAACGACGCGCTCGGCAGCCTGAACGTCACCATCGACAGGGTCAACTCGACCATCAGGGACATCAACGCGCTGATGGGCCCCACGTCCGACGTGCTGGACAATCTCGTCGTCCTCTGCGACAGCGTCAGCGAGCTCAGGCCGCTGGTCGAGAGCGCGGACGATCTCAACGCGCTCGCGCAGAAGGACAGCGCCGAGCTGCAAAGCGCGCTCGACTCCATGGAGCAGATGCAGAAGCTGCTCGACAACTATCTGCCCCAGCTCGACCGCACGCTGGAGCAGGCGCAGATCGCCAGCGGCACGCTGACCGTTCTGTCCGTGGACACCGGCGCCTTCCTGCACTCCGCGGAGGGCCTGCTCCAGACGGCGGGCACGCAGCTCGACTCCGCGTCGCGCCAGAGCCTTGCCAGCCTTGCCGCCGCCCTGCGCGGCACCGCCGCGGCTCTTGGCGAGGGCAGCGGCGTGCGGAACGCGAAGGAGACCATCAACGGCATGGTGGAGGACGTCTGGAACGACTACACCGGCGACGTCAACGATCTGCTTGAAATGGACGCGACCGCCGAGGCCGTTTCCCTGACCGACGCGCGCAACCCCGCGCCCTCCAGCGTACAGGTGCTCATCCGCACGCAGGAGATCAAGGCGGCCGACGAGCAGCCTCAGGCGGAGAAGCTCGCGAGCGCCGCCGCGCCGCAAACGACCTTCTGGGGCCGCGTGGCAGCGATGTTTGTTGGCATGTGGGGTGCGATCGTGTGCATCTTCCACCGCGGATAGGAGTCAGATCATGCTGGAAAAAATTGCTAAAAACCTGACGCGAAAGCCCAGGCTTTCGGCGCTGATCGCGCTGCTGCTGCTGATCCCCGCGGGCGTCGGCTTCATCGCGACACGCGTCAACTACGATATCCTGACCTACCTGCCGCAGGATCTGGAATCCTCACAGGGCGAGCGGCTGCTGGAGGAGCCGTTCCAGATGGCGGCGACGAGCATGCTGGTCATCGAGGACATGCCCGCCGCCTGGTCGAACGACCTTTTGAACGAGATCAAGGAGGTGCCCGGCGTCTCCAACGCGCTGTGGCTGAGCAACCTCATCGGCGTGCAGCTGCCGATCGACATGATCCCCGCCGAGTTCCGCGACATCTTCTTCTCCAGTCAGGGCTCGACCATGATGATTATACAGTATGACAAGGCCGGCGCGTCCGACGAGACGATGAACGCCATCGCGCAGATTCGCTCGCTGTGCAACGAAAAGTGCTTCCTCGCGGGCTTCTCCGTGGTCATCAAGGACACGCGCGACCTCGTCGACAAGGAGCTGCCGATCTTCGTTTCGCTGGCGGTCGGACTTGCGATCGCCGCGATGGCGCTGACAATGGAAGAGACCGTCCTGCCCCTCGTGCTGATGGCGAACATCGGCGTCGCGGTGCTCTATAACTTCGGCTCCAACATTGTCCTCGGCCAGATCTCGTACATCACGCAGGCGATCGCCGCGGTGCTGCAGCTGGGCGTGACAATGGACTACTCCGTGTTCCTTTACCGCCGTTACGAGGAGGAGCGCGGCAACTACGAGGACCATCGTGACGCGATGGCGCAGGCTGTTATGGCCGCGTTTCGCTCGCTCTTCGGCTCAAGCCTCACCACCGTTGCCGGCTTCCTCGCTCTGTGCGCGATGCGCCTGACGCTGGGCCGCGACATCGGCATCGTCATGGCGAAGGGCGTCGTGCTGGGCGTCCTCACGGTCATTCTGGTGCTGCCGTCGTTCATTCTCATCTGCGACGCGCACCTCAGCCGCCTCAAGCACAGGACGATCATCCCGAGCTTCGACGGTGTCAACCGTTTCATCATCAAGCACCGCGTCGTGTTTCTCGTCCTCGCAATCCTGCTCTTCTTCCCCGCCTACTACGCCGAGAAGCACGTCACAATGTACTACAAGCTCGACGAGTCCCTGCCGCGCGATATGCCGTCCATCATTGCCAACGAAAAGCTCAAGGACGAGTTTGACATGGCAACCTCGCACTTTGTGCTGCTGCGCGACGACATTTCCGCCACGGACATGAACGAGATGGAGAGCCGCATCAACGAGCTGGACGGCGTCACGGGCCTGCTTTCGTACCATTCCATGCTTGGGCAGGGCATCCCCGACTTCTTTATCCCCGATTACGCCAAGAAGATGCTCAAGCAGGGCGGGTATCAGCTGATGATGGTCAACTCCAGCTACGATACCGCCTCCGACGAGGTTTCCGAACAGCTCAAGAAGATGATCGCCATCGTCAAGGAATACGATCCCAACGCCATGGTGACAGGCGAGGCCGCCATGACCGACGACCTGATCGCCACCACCGCCGTGGACTTTGTCACCACGAACTACATCTCCATCGCGGCGATCTTCACGATCATCATGATCGTGTTCCGCTCCGTCACTGTGCCGATGGCGCTGGTGGCAATGATCGAGCTGGCAATTTTCATCAACCAGGGCGTGCCGTACTTCACGGGCTCCGAGGTGGCGTTCGTCGCGCCGACGGTCATCAGCTGCGTACAGCTCGGCGCGACGGTGGACTACGCGATCCTGATGACCTCGCGCTTCCAGGAGGAGCTGCGCGCGGGACATGACCGCAAGGAGGCCGCGCAGCTCGCGGCAAGCTCCTCCGACGCGTCGATCATCACCAGCGCGCTCGTCATGTTCGTCGCAACGCTGGGCGTCTCGCTTGTTACCTCGATCGACCTGATCGGCGCGATCTGCGTCATGCTCGCGCGCGGCGCGATCATTTCCGCGATCGTCAGCATCTTCTTCATGCCTGCGGTTCTGTGCATTCTTGAGCCGGTGTTCAGCAGGACGACTCTAAACTGGAAGCCGCATCAGGACAATGGCGGCTCCGGCCTGACGCCCGCCGCCGCGGCTCAGCTGAAGGTCTGACAGGGACAAGAAGCTTGCCTTTTCTGCGGCGCACACGTATAATGATCGTATATCAAGCGGTTGAAAGGAGACTGGATATGCCGTCATTTACGCGCGAAAAGATCATGGAATCGTGCCTGAAGATGCTCAACGAGCGCCCGATGAGTCAGATCACGGTCAAGGCAATCGTTGAGGACTGCGGCATCAACCGCAACAGCTTCTATTACCACTTCACGGATATCCCGACGCTGCTTGGAACGATCGTGACCGAGTATGCGGATCGCCTGATCGCCGAATACGCAAAGGCGGATTCGCTGGAGGAGTGCCTTGCCGCCGCGACGCGGTTTGCGCGCGAGAACAGGCGCGCCGTGCTCCACGTCTATCACTCCGGAAACCGGGGCATTTACGAGCAGCACCTCATCCGCGTCTGCCACGACGTGATCGTGTCCTATCTCAGGACCGCGTTCGGCGACGTGCCGGTCGAAAAGGAGGACGCGGAGGCGCTTGTCCACTTTTTCCAGTGCGAGCTGATCGGGCAGATATTGACGTGGCTCGAAAGCGATATGAATTACGACATCCAGTCCCGATTTGCGCGTATGAGCAAGCTGCGCCGCGAAATGGTCGAAGAAATCATAAGCCGCGTCCAAAGAGACACGGAGACGCAGAATCCATAGCCGGCCGCGCCGCGGCGGGAATGGACGGATACAACGCCGCGCCGCATTGCGGCACGGCAAACGGAGGCTTTTTCAATGGAAGACAGACTCAGAAACACCACACCCATGCAAATTGCCCGGGGAGGCTATATCGTTCTCTCAACGCTGCTGTGCGCGCTGGGACTCCTGATGATCCTGCTGCCGGACTTTTCCATCGCGCTGGCGGGTATGCTGCTCGGCGTGCTGATGATCGTATTCGGCGCGGTCAAGATCGTCGGCTATTGGTCGAAGGACCTCTACCGGCTGGCATTCCAGTACGATTTCGCGTTCGGCGTTCTGATGATCCCGCTGGGGTTGTATGCGCTGTGCTGTCCAGAGCGCACGATCAGCTTCTTCTATATCATTTTGGGCATCGTCGTGCTTGCCGACGGACTGTTCAAATTCCAGATCGCGCTGGATTCTCGTGCCTTCGGCATCGAAAAGTGGTGGCTGATTCTGGCGCTTGCTTTCCTTGCGGGCATGCTGGGCTGCATGCTGGTGTTCCATCCCGGCGGCGGCGCGAAGGTTGCGACCGCACTGGTGGGATTTGCGCTGCTCGGGGAAGGCGTTCTCAATTTAAGCGTGGCGCTGTATACGGTCAAGATCATCAAGCATCAGCATGCGGATGAGCAGCTGCCGCCGCGTTTCGTTGGCTGACAGAAAAACCGACCGGTTTTGCAACTTATCCTTGCAGGACCGATCGGTTTTTGCGCGTCCGGCGGGTGAAGGTCCTGAGCCCGCCCGGTGCCCCGTCCGCTGCAGGAGCACCTGCGCGAGGTCGTAAACGCCTTGGAGGAGGTACGTCGACGCTCATGAAAAAGACGATCGGTGAAATCGAAGCCGCGCTTTCCGATTTCAAGCGCGAGCCGCAGGTGCTTCGTATGAAGGAGTTTATACAGCACGGAAGGGTCTCCACCTACGAGCACTGCGAGAACGTTGTGCGCGCCTGCTTCCGGCTCAACCGGTGCCTGTGCCTCAACGCCGATGAAAAAACGCTGCTGCGCGGCGCGATGCTCCACGATTTTTACCTGTACGACTGGCACAAGCAGGACGAAACGCATCGCTGGCACGGCTTTCACCACGCAGACCGCGCGGCGGACAACGCAAGGCGCCTGCTGCACGCGACCGAGGAGGAGTGCCGCATCATCCGCAGCCACATGTGGCCGCTGACGCTGACAAGGCTCCCCAAAAGCCGCGAGGCATGGATCGTCTGCCTTGCGGACAAATGGTGCTCCCTCATCGAAACAGTGTTTCGGAGATGACCGCCGCCGATTTCGCGCCGTTTTACGGGAAGGGCGTCATTGCGATCGACGCCTGCACAGCACATACCGGGTTTGTGAATTGCCTTGTATTCGCCAAAGGCTGATGGCAGTATAATGCGGATAGAATAGATGTTGCATTGGTAGCCATAAGCCATTACCTTGAACATCACCCGCGGATCGGCTGCCGATTTCCGCCCTTTGGGCGAATAGGCGCGATACAGTTGCCTGTAGTCCAGTTCCTCAAGCTGGGCGCTTGTCAGCCGGACGGGTGCATTCTCCGGTAATATTTTTTCGTGATCCAGAGCAAGTACCACTTGACCGTCCCGCTCATACGTCGTATAGTGGTCTTGCGTTTGAGATTGTTTGTTCACACCTACAGCTTAACGCAAAAAGCGAGGTTAGGAAACCCTTTTGGGCTCCTAACCTCGTCTTTTTTCAGCGCGCTATTTTGCAACGCGCCCGATTTTACGATAGGAGGAAGTCATGCCTGAAATAAAAACAAGACCCGGAATGAACGCTCCAAAGGCGCGGCAGGCCGATATCGCGCCAAAAGAAGCGGCAAACATCTTGAAGCGGCAATATGCGGAAAAGCAAGTGGAGCGCCAGCCGCAGCCGAAAAACCCCGTGCAATACGCGACGGACAAGGTGGAGAAAAACGAGCGGCGCGCCGCTGCGCTCACCGCTGACGGTACGCGCCGCGCCGTGCGGAAAGCCAAGCAGCGCCGGGAGCGCGGGAAAAGCGCAACGGACACCGAGCCGAAAAAAGAAAACGCGCAGCTTGCGAGCGAGTGGGAGCCTTTTCCCGCGGAGCCGCAGCCTGATGCCGCGCCTCCGCAGCCAAAACAGCGCCCGACCGCCGCGCTGCGTCCCCGTGAGCAAGCGCCTGAACCGCGTCCGCAGCAAGCCATGCCGAAAACACGCCGAAGCGTTGAAGCACGGCAGGGCGCTGATACGCCCGCGGCGGGACAGCGGCGCGCGCTGCAACAAAGAGCCAAGACGCGATCCGGCTCCACGCCGCAGGCTGAACCGGCGCAGAGTACCGCACAGCCCATGTCAGCAGCGCCGAAAGTCCCGCAGCTTCGCCCGGAGCCTGTCATGCCGAAGGCACGTCCAAGCGCCGACGCTCGGGTGGACGCCAATCCCGAAGCGCCGCCCCTGCAAGAAGTGCGGCGGCAAAAAGTTGTCCAGGATACCGTTCGGGCGCGTCAGGAAGCACGGCGCAGCGCCGAGGCAGAGGCTGTCCGGGCGAATGGGCCGGTCAAGGCAGAGCAAGGCGCGCTCCACAGCGGCCCGGAGCGCCCGACGCCGAAGCCTAACCGCAATAGCAGCAGCATCACGCATCACCAAGCTGATCGCACGACAGGCAGGCGGATAACCAAGGCCGGCAAAGGCACACCTGCAAGGCTTGCCGGTGACCACGCGCCTGCAAAACCGTCCTTCACGCTGAAGGAGCGCAGCGCCATCGGGCGGCAGGCGGGCAAGACGTTGACGCCCGCGGCGCGGGCAAAGCGCATGAGCGAGCAGAAGCTCCGCGAGCAGGCGGTCAGAAAGAACGCGGAAACGGCGCGCAGGGCGGCAAAGCGCACGGCGCAGATGACCGCTCGCGCGGCGCAGGCCGTTGTCCACGCGGTCAAGGCAACGGTCAGCTCCGTCGTCGCCCTCGGTGGAGGCGCGGTGCTGTTGGTCGTGCTGATCGTCGTCGCGCTGATCGCCGCCATCGTCGCCTCGCCGTTCGGCATCTTCTTTTCCGGCGAGAGCGCGTCGGCGGACACCGTGCCAATCTCCGCGGCGGTGGCACAGGTCAACTTTGACTTCAACGCGCGGCTGGAGGAGCTGCAAAGCGCGGACACCTATGATGACATCACCGTGGACGGCTCCACGGCGGATTGGGCGGAGATCCTTGCGGTGTTTGCCGCGAAGGTCGCTGGCAGCGACGGCCCGGACGCAACGGACGTTGCAACGATAGATGCCGACCGAATCGACCGCCTCAAAGCGGTCTTTTGGGATATGAATGCCATTACGTCCACGGTCGAAACCATCGACCACCCCGGCACGGGCGGCGGCGAGGGCTGGGTAGAGAAGATTCTGCATATCACGCTGACGCCGAAAGCAGCGGCGGATATGCCGAGCGCCTACGGCTTTACCGCGCGCCAAACCGACGCCATGAACGAGCTGCTCGCGGAGCGCGCCATGCTGGAGGAGCTGGTCGGCAGCTTGACCGCCGTAAGCGCGGACGCGGCGGAGCTTATGAAGCGGCTCCCCGCCGATCTCTCGCCGGAACGCCGTGAGGTGGTGCGCGTGGCCTGTTCTCTTGTCGGCAAGGTCAATTACTTTTGGGGCGGCAAGTCCCTTGTACTCGGCTGGGACAGCCGCTGGGGAACGATACAAAAGGTGTGGGCGGAGGGCAACAGCACCTCCGGCACCTATCGCCCCTACGGCCTCGACTGTTCGGGTTTTGTCGATTGGGTGTTCTACAACGTCAGCGGTGGCGCATACGTCCTCGGACACGGCGGCGGCGCGACCATGCAGCATAGCTACTGTACGCCGATCTCATGGGCCGACGCCATCCCCGGCGACCTTGTTTTCTATCCCGACGATATGCACGTCGGCATCGTCGGAGGCCGCGACGCGGACGGCAACCTGCTTATCATCCATTGCGCCAGCAGCTACAACTGCGTCGTGATAACGAACGCAAGCGGCTTTACGAGCGTCGGCAGACCGACATACTACGCCGCGCATTAGCACGATCCCCGCCCATCGCTGGGCGGGGACTTTTTTAGCTGGCTCGGTTGATCTCGTCCTCAATGGCGGCAAGCAGCACGCTCGGACGAATTTCCAGCGCCTCGCCAATTTTGAAGAATGTGTCAAGCGTGGGCTTCCTCGCCCCGCGCTCAATGGCGCTCAAATGCGTCCGGCCTATGTCCGCGAAGCCGCTCAACACTTCTTGCGACAAACCCTTTTCCTCGCGGAATCTCTGTATCACTTTTCCAACAATCACAGCGTCTAACATATGTACGCGCCTCCATAACCAGAGTGTAAAGGAAAGACGCCTAAACGCTGAACACATATGTTGCCAAATGAATACAAATGTGGTAGATTATCCTATGATGTGTTTTTGGAATAAAAAATGCGTCTCACGGTGAGACGCATTTTCGGATGGGATAAGTTTATTCGCCGGAAGGAGGATCGGGGAGATATTCGATCACATCGTTTATCGTACAGTCAAGGATTTTGCACAACGCCTCCAACGTGTTTGTCGAAACGGATTCATTTGCTTTGATCCTGCGGATCGTGGAACTGCTGATCTGCCCTTTTACCTGTAACGTATATGTTGTTGCGCCGCGGGCCTCCATTGTTTTCCAGAGCGGGGCATAGGAAATCATATCAGATAGCTCCCTCATTTCCGTTTGACATATCTCCATTATTGCCTATAATGAGGGAAAAGCGTTATAGGCAATATTGCCTATAACGAAAACGGAAGGAACAGGGTATGGAAGAACACAAAACCTGCTTTTTCATCGGACACCGCAACGCGCCCGAAACGCTGTCCCCGCTGCTGGCCGAGGTTGTGGAGCGGCACATTACCGAATACGGCGTGGATGATTTTGTCGTGGGACATTACGGACGCTTCGATGCCCTCGCCGCCCATGCCGTCCGTGGAGCGAAACAGCGCCACCCCGAAGCGAGGTTGACGCTTCTGATCCCCTATTACCCCTTCCGGGGGCCAAAGGAGCTTGCCGAGGAATACGACGCCACCTTCTACCCGCCGGGGATGGAGGACGTACCCAAGCCCTTTGCCATCGTGCGGGCAAACGAGTACATGATCCGCACCAGCGGCTATCTGATTTGCTATGACCGTGGGCAGATCGGCAAGACACGGGACTTTGTGGAGCTTGCCCGGAAACGGGAGAGAAAGGGGCTGATACACGTTGAAAATCTCGCTGAAAAACTCTAAACGAGCCGCCGTCCTTGTGACCGCGCTTGCGCTGGCTTTTTGCGCCTCCTGCGGCAAACCGCACACCGAGCAAAGACGGGACTACAAAGCCGAGGCGGAGGCGGCGTCCGTTCATTGCGTCTCCAAAGCGGACTGTTACCTGTGCGGGGACGGCAATATCCGATACAAAGAATATTACGGGCAGAACAACGTCGGCATCATCAGTCTGAATACCTTTGAGCTTATGCCGGTTGAGATCAACCGCTACGACGAAAGCGGACAGCTCATAGAGGAAAGCACAGGCGTAATGCAATCCCGCAGTTTCAAGAACGGAGACGACGGCTTTTCGGCGCATCTTATGCTGGACGCTGACCGGGGGATCGCCAACGTGGATATAACCCCATACGGCGACAGCGGCTTGAGCCTTGACACGACGGCGGGCTTTTTATGCGAGGACTGCTTGACTGAGTTCGCCGGAGAGCTGTACGGGAACGCCTACGGCATCGGGATCATCAACTTTAGCGAGCGGAAAATGACGGCGTTTCTGGAAAACCTCGTCGGCTTTAGCGCCGGAGACTACTACATACATTGTGACTTTGATCCGCAGTACGGGAAAATCAAAACGCTGATCGCGCTGGCGCCGCTGCGATACGCTGACGATGGGTGAGGCGCATATCCCACTGCGAATTCATTTTGTTTACAATTCGCCCATTGAAATTCACGCCACTATCTGCTATAATAATTTGTCAAAAAGTATTCATATTCACACGGAATTTACAAAAAAGGACTTGATTTTTTTGGATAACCGCCTACAATCAGCAAGCAAGCAAGCAAGCAAGCAAGCAAGCAAGCAAGCAAGCAAGCAAGCAAG
>CAMVAV010000027.1 GCA_947165595.1 uncultured Clostridia bacterium | reverse complement strand
TGTCCATGCGCGTCCCCACCTGCGACGTCTCCGTCGTCGACCTGACCGTCGTGCTTGAGAAGCCCGCCTCCTATGAGGACGTCTGCAAGGCGATGAAGGCCGCCAGCGAGGGCGAGCTGAAGGGCATCCTCGGCTACACCGACGAGATGGTCGTCTCCTCCGACTTCCTGAGCGATCCGCGCACCTCCATCTTCGACGAGAAGGCGGGCATCGCGCTCAACGACCACTTTGTCAAGGTCGTCAGCTGGTACGACAACGAGTTCGGCTATTCCGACAAGATGCTCTGCCTGGCCGAGCATATGCACAAGGTCGACGAGGCCGCCGGCAAGTGAGCCGCGCCGCGCGCCGAGCCCCTGTTTTCAAGGACGGGGGGAATACTCCCTGTCTTTGACAAAGCCCGCGTCCGATTTTCGGACGCGGGTTTTTCCTTGCAATATGCGCGCCCGGCGGGTATAATTCAAAGCAGAACGGACAATGGGGTGTGCGTTATGTTTCAGGGCTTTACGCAGGGCGCCGTCGATTTTCTCTGGGGCGTCCGTCTCAACAACAACCGCGAGTGGTTCGCGGCGCACAAGCAGGAGTACCTCGAGCTGGTGGACGCGCCGCTGCGCGAGCTGTCGCGGGAGCTGCTGGAGGCGATGGACAGGGAGTACCCGAAGCTCGGGCTCCGTCAGCACGTCTGCCGCATCTACCGCGACGCGCGGCGGCTGCACGGACGCGGGCCGTACAAGGACCATCTCTGGCTCGTCCTCGCGCGCTCTCACGAGGACCATCTGGCTTATCCCGCCTTTTACTTTGAGCTCGCGCCGAATTACTACAGCTACGGCTGCGGCTTCTGGGACATGGAGCCCGAGACTGCCGCGAAGCACCGCGCGCGGATCGACCGGGACCCGAAGCCGCTGGAAAAAATTGCGCGGCAGATCGCAAAATCGAAGTTCACGCTCTTCGGCGAGGAGTACAAGCGCCCCAAGGGAGACGCCGGCGCGCTGCTGAACCCGTGGTACAACAGGAAGAACATCGGCGTCTCCTTTGACGACAACTGCGAGGGCGTGCTGTTTACACCGGAGCTCTTTGACGACATTTTGGACGGCTTTCGGTTTCTGACGCCGTTTTACCGCTATTTTGACACCCTGCCGGTCGACGCCGCTCCGGCGTGGGAGGAAAGGGGGAAGGACGGGACATGAAGGCAAAGCGGGACTATCCCGTCGCGTATATCACCACGAAGGGCGCGCGCTGGGCGGGAGGCGGCCACCCGTGGATCTATGAGAGCGACGTCGCGCGCGTCGAGGACGGGGCGGAGAACGGCGCGCTGGTAGACGCGGTGACCGAGAGCGGCAAGTATCTCGGCACCGGCTTTCTGAGCGAGAAGAGCAAGATTCGCGTGCGCCTCGTCTCGCGCAACGCCAACGACACCTTTGATCAGGCGTTCTGGCGGCGGCGCGTCCGCTGGGCGTGGGAGTACCGCAAGACGGTCATGGGGGACGACGTCTCCTGCTGCCGCGTGATCTTCGGGGAGGCGGACGGCTTTCCCGGGCTGACGGTCGACCGCTTCAACGACCTGCTGGTGACGCAGACGCTCTCGGCGGGGATCGAGCGGCTCAAGCCGGTGCTGTTTCCCCTGCTCGCCGACGTGCTGCGGGAGGACGGCGTCGCGCTCCGCGGGCTCTACGAGCGCAACGACGCCGCGCTGCGCGAACGGGAGGGGCTTGCGCAGGGCAAGGGCTGGTTCCCGCTGGAGGAACTGCCGGAGCCGGGAAGCCCGGTCACGGAGATCTGCGAGAACGGCATTTTTTACAGCGTCGACGTGGAGAACGGACAGAAGACGGGCTTCTTTCTCGATCAGAAGTACAACCGCCGCGCGGCGGCACAGCTGGCGAAGGGGCGGCGCGTGCTGGACTGCTTCACGCACACGGGCTCCTTCGCGCTCAACGCGGCGAAGGGCGGCGCGGAGGGCGTGACGGCGGTGGACGTGTCCGAGAGCGCGATCGCCGCGGCGCGCGCCAACGCGGAGCGCAACGGCCTGGACGACCGGATGGCGTTCATCTGCGCGGACGTGTTTGAGCTGCTGCCCAAGCTGGAGGAGCAGGGACACAAGGACTTCGACTTCATCATCCTCGATCCGCCGGCGTTCACCAAATCGCGCGGCACGGCGGACAGCGCGGAGCGGGGCTATAAGGAGATCAATCTGCGCGCCCTGCGCCTGCTGCCCCGCGGCGGCTACCTCGCCACGGCGTCGTGCAGCCACTTTATGCCCGCCGGACGCTTCGAGCGGATGCTCCGCGACGCCGCGCGCGACGCGAGGGTGGAGCTGCGCCAGATCGAGGCGCGCCAGCAGGCTCCGGACCACCCCATCCTCTGGAACGTTCCGGAGACGGACTACCTCAAATTTTACCTCTTTCAGATCGTTTAGGACGAACCCATCCAAAAAGCGCTCCCCCTCCGGCGGCCTGCCGGAGAGGGAGCGCGGTTGTATGAGGTTGTTCTCTTACTGCTTGAGCGTCTCCACCCACGCGGAGTACTTCGCAATGCGCTCGTCGCGCTCCTGCGCGTCCTTGCCCTGGGTGAGGATGTAGACCTTGATCTTCGGCTCGGTGCCGGAGGGACGCACGATGATGGCCGTGCCGTCCGTCAGCAGGAAGCGCAGCACGTTGGAGCCCTTGAGCTCCATCGGCGTGATCTTGCCGGTGTCGGTGTCGAACTCCGTGCCCTCCAGATAGTCGCGGCGCTCGATGACCGTGACGCCCGCGATCTCCGCCGGGGGATCCGAGCGCAGGTCGGACATCAGCTTCGCCATCTTCTCCAGACCGTCGAGGCCCGGCATGACGAGGTTGTGCGTCTTCTCGCCGTACCAGCCGTACTTCGCGAACAGCGCCTGCAGCGCGTCGTAGAGCGTCATGTTCTGCGTCGCGTACCACGCCGCCATCTCCGTGATGAGCAGCGAGGCGGTGACGGCGTCCTTGTCGCGGACATAGTGGCCGATCATGTAGCCGTAGGACTCCTCATAGGAGAAGATGACCGTGTTCTTGCCGGCGCTCTCGAGCTGTCCCATCTTCTCCGCCATGAACTTGAAGCCGGTGAAGGTGTCGTAGCAGTCGAGCCCGTTGGACTCGGCGACCTTGCGCGCCATCTCGGTCGTGACGATGGTCTTGAGCGCGGCGGCGTTCTTCGGCAGCTTGCCCGCGCGCTTCATCGCGCCGATGAGGTAGTCCAGCAGCAGCACGCCCATCTGGTTGCCGGTGACGACCTGGAACTCGCCGTCGGAGCGGCGCACCATGACGCCGACGCGGTCGCTGTCGGGGTCGGTGCCGATGATGAAGTCCGCGCCCTCCTTCTTCGCCAGGTCCACCGCGAGGTAGAAGCCCTCGGGGTTCTCCGGGTTGGGGGAGACGACGGTGGGGAAGGTGCCGTCGATCTTCATCTGCTGCGGCTCGCAGAACAGGTGCTTGACGCCCAGACGGCGCAGCGCCTCGGGCACCAGCTTGTATCCGCAGCCGTGGAACGGCGTGTAGACGACCTTGAACGTGTCGGCGACCTTGGCGACGCTCTCATAGTCGTTGACCATCGCCATGACCTCCTCGAGGAAGCGCTTGTCGCAGTCCTCGCCGAACACGGTGATCATGCCGGACTTCACGCCCTCGTCGAAGTCCATCGATTTGGGGCCGTCGAAGATGTCGATCTCCGCGAGGCGCTTCGCGATCGCGTCCGCGTGCTGCGGCGGCAGCTGCGCGCCGTCCTCCCAGTAGACCTTGTAGCCGTTGTACTCCTTGGGATTGTGGCTGGCGGTGACGTTGATGCCCGCCTGGCAGTGGTACTCGCGCACGGCGAAGCTGAGCTCCGGCGTGGGACGCAGCTCGTCGAAGATGCGCACCTTGATGCCGTTCGCCGCCATGACGCTCGCCGCCGCCTTGGCAAAATCGTAGCCGTTCTGGCGGCAGTCCATGCAGATCGCGACGCCGCGCTCCTTCGCCTCCGCGCCCTCGGCGCTGATGACGTCGGCAAAGCCCTGGGTCGCCCACTTGATGACGTGGCGGTTCATCTGGTGCAGACCGACCTTCATCGTGCCGCGCAGACCCGCGGTGCCGAACTCGAGGGGGCCGTAGAAGCGCTCCTTGATCTCCTTGTCGTCATCCGCGATCGCCTTGAGCTCCGAGCGCTCGTCCTCGCTCAGGGCGGGAGAGGCGAGCCACTTCTCGTATTCCTTGCGATAATCCATGCGTGTGACCTCCTGTATGTAATATTTGTGAAAATCATTGCGCTTCGTTATCGGGACCCTCTCCGTCCTCCGAGGACCCGGCGGGGCGGATGAGCGCGCGCGCGTCGTCGAGCAGGCTCTCGGGCACATAGAGCGAGACGCCGTAGCCCGAAAAGCCGAGCACGACCTTGCCCAGCGTGCCGTCCTTCGCGTACCGCTTCGCCACGGGGATGCCGTAGGCGCGCAGCATCTCGACCAGCAGATCCGCCTGCGCGTCCGCCTCAAAGGCGTCGGTGAGAAAGACCGCTTTTTCGGGTGTGCCGTCGGCGCCCTTCGGCCAGCGCTCCAGCAGGTCGCGCGGCGTCTGTCCCCAGCTCAGCTTCGGTTCGTCCATACGCGCGCCTCCTCATTTGTGATAACGGGTCCCCGCCTGGATCTGATACGCGCGGTAAATCTGCTCAAGCAGCATGACCCGCGCGAGATGGTGCGGAAAGGTCATCGGCGACATTGAGAGCCGCAGGTCCGCGCGGCTTTTGACGCGCTCCGCGAGCCCGAAGCTGCCGCCAATCAAAAACGTGAGCTGCGACGCGCCCTGCACCGCGTACCGCTCGAGCACGGCGGCAAGCTGCTCGCTCGAGAAGAGCGTTCCCTCGACGCAGAGCGCGGCGACGATCCCGCCGCGGGGCAGCTTTGCCTCGATGGCGTCCGCCTCTCGCTCCAGCGCCGCGTCGATCTGCGAGCGCGACGGGTTTTCGCTCAGACGCTCCTCCGGCAGCTCGAGCACGGAGAGCCTGCACAGCCTCGTCAGCCGCTTCGCATACTCGGCGCAGGCGTCGGCGTAAAACCGTTCCTTGAGCTTTCCGACGCACAGGATCGTGACGCTCTGCATGGCGTCACCTCGCCGCCCGCTCCGGCGCGCGGGCGATCTCGTGCGGCTCGCTCATGCGGTCCCTGGGGGCGACGCCCAGACGGATCGAAAGCCCCGCCGCCTGCAAACGCCGCGCGACGGCGTACTCCGCCAGGGCGGGCGTGTTGTTCTCGGCGGAGAGATGGGCGAGCAGGATGTCCCGCGTGCCGTTCCGGACGCAGCGGAGCGCGAAATCCGCCGCCGCCTCGTTCGACAGGTGACCCTTGTCGCTGAGGATGCGCAGCTTGAGCGGATACGGATACGGCCCGCTTTTCAGCCTTTCGACGTCGTGATTCGCCTCCAGCAGCAGAAGATCGACCCCGGCGAGCGCCGCGGCCGCCTCCTCAGTGACGAAGCCCGTGTCCGTCAGCGCGCCGGCGGAGCCGTCCGCGCAGTCGAAACGGTAATCAACGCTGTCCGCCGTGTCGTGGGAGGTGCGAAAACTCCTGATCTCAAACGCGCCGACGGAGAAGACGTCCCCCGCGTCGAAGGGGCGCACGTTGACCGCCTGCGTCAGACGGCGGGCGGTGCCGCGGCTGGCGTAGACCGGAACGCCGTATTTTTTCCCCAGCGTGGCAAGGCCGGCGACGTGGTCGCTGTGCTCATGGGTGACAAGCACGGCGTCGAGCCCGGCGGGCGACATGCCCAGCGCCGAGAGCGCCTGCGCGATGCGCCGCGCGGAAATGCCCGCGTCCAGCAAAAGCGCGGTGTCCCCGCAGCGGACCAGCGCGGCGTTGCCGCCGGATGAACTTGCAAGCGTGTAAAATTCCATACTTTGCCTCATATCATGACGCCGCAGGGCGGCATGATATATACAGCCATATTTTTCGGCTGCCGCGCCGGCGGCGAGAAAAATGGCGATTATATTATGATAATAACCGCTTCACGGTTGTTATCATATCACAGTGCGAAGAAATAGTCAAAATGAAAAAGGGAATTTGAAAAAACGATTTTTTCAAATTCCCCAAATTTTAATACGCGCTCACGCGCGGCTCCCTCGCCTTCGCTCGGTCGCCGGTCCTCGCTTTATCGCGCTTTTTCACGGTCTCTTATGATCGAACCCTATCCGATCCGGCGCACTTCCGTGTCTTCCTCGCTGTATTCGACGCTCTCCACGTCCGCGCCGAGCGCGCGGAGCTTGCCGACGATGTCCTCGTAGCCGCGCTCGATATACTGTACGTTCAGGATCTCGCTCGTGCCCGTCGCCGCCAGCGCCGCGACGACCATTGCCGCGCCCGCGCGCAGGTCGAACGCCTGCACGGTGGCGGGCGTCAGGTGGCTGACGCCCTCGACGATGGCGGTGCGCCCCTCGACGCGGATCTGCGCGCCCATGCGCGTCAGCTCGCCGACGTAGCGGTAGCGGTTGTCCCACACGCCCTCGGTCACGACGCTCGTGCCCTGCGCCAGCGCCAGGACCGTCGTGATCTGCGGCTGCATATCGGTCGGGAAGCCGGGATAAGGCAGGGTCTTGACGTTGGTGCGCGTCAGCGGTCCGGAGCGGCGGATGCGCAGGGTATCGTCCTTTTCCTCCACGTCCACGCCCATCTCCTGCAGCTTCGCGGTGATGCAGTCCATGTGCTTCGGAATGATGCCGCGCACAAGGACGTCCCCGCCCGTCGCGGCGACGGCGGCCATGTAGGTACCCGCCTCGATCTGGTCGGGAATGATGGCGTAGGTGCCGCCGTGGAGCGAGTCCACGCCGAACACGCGGATGGTGTCGGTGCCGGCGCCCTTGATGTTCGCGCCCATCGAGTTGAGGAAGTTCGCAAGGTCGACGATGTGCGGCTCCTTCGCCGCGTTTTCGATCACGGTGGTGCCGTCCGCCAGAGAAGCGGCCATCATGATATTCATGGTCGCGCCCACGGACACGACGTCCAGATAGACGCTCGCGCCCTTCATGCGGCCGTGCGCGGCGTTTGCCACGATGTAGTCGCCCTCGCGCACGTCGGCGCCCATTGCGACAAAGCCCTTGACGTGCTGGTCGATGGGGCGTACGCCGCCGAAATTGCAGCCGCCGGGCATTGAGACCTCGGCGCTGCCGAAGCGCCCGAGCAGGGCGCCGATGAGATAGTAGGAGGCGCGCAGCTTGTGCGCCAGCTCCTGCGGAACATGCGTGGTGTGGATGTGGCTGCAATCGATCTCCACGTCCGTGGTGTTGAGAAAGCGCACGTTTGCGCCGAGCTGCTTCATGATCTTCAGAAGCACGGTAACATCCGAGATCTGGGGGACATTCTCGATCCGGCAGACGCCGTTGACCAGAAGCGCGGCGGGAATGATCGCGACAGCCGCGTTCTTTGCGCCGCTGATGCGGACCTCGCCGTACAGCGGACGCCCGCCCTTTATCACGTATTTTTGCATAAACCCTCCATGTATAGCGCCGCACGGCCGTCCGGCCATACGCGCCGTAAAAGAAAACCGACGGAAAGCAGCCCATCGGGAACTGTCATAGTATTCACATAACGCGGCTGTTTTATAACCGCCGCACAAAACGCATACCCAGATACATATACCATATCTGGGCAAAAAAAGCAATCCCTAATCACAAAATATCAAAAAAAGAGTCGAGAGATCAGGCTTCGCGGGTGACCTCTCCGGTCGACATGTTTACATAATAACGACTTACGTCCGTGGTGATGCGCCAGACGGGGATCAGGCGCTGCGAGGCGGAGGCGGTGCTTTGGAGCAGATAGCCGCCGCGCACGTCCGAGACGGCGGTGCAGACCTCGCCGTTTGCGTTGGCGTAGTCCAGAAAGCGCACCAGCGCGGTCACGCCGTCCAGATCGTCGCCGCGCTCGCCGCTTTCGACGGGCGGGACAAAGGAGCCCTCGACCGCCACGAGCCGGTAGTCCGAAAACCGCAGCGTCAGCTCCGCGTTGAAGACCATCGTACTCGCGAGCATGCGGACGCCCACGGCGCTGCCGCTGCCGTTCATGATGTCAGAGAAGAGCGACGCATAGCCGCAGGAGGAAAAGAACGATTCGTAGAAGGCCTCGGGATCGTCGACGGGACGCTCCAGCGACGCTTCGACCGCGCCGCTCGCACGGAGGAGGCACTGCCCGGCGCCGCCGACATAGCGGTAGATGCCTCCGCCGACGTCCTCCGGCGTGCAGGGCCCGAGCACGGCGTCGGCAAAGGCGGCCTCCGAATCCGTATCGCGGGCGGGATTGACGGCGGAGAGACGGACCTCCTCATGGGGGATCAGCGTGGCGGGAAGCTCCACGCCGCTCGCGGCGAAGAGCCGGGACAGCTCCGACTGCGTGCGCGCGCGCGCGGAGCGCTCCTGCGCCTTGCGGGTGACGAGCAGCACGAGCAGGCAGATGTTGACCAGCGCAAGCAGCACGATCACGGTTTTTTTCAGGCGCGAGGTCTTCACGCGCGGTCAACTCCTTCCTTGCGGGCTTATTCCGCGATCCACACGGCCTCCGCCGTGTCGCTTCCCGCGTCGACATAGGCGACGAGAAGCTCCGCGCCGTTCCAGACGCGGGCGATGGCGGCGGAGAGAGAAAAGGGCAGCAGCAAAGAGGCGTCCTCCGTGGGCACATAGCGCCGCGCGCGGAGGGAGAACGCCGTGACGCTGTTCCCCTCGACCGTCACGGCGACGGCGTGCGACCCGTCGGCATAGCGGATCGGAACGTCGTTTACGAGCAGGTCGAAGCACAGCTCCGCGCGTCCGTCAACGTCCCTCGCCTCGCTGAGATACAGCGAAGCGCTGCCGAGGCTGTCCTGCAGCAGGTCGGCACACAGCGTCTGCGCCGCGACCGCCGCCTCTGTGAGCGTCGGCGCGCCGGGCACCGCGGAGGGGACAAAGTAGATCGAATCGGGCGCCGCCTCCGCCCCCTGATATTCCACCGTTCCGTCGGGACGCAGGTAGAGCGAGCTGGACACCTCGCGCACGATGACCGTGCCGGAGGATTCGGTGAAGCGGTTCTCCGCGTGCGCGTTGAAGCCGGAGCGGCGGAGAAACGCGTCCTCGTCCGTGCCGAGCGCGTTGGAGGCGCCGAGCGTGAGATGAGGCGCGTCGTCGCTCGACAGGATCGTGTAGGGAGAGAGCTGATTGTAGGCGGGGCCGAGCAGAAAGGCAAATTCTACGCTGCTGCCGCTCTGCGAGGCGAGAAAATCGACCAGCGCCGGGACGCTGACCGCGGTGGTATAGCGGCAGACCTGCCCGCCGCCGTCCTGCGCGTAGAGCGCGGCGCTGCCGTCCGCGCCCGGGGAGAGCAGCAGGCGGCGCACATCCTCCAGCCCGAGGGCGGAGGCGTCGACGCCGAGCACGTTGGCAAGCAGCTCGACCGGCAGGGCGGCGGTGAAGTCGAAGTAGAGCCCCTCCTCCCGCAGCGCGGCGAGAAAGAGCGGCTCACGGATCGCGGCGGCGTCGCCCGCGGAGCCCACCGCCTCGCCGAGAAAGGCGCCGGCGCGCTCAAACGCATCGCTGAGGGTGGTAAGCGTGCCCACGCCGAGGCGGGCAAAGTCGCTGGTGTAGACCATGCGCACCGGGAGAGCGAGATGGGACGCGCCCGCGTCGCTCGCCTCGACCGGCGCGGTTTCGCGCCGCAGGCGGTCGCGCGCCAGCGCCAGCAGGCTCTGGTCGGACAGCGGCCCGAACAGCGGCAGGCTCGCGAACAGGAACACCGCCGAGAGCGTCAGCAGGACGATGGCGAGATTTTGCAGCCGGTCGATCCGTCGGACGTTCATAGGATCGCCTCCCGGTTCTCCGCCTGCCGGACGGGAAGCTCCAGCCGGACGGTCGTGCCGGGGCCCTCATGCTCGGCGAGCGTGAGAGAACCGTTGTGCCGCTGCACGATCTCGGTGGCGATCGAAAGGCCGAGGCCCGTGCCGCCGGATTCGCGCGAGCGCGCCTTGTCGACACGGTAAAATCGCTCGAAGATGCGCGCGCGGTCCTTCTCCGGAATGCCGATGCCGTTGTCCGAGACCTCCATCCAGACGGTTTCGCCGGCGTCGCCCGCGGTAACGTGGATGTGTCCTCCGTCGGGCGTGTACTTGACGGCGTTGCTGAGGATGTTGAGCATGACCTGCTCGATGCGCCCGCGGTCGCCCATGATAAGGGGCAGATGCTCCGAGTAGTCGTGCGTCAGCGTGTGCCCGTGGCGCTGCGCCTCGAGCGCGATGGAGCGCAGCACCGCGTCGATGGCGTCCCCGAACGGGAAGCGCGCCATGACCATCTCCGAGCGCCCGGAGTCCAGACGCGAGAGCGTCAGCAGGTCCTGCACGATGTGGGTCATGCGGTCCGTCTCGTTGATGACGATGTCGAGGAAGCCGTTTTCCGTCTCGCGCGGGATGTCGCCGTCCGCGTCGCGGATGGTTTCGGCATAGGAGCGGATGTTCGTCAGGGGCGTACGCAGCTCGTGAGAGACGTTGGCGACGAACTCCTTGCGCCGCTCCTCGGTGCGGCGGCGCTCGGTGATGTCGTGCAGCACGACCAGCACGCCGCCCGCCTCCTCGTCGGAAAAGGCGGCAAAATACAGCTCCACCGAGCGCTCGCCGACGGTCAGCTCCCCCTCGGCGTAGTCGCCGCGCTTCATGACCGCCACATGCGCGAAGGGGCAGATCGGCTCAAAGAGCTCGGAATAGACGCAGTCCTCCGGCGCGCGGTCGAGCAGGGCGACCGCCGCGGGATTGCAGTGGATCAGCGCGCCGCTGCCGTCGTAGGCAACGACGCCGTCCGTCATGTGCAGAAACAGCGCGTCGAGCTTGCTGCGCTCGTTTTCCACCGCGTCCAGCGTATCGTGCAGAACGGTCGCCATGTCATTGAAGGTGGTGGTCAGGATGCCGATCTCGTCGGTGGAGTCGACCTCCAGCACCTCGTCGAAATTGCCGCCGGCGATGCGCTCCGCGCCCTCGGTCAGCTTTTCGATGGGGTCGATCATCGTCTTGGAGAGCAGAAAGCTGAGCAGCACGGAGACCAGCAGCCCGACCAGCAGCGCCTGCAGAATGATCAGCAGCAGCTCGCTGTTCAGGCTGGACACCGTGGCGCGGTTGTCACGGATATAAATAATAAAATGATTGCTGCCGCCCGTGATCGGCACGGCGACGTCCATATAGTGCGCGGCAATGTCGCTCTCGTAGCCGACCGTCCCGTTGCGGGCGGCGAGGATATTGGCGGTCTGCTCCAGCACTTGTCCGCCCGTCTCATCGCTGCCCGCAAGAAAAGCGCCCGTCGTGCCGTCGAGGATGTAGTAGTTGCGGCTGCGCGAGTTGATGCCCAGCGTGCCGGAGTAGATCTCCAGCAAAGCCTGAAGCCGCTGCGCGCCGTCCTCCTGCGCGGCCTCGGACTGAAGGGCGGAGATAAAGGAGACGTCGGAAAAGGCGGTTTGCATCTGGGAATAGAAATCGTTGATGAAGAAGTTGGTCACGCTGGTCATCAGAAACGCGCCCACGACCGTCATCAGCGAGGTGATGAGCAGCACGAGGATCATGACCAGCTTCATGTGCAGCGACCGAAACACCTGCGACGCCTCCCTTCTTTCTTACTGCCTGACTTCCGCGGCGCGCCGGAGCTCTGCCGAGGGCGGAGCGGACCTGCTTCGCGCCCGCCGCCCCGGCGGAGGGCAGAGGAACGGCCCGCGGCCGCCCCTCGCATCAGTGCGCCGAATAGTAATAGCCCACGCCGCGGCGCGTGAGAATGTACGCCGGATTGCCGGGATCGTCCTCGATCTTCTCGCGCAGGCGGCGGACCGTTACGTCCACCGTGCGCGCGTCGTCGCCCACGAAGGCGAAGTTCCACACCTGCTCCATCAGGTCCACGCGGGAGAAGACCTTGTCCGGGTGGCTGGCAAGGAAGGTCAGCAGCTCGTACTCGCGCTGCGTCAGGTCGATGGGCGTTCCGTGCTTGTAGACCTGCAGGTTGTCGGTGTTGATCGTCAGCCCTCCGCCGGCGCTCATGCCCTCGTCGGCGGACGCGGCGGGCGCCGCCATCGCCGTGCGGCGGATGTTCGCGCGCACGCGGGCGATCAGCTCGCGCATGGAAAAGGGCTTGGTGATATAGTCGTCCGCCCCGATCTCGAGGCCGAGGACCTTGTCCTCCTCCTCCTCGCGGGCGGTGAGGATGATGACAGGCACGTTGTCCCCTTCTCCCCGCAGGGCGCGGCAGACGTCAAAGCCGATCATCTTCGGCAGCATGACGTCCAGCAGGATGATGTCCGGCTTTTCGCTCCGCGCCAGCGCGAGGCCGGCCTCGCCGTCGTAGGCCTCGAGCACCTCATAGCCCTCGCGGTCGAGATTGAAGCGGATGATGTCCACGATATTCTTTTCATCCTCGATGATGAGAACGCGCTTTTTCTGTTCCATGTGTCAGCCTCCCTTTCGGATTTGGCGCAGGGCGTAGACCTTCAGCACGCCCGCGACGGTTTTGGCGTCGGTGAGCTCGCCGTCGAGCACGCGGCGCACCATTTCGTCGAACGGCGTGCGCGCCACGTTGAGAAACTCATCCTCGTCGAGGGACTGCGCGCCGATCGTCAGCCCCTCGGCAAGGTACAGATGCAGCACCTCGCCGTAGGCGCCGGGGGAAACGATCAGCTCTCCCAGCGGGACGAAGCGCTCCGGCGTCGCGCCGGTCTCCTCCTTCAGCTCGCGCAGCGCCGCCTCGTCCGGGTCCTCGCCCGGCTCCAGCTTGCCCGCGGGGATCTCCTCCACCACGCGGGAAAAAACATAGCGGTACTGCCTGACCGTCAGCACGTTGTCGTCCCGGTCCAGCGCGACGATGGCGACGCCGCCGGGATGGTCCGCCACCTCGCGCAGCGCCTGCTTCCCGTTCGGAAGCTCCACCGTGTCGACGTGCAGCCGCAGGATGCGCCCGTCGTAGATCAGCTTGGAGGAGAGCTTCTTTTCCTCCAGATTTCTGTCATCCATTATGTCTGCCCTCCGTATTGGTATCCGCGGGCGCCAGGTCCGCGGGCGTCAGGGTGTCGGTGTAGATGGTCTTTACACCGGTGCGCAGCAGCTTTTTCGCCGTGTCGGCGTCGTTGACCGTGTGGACGCTGACATGCACGCCGCGCCAGTTGGCGATGGGGGCGTAGTCGGGGTCCCAGACCGTCGCGTCCATCGTCACGCCGAGAATGCCGTGCTCCTGACAGAAGATCGCCTTGCTGCGGAAGGAGTCCTCCGTCTTGCCGAAATAATCCTGATAGAGCGTGTAGATATAGCAGGGGAAATGATGGATGCCGTCGACGACCTCAAAGTGTTCGGGAGAATATATCTGGACGATGAAGCGGTCGAACAGGTAGCTCAGCCCCAGCGCGTGCGCCTCGTCCACGATCGCGCGGAACTGCCTGTCCACCGCCTCCGTGTCGGTGAACTTGGTGTCAGTGATGACGCAGATGTCGGGGTAGCGCACCATCAGCAGCAGCAGATCGCGGAAGGACAGCGGCGTGTACTTGCCCTTGAGCTTTTTCGCCTTGAATTCCTCCAGCGTCGGGATCCTGGTGGGATCCACGCCCTCCTGCAGACCGCCGATCCAGTCGTGGCGCAGCACGAGCGCGCCGTCCGAGGTCATGCGCAGGTCCGCCTCAAACACGCGGATGCCGGCCTCATAGCTCGCGGTGAAGCCCTCCAGGCAGTTGAGCCCCGCCTCGCCGTCCACCGAGCCCAGCGCGTGCGCCACGAGCGTGTTGGCGGTGAAGATGTCCGCCGCGGACGCCTCGCCCGCGGGCTTCGCCTGCTCGGGCGGGGGCAGGCTCCGCAGGCGCTCCGCCTCCTCCTCCGCCTCCTTGAGCTGATATTCCACGAGCGCGTCCTGCGTCTGCGCCAGCATGCCGCGCGTTTGGCCGAGCTTGACGCCGAAATATATGGAAAGGCCCGCCAGCGTCAGAATGATGAGCGCCAGCGTGGCGGCGATCAGGCGCTTGAAAAAGAGTACGCCGGGAGAATACGCTTTCTTTGCCACGGGAATGCCTCCTTGTCCTGTCGGAACATATCAATCTGATCTATCATAGCATAAGCTGCGGAAAATTTCTACTGAAACTTCTCCCGACGGGGAATATTACATTTTGGTGACATTCACAAACGGCACTTGTGCATTTTCGGGAACTGTGATATACTTTCACCCTGCCGAGAAGGGCGGCCGCCGCGGAAGGGCTTCGCCTGCCCCGCGGTGCCGAAGGGAGAGTGGCTGTGCCATGGCGGAGAAAAAGGGGATCAAGGTCATGGCAAACAACCGCAAGGCATACCATGACTACTTCGTCGAGGAGAAGCTGGAGGCGGGCATCGAGCTCAAGGGCACGGAGGTCAAATCCGTGCGCGCGGGCACGCTCAACCTGAAGGACAGCTACGTCATCGCGAAAAACGGCGAGGCGTGGGTCCACGGCATGCACATCTCGCCCTATGACAAGGGCAACATCTTCAACCACGATCCCGACCGCGCGAAGCGCCTGCTGCTCCACAAGCGCGAGATCGTCAAGCTCGCCGCGCGCGCGTCCCAGGACGGCTACGCGCTGATCCCGCTGTCCGTCTACTTTAAGGACGCGCGGGTGAAGGTCGAGCTGGGCGTGTGCAAGGGCAAGAAGAACTACGACAAGCGCGACGCCGCCGCCGAGCGCGACGCGAAGCGGCAGATCGACCGCGCGATGCGGGAGCGCTACTGAGCGCATGATATCATACCTATATTGAGAAAGAGAAGGAGAACGGCCATGAGCAATCCGCTTGTCACCATCGAGATGGAGGACGGCGGCGTGATGAAGGGGGAGCTGTACCCTGAGATCGCGCCCAACACGGTCAACAACTTCATCGCGCTGGCGAATTCCGGCTATTACGACGGGCTCATTTTCCACCGCGTCATTCCCGGCTTTATGATCCAGGGCGGCTGCCCGGAGGGGACCGGACGCGGCGGCCCCGGCTACTCGATCAAGGGCGAGTTCACATCCAACGGTTTTCAAAACGACCTCAAGCACACGCTGGGCGTGCTGTCGATGGCGCGCACGATGATCCCGGACAGCGCGGGCAGCCAGTTTTTCATCATGGTCGCCGACGCGCCGCATCTCGACCGCGAGTACGCCGCCTTCGGCAAGATCACGGAGAACGCGCAGAAGGCGGTCGACATCAGCCGCGTGAACCGCGATATGTTCACCGACAAGCCCAAAAAGCCGCAGACCATCAAGAGCATCCGCGTCGACACCCTCGGGGAGACGTATCCCGAGCCGGAAAAGCTGCCGGAGCGATGAAAACGGCGATCATCACCGGCGCGTCCGCCGGCATGGGGCGGGAATTCGCGCGCCACGCGCTGCGCATTTTCCCGGAGATCGAGTGCTTCTGGCTGATCGCCCGCCGCGAGGGAAAGCTCAGGGAGCTCGCGTCGGAGCTGAACGGCAGAAAGACCGTGTGCATGGCGCTGGACCTGTGCGACGAGCAGAGCTTCACGGTGCTGGAGGAAAAGCTGCGCGACGAAAAGCCGGAGATCGTGCTGCTGGTCAACAACGCCGGCTGCGGCTACCTCGGCAATGTGGGCGAGCTGCCCACCGCGCAGCAGACGCGCATGACCAAGCTGAACGTGACCGCGCTGACCGCGGTGACGAGCCTCTGCGTCCCCTACATGGCGCGCGGCGGGCACATCGTCAACGTCAGCTCCATCGCGTCGTTCTGCCCCAATCCGCGCATGACGGTCTACAGCTCGACCAAGGCGTACGTCTCGTCGTTCTCCCGCGGCATCCGCGAGGAGCTGCGCGAAAAGGGGATCACGGCGACGGCGGTCTGCCCCGGCCCGATGGACACGGAGTTCATCGCGCTCGGCGGCATCAAGGGGCACTCGAGGATGTTCGATCTCCTTCCCTACTGCGACCCGTCGAGCGTCGCGGAGGGAACGCTGCTTTCGGCGAAGGCGGGCCGCGCCTTCTACACGCCGAAGGCGTTCTACAAGCTGTATCGGTTCATCGCGAAGATCACGCCGCAGGCGCTGATGGTCAAATTCGCGTGGACATAGGAGAAGCTTTTCATGGCTTGTCGTCCGCGGACGGCAAAGTGAAACTCACGCAAAAAATGCTTGCATTTTTTGAGTATACTTTGGGGGCGTACCGGTTTCGACGGGGGTGTGGAGGCAGGATCAGCGGGCGGCGGCGCCTGACCGCCATAAAACGGGCAACTTATAAATTAAAGAACAACAACGAACCTGTTCTTGCTGCCGCCTGATTGCGGCAGCCGTCTGAACTGAGAGGGCCGCGGCTCGGGGAAGGCGTCATTCAGCGGCGAACGTGAGGCGGGAAAGAGTTGACCCGCCCATGCATCATGACTCTACCGAAGCGTAAGGTCTGTCCGGTGTCCTTGCGTGGGGGGAATCCTTAAAACCTGACTGCGCCCGGAGAAAGTCCTGTTAAAGCGCTTTCGGACAGGGGTCCGACTCCCCTCGCCTCCACCAAGCAAAAAACGACGTGTTTCGACACGTCGTTTTTTGTTTGGCTGCACCGCTTCGCGGAGCTGTGATTTTGAAACGCGCTTTCCAAGCGGCTCCCATCACCTTCGCTCGGCTGCGGACGATGCCTCAAATCGTTTCTATCAGGCAATCCAGTATTCTCTCCATCTTATCCTGCCTTTCGGGGTCCAGCTTCGACATTCTTCGCGCCGGCGGCGACCACCTGACCGGCGTGTCAGCGGTGATATAGGCGGCGCGGCAAAGGCACGGCATCTTGTCTCTCTCCTTCTGCTTCTTCCGTATCACCCTTTTGACCGTCCCACGCCCACGCCGGAGGGATTCAACGGCACATTCTGCCCTCCCGGCATGGAGAACGTACCGCTCAAGCCGTTCCATATACCCGTTTCCGTGAGAATCGCGGGTTACGCCTCGCCTCCGCCAGCCGATCCCGCGTCACGCGGGATATGAAAACGAGGCGCTGTTTGCGCAAGCTTTGCTTGCCTTGCGGTGCCTCGCTTTCGTTTTATTGAGTCTTGTCAATCGGGCAAAGACAGGGGTTGAGATTATAGGGAAGCGCTGAATAAATCCCCGCGCACGTCTTGACGGCATCTTTTCCGTCTTGACTGCGCCAAAAATCCTTGAAATACGTTAGTATTCCTGCGGCTTTTTGGCTTGCAAGACGAAAAATCTGCTCGCCAATCCGCACACGTTGATTTAATCAGCGCTTCCATAGGTTGTGAAAACTTGAACTTCAGTGAGTCTTATGGTATATTTTTTAGATCGAGTCGGCTTCTGCCGCCTATCACGGGCGCGGCGGCGAGGCTTTCGGACGTCGGCGTATACCTGCCGATCAACAGCGGACTTGTCACCGATTTTCAAAAGGAAGCAGGTCTGTTATAATCATGACGGAAAAAGCGACAGAAGCGAATCGAACCAGGCAAAAAAGGCAAGCAAAAAAGGAATGATGCCGTTTGTCAGGACTGGACATTATGACGCCGTCGCGCGCGCAGACCGTCATCGACGCTCTGTACCGCGACGTGGAGCGCCGCATCGCCGCGAGCCCGCCGGGGCTGTGTCCGGTGGACCTCGCCAAAAACTTCCTGACCCTGTGCCACGCGCAGACCTGCGGCAAGTGCGTCCCCTGCCGCATCGGCCTGGGCCAGCTTGCCGCGCTGATGGAGCAGGTGCTCGACGGCAAGGCGTGTTCAGAGGAGGGAGGACGGGAACATGGTAACGTTGACCATCGACGGAAGGAGCGTCACCGTCCCCAACGGCACGACGATCCTGGAGGCGGCGAGAAGCGTCAATATCAACATCCCGACGCTGTGCTGCCTGAAGGGCATCAACGAGATCGCCGCCTGCAAGAGCTGCTTTGCCGAAAAGCCCGGCATCGACCCCAAGCGGCTGTTCGTCGTGTCGGTGATGCCCTGCACCATCTGCTCCACACCGACCGCTTCGCATGGAGCATGCCGTCGGGAACACACGAGTGAAAGGAAAAAAGCCCATGCCGCAGTTTGATCCGCTCCGATACGCCTATCCCTCGCACCGAAACGTCGTCTACGCGAGAAACGCGATGGCGTGTACCTCCGTGCCGCTCGGCGCGGAGCTCGGGCTCGACGTGATGCGCCGCGGCGGCAACGCCGCGGACGCTGCCGTCGCGATGGCGGCGGCGATGCCGCTTCTGGAGCCGACGAGCAACGGCGTCGGGAGCGACTGCTTCGCGCTGGTCTGGATCGAACGGGATAAAAAACTCTACGGACTCAACGCCAGCGGCGTCGCGCCGATGGCGTTGTCCCCGGAGCTGTTTCGCGACAGGGGCTTTTCCTCTGTGCCGCGCGACGGCTGGCTTCCGACGATGGTGCCCGGCGCGTGCGCCGGCTGGGCGGCGCTCAACCGCCGCTTCGGCACCAGGCCGCTTGCCGAGCTGTTCGCGCCCGCGATCGCCTATGCGCGCGAGGGCTGCCCCGTGCCGGTCGAGGTGGGGCGTCACTGGGGCGAGGGCGCGCGCCGCGTCAGGCAGGCGGCGGAGAAGGACGCCGCACCGTATCGGGGCTGGCTGAAGGCGTTCCTGAAGCCGGACGGCTCACCGTATCGGGCGGGCGACGTCTTTCGCTGGGACGATTTTGCCGATACGCTCGAGGAGCTCGCGTCGACGAACTGCGAGAGCCTGTACCGCGGCGCGCTGATGGAAAAGCTCGTCGCGTTCAGCCGCGCGACGGGCGGGTATTTCACGGAGGAAGACCTGCAAGGCTATCATCCCGAGTGGGTGGAGCCGCTCACGGCGGACTACAGGGGCTATACGGTCTGCGAGCTCCCGCCGAACGGCCACGGTATCACCGCGCTGATGGCGCTGAACATCTTAAAGGGGCTTCCCCTGCCGGAGAGCCGCGAGAGCGCGGACGCGTACCACAGGCAGATGGAGGCGATCAAGCTCGCGTTCGAGGACGCGCGCGCCTGTGTCGCCGACCCGCGCTATATGAAAACGAAGGTCGGGGACCTGCTCAGCGAGGGCTACGCGGCAAAGCGCCGCGCGCTGATCGGGGAGCGGGCGCTCCTGCCGGCAGCGGGCGACCCGTCGAGCGGCGGCACGGTCTATCTCTGCACCGCCGACCCGTTCGGCAACATGGTCTCGTTCATTCAGAGCAATTACATGGGCTTCGGCTCGGGCGTCGTGATCCCCGGCACGGGCATTTCGCTGCAAAACCGCGGCGCGAACTTCTCGCTCGATCCGAACAGCGACAACTGCGTCGCGGGCGGGAAAAAGTCGTATCACACGATCATTCCCGGCTTCCTGATGAAAGGCGGCGAAGCGGTCGGGCCGTTCGGCGTCATGGGCGGCTTCATGCAGCCGCAGGGACATGTGCAGGTGATCGTGAACACCGTGGATTATCACATGAACCCGCAGGAGTGCCTGGACGCGCCGCGTATGCAGTGGACCGGCGCGCGGCACATCCAGCTGGAAAGGGAGGTACCGCCGCATATCGCCGCGGAGCTCGCGCGGCGCGGACACGAGATCGAGATCCTCAACACCAACGCCGCGATGGGGCGCGGACAGATCATCTGGCGCACGGAAAACGGACTGCTCATCGGCGGCACGGAGCCGCGCTGCGACGGTACGGCGGCGGCGTGGTGAGAGACGTGCACAAAAAACTCCATCCTCATCTCATTGCGGAATGAGGATGGAGCTTTTATGCATCGGCGAGGCGGACGCCCAAGCCGCCGCGAGGCGACCGCTATCGGTTTTGAAAGGAACGCGCCAGCGGGAAAAGCACGCCGCCGACCGCGTTGCCGGCGGTGATGACCAGAACGCGCACAACCGCGCTCCCGCTCCACGCGCCCGCCATCCAGAAGTAAAACATATCCGCGACGCAGTGCTCCGTCCCGCAGAGAATGAATACCGTCACGCCGAAAAACAGCGAGAGGTATTTTCCCGCTTCGTGCGGATTGCTCTTATAGCCCTCCACGGCGATATAAATGAAGATGTTGCAGAGGACGCCGAGAAAGAACAGGCTGACGAGGCTGTCGTCCAGCTTTGTCCGGCACAGCGCCGCCGCCTTCTCCGAGAGTGCCGCCGCGGCGCGCGCCGCCCCCGCGCACAGCGCCGTCAGGCCGGTTCCGACGAGGTTGCCCAGCCACATAAGCGGCAGGTTCAGCGCAAAGCCCCTGTCGTTTTCAAACACATAGCAGACCTTGCCCGTAAACAGGTTCAGCCCAAAGGTGCACACCGTGAACAGCCCCACCGTAAACAGAGCCGCGCCGAGCGTCTTGCTCTCGACGGACAGGAAAGCCAGCCCGCCGAGCCCGATGCTGATTCCGGCGAGCACGGCGCCGGTAAAAACCTTCATACGCTTCATAGTCCACCCTCAACCGTCCTGCTGCCTCCGCAGTCAAATCATTCAAAAACCCCGCTGCCTCAAAATTGTCCGCCATGTTGCCGCCGGCGCCGCGGATCGCCGGTTTCCCCCGCTTGCCTGCGACCCTCCGCTATTATAATTCCGCGTTGGGGAAAAATCAACGGTTCCGGAAGGATCGGCAAAGCGCGGACGAAGGGTCCGCATAACGTAAGTAGGTAGACATAACAACATAAAATCGTAACATAGTACCACTTTTTCGTAACATAGTGAATGTTCAAGCGCAAGAAAACAGTTTATAATGATTTCATTGTGGTCCCAAATATTATCATCCGGAGGCGACAGACTATGAAAAAGACGACACGTTTTCTCGCGCTGTTCCTATGCCTTGTTCTCGCGCCCGGCTTTCTGCCGCCGAAGACGCGGGCGGCGAGCCGGCTGACGCTGGCGCGCAGGGATCTGCAAACCCATCTGGTCTACGGGACCAATTACATCCCGACCGATATCGTGATCTCGCTGGATCTCGACACGATGAAGGCGACCGCCTCCTTTGTCACGAAAGAGGCGGTGATGAACAAGGAGAGCACCTATACCAAGGAGGAGTACGCGTGGATCAAGGACTGCGAAAACCAAAGCGCGACCGTGAGCTATGATATCAAGGCCGGCGGCGCGGGCGACGATTTTCAATGGCTTTTGACCAACGCGTCCGGCGCGGAGTCCTTTATCTGGGGCGTCGACCGCTACAGCGACAGCGACTACAGGGATTTCGCCCCCTACGCGCACAAGAAAACGGTCCACTGCCATTTTACCAGCTACGGCGATCGCTACGAGGACATGAACCTGCTTTTCTACTACCCGGAGGAGCTGTTCATCGGCGCGGATCACGGGCATATCTACGATAATCTGGTAAAGGTCGACCGCAACCGCGGCTCCTTCGGCGTCAACCGTTCCGACGAGACGCCCGCGCAGCCGGAGAAGCGGGAATACACGATGGGACGCGACAACTTCGGTTTCGACAACGAATGGAGCGCGTTCTTTGACCGCCCCACGCGCGCCGAGGCGACGGGGATCTATGCCGCGGGCACACGGTGGGGCTCCTACGGCAGCCTGCTCGACGACTCGTCGATCAAGGCGATGATCTCCGGACGCTCGTTCAGCCAGACCGCCGATATCATCAGCAGGCTGAACCGCCGCTGGCAGGGCTCCTGCTACGGCATGTCCATCACGAGCGGCCTTCTGTTCGAGGAGAAGCTCTCGCCCAGGCAGTTCGCCGTCGGATCGGACCCCTATCATTTCACCGAACCCGCGAACAACGAGGAGCTGGCGCGGACGCTGACGTACTATCAGGTCATTATGAACTATGATTTCCTCGGCTATGAGAAGCGGCACAGCACCGATCTTCCCGGCAGCCGGAGTACAGCGCTGAGCATCGCCAGATCGTTAAAGGAAGCCCCGGAGCATCCCGTGGTTGTCGGCTTTTCATTCTCGGAGGACGACGGGGCGCAGCGGGTGTGGCATGCCCACGCGGTGCTCGCCTTCAAGGTGGAGGACGCGAGCGGGGGTTACAAATACGACGTCAGCGTTTACGACCCGAACGAGCCAAAGGAAGCGCGTCATATCTATCTCACAGAGGACGGCGACGCATCCTTCGCACCCTACAACAACCCGTATTTCAGGAATGCCGACAAGGCAAGGGATCTCTACGACGTCACGCTCAGCTATCCCGAGCTCCCGCCGGATGTTGCGATGGTCACCACGGACGGTGGCGTGGAGATCGAGACCGACGGCAAGACCACGACCGTTCAGAACGGTCAAATCACGGGCAGTCAGGACGTTACGGCGGAACAGCTGGAAGGCAGCGACGAAACCGTGATCTATGTCCCCGTGAAAAGCGGGCAGTCTATTCGCGTGCGGCGCATCGGCGGCACGAGCGCGAGCGTGCAGACGGACAATACCTTCGTCCTCTTTACCGACGGCGCGGAGGAAGCGACCGTCAACGCGGACGGCTCCGTCACCGCCAAGACGGACGGCTCCGAGGGCACGCTTGCCGTCGCGGCGGACAAGACAAGCGGCGATCTGTTCGGCACGACCGTGACGACGAGCGCAGGCGAGATCACGATCACCCCGACCGCGAACGGCGCGACCGTTACGACGAGCGGCGGCACGGCGGACATCACCGTCTCTGGCGAGAAGAACAGCGTGACGTTCGAGGACGTCGATACCTCGAAGGGCGTTGAAATTAAGTCGAGCGGCAGCAACACGACACTCTTCTCCGACGGGCAGGAGATTGCCAAGGGCACGGCGACAGCCGACGGCGGAAAGACCGAGGCGGCGCAACCGCAGCAGCCCGCAGCAGACAAACAGCAAATCGGGGACAACGCCTCGCAGAAGGCGGGCGGCAACTCCACGCAGATCGTGGACAATCGCAAAAAGAGCGGCGACACCACAGAGCAGTTCCGCTCCCGCTGCAGGAATAAGAAGTACAGCCCGTGGGCGGAGGAGGAGCTGGCGCTTGCGGACGCGCTCGGCATCATCCCGGAGGCGCTTTTCGACAAGCTGCAAGGCAACATCACGCGCAAGGAGTTCGCGCAGCTCGTCTACAACACGGTCAAGGCGGCGACGGGCATGAGCGACGCGGATATGGCAAAGTACGCCTCGAAACCGAATAATGTCTATGCCTCGCAGTACAGCGACCCCGCGGTGGCGTTTGCCTACGGCGTCGGCATCGTCAGCGGCTTCGAGGACGGTTCGTTCCGTCCCGATAACACGATCACGCGCGAGCAGGCTGCAAAGATGCTCGTCGTAATGGCGGAGCTGCTGGGCAAGCTGACCTCCGAGTCCGGCGCCAAACGCTTCAACGACGCGCCGAACAACTGGGCGCAGACCTACATCAACAAGATCAGCTCCGTCACATCCCCCTACAGCGGCGCGCGCGTGATGGGCGGCGACGATAAGGGCAACTTCTCGCCGACCGGCACGTTTACAACGGAGCAGGCGGTCGCCACGATGCTTCGCATGTTCGAGAGCGTCGTGGGCGAGAAGTCCGGCTACTCCGGCGGCGTCATCGAGACCGCGCAGCCCCGGCCGCAGCAGACATCGGGCGGCGTCTCCGTGCGCGCCGACAACGACCAAACCGGCTTCACGCCGAAGGACTGGAGCTGGAGCGGCGAGGGCTCCCGGAACCGATATTTCATCTCCGGCAAATATGTCCGTTCGGACGGCAGGGCGGTGTTCTACATTGACTGTGACAGAAACGCCGAAGGGCTCTACTATCAGGGCTTTGTCATGTCGAGGACTTCCGGAAAGCTCGCCTGTTCGCTCCCGCTCGGCGGCGAGACCGACGGCATTCCCTACGGTACGGCGTTTTACGACCGCTATGCCTCCGGCGCGGACGACGACATGAACGGACTTCATTTCTTCTGCCACGGAGACACGTATTTGACGCTCGATTGCCGCTGGAACGACGAACTGCTTTCCAGATACAGCAACCCCACCGGCGTGTATTACCTCGTGCGCGAGAAAAAGTGAGCGGAGGAAATTGGCATGTCAGACTACACCGACTTTACCTGCCTCGACTGCCACGGAAGCGACGAAGGCCGGCGCTGTGTCGATTCCGACGCCATCGGCCGCGCTTTTTCACAGGCGGGCGCGAGTTATTACGGCGACGGCAGCGAGTTCATCGTCGGCTACGACGCGAACGGCGGCGCGATGATCGACTCGGACGCCGTGCGCGCCGCCGAAGAACGCCGCCCCGGCGAAAAATGCGGCCCGGTCAAAAAGCTGCCGTGGGGCAACGGCGGCGAACAGATCGTCAGGCTGTGACAAGAAAAGCGTCGCGATACCTGACGACACGGTTATATTATATCAGGAGGCTATGACCATGAAAAAGACAACACGTTTTCTCGCGCTGCTTTTATGCTTTGTCCTCGCGCTGGGCTTTTTGCCGCCGAAAACGCGGGCGGCGGACGACGTCGTTACCTTTGAGGCGGTAAAAACCACCGGGGACAGCCACGTCCAATTTACCGTGACGATCACGGCGGTCGTCAACCGGACCGCAAAAAAGGCGGACGTCACCTTCACCCGCAGCAATTTTGCCTTCAAGGGCAAGGAGGACAAGGATTACCTGAAGGAGGAGTACCCTGACTCCTACAAGGCGTATCTCGCATTCGGGTCTCAGAACTACGGACATCTGACCGCGGACGTCGTGGTGGACAAGCTGGACTACGATCAGGGCAACGTGAACTTCCGGCTGGAAAACTTTGTCTGGGACACCGCGAAGTTCCAGTTGGAGAATCCCTTCGCCCCGAACGGATTTGTCGGACGGTTCATCGTCATCAACAAATGGGAAAAGGTGACCGTCGGCGGACTCGGCAACGGCTATGTCGGCTTGGGCGAATCCGACGAGTACGGCTCCGCGCAGTACTCCTTCAAGCGCGTCGGGAGCGCCCCGAGCGCGCCGCAGGGCAGGGAATACACGATCAAGCGCGACAATTTCAGCTTTCCCAACGCGAAAAGCTCCTTTCTGTCCGCATCCGCGCGGCCCCGCATCTTCGGCGGCCGGTATTTTGAACCCGGCACCTACGGCGCGATGCTCGACGGCACCGCCTACAACAGCCTGACGGGCAGCGGCAAGGCGAGCCAGATCGCGGCGGTCAACGCGTTTCTCAGCGAGGGCTGGCAGGGCTCCTGCCTCGGCATGTCCGTTATGAGCGGGCTCTTCTTTGAGGAGCTGATCGCGCTGGACCGCTTCGGTACCGCGTCCAAGGTGTTCGATCTGACCGCGCCCGTGGAGAACGAGCCGCTGATGCGCACGATCACATACTATCAGATCGCGGACAACAATACCCGGTACAGGGAATCCGAGCTTCTTGATCTGAGCGAGCAGCTGGCGCTAAAGCTCGTCAAGTCCCTGCAGGACGACCCGCAGAGCCCCGTGGTCGTCCGCTTCCGGCTCACCAAAGTCAGCGGCAGGGCGGAAGAGCTCGTCTTGCGCGGCCACGCCGTGCTCGCGTTCAAGGTGGAGGAAAAGAACGCCGGGTACGACGTGAGCGTCTACGACCCGAACTGTCCCGACGAGACGCGGCACCTCTACATCGACGATATGCGTCAGGTCTCGCTCCCGGACTACGCGAACACCTATCTGACGCGCATCGACAAGGCGGAGACCCTGTACAACGCCAATCTCTATTATCCCGCGCCCGTTTCGGGCGAGGCGGTCATTCATACCAACGGCGACGTCGACCTCGAGGTCGGCGGCAGGAGCGCGTCGATCCGCGGCGAGCAGAAAACGGGCGATCTTCCCGTCGAAACGGGGGGAGAGTCCGGCAGCGGCGAGACCGTGATCTATGTCCCCGTACAGAGCGGCCAGTCCATCCGCGTGCGCAGCCGCGGCGGCACGAACGCCAGCGTGCAGACCGCCGACACCTTCGCGCTCATCACCGGCGGCGCGACCGAAGTGACCGTCAACCCGGACGGCACCGTCACCGCGAAGACGAACGGCACGGAGGGCTCGCTCGCCGTCGCGTCCGACAAGACAAGCGGCAGCCTCTTCGGCACGACCGTCGAGACCAGGGCTCCCGAGGTCACGGTCACGCCGACCAATAACGGCGCGAACGTCACGACGAGCGGCGGCACGGCGGATATCACCGTTTCCGGCAAGGACAACAGCGTGACCTTCAACGACGTGGACACCTCCAAGGGCGTGGATATCCAAAACAGCGGCAGCAGCTCCACGCTTTCCTCCGACGGGCAGGAGCTCGCGAGCGGCACGGCGGACGCAAACGGCGGCACGGCGCAGCCGACCCAGCCGCAGCAGCCCACGCAGCCGCAGCAGCCGACCGCCGACACGCGGCAGATTGCCGACAACGCGACGCAGAAGGCGGACGGCAACTCCACGC
>CAMVAV010000026.1 GCA_947165595.1 uncultured Clostridia bacterium | reverse complement strand
ACGGAGGCGGCGGAGCCGGAGCAAACGGCGCGCGCGCTGCCGAGCGAAGAGAGAGCGGGCTATCCGGGAGAGGCGAAGCTGACCTACCGCGAGGACGCGGAGCAGGCCGAAGCCGAACCGGGCGGTGCGCGTTCGGCAACCGAAAAAACATCAAGGGCGGCGAAGGCGAAAGCCGCGCCGCGTGAGGCGACTCGGAGCGAGAGCCGCGCAGAGCCGAAAAAGGATGCAGCGGAGCCGGAGAACGAGGAACACGTCCGGGCGGCGGAAAGCGGAGCGGGTGAGACGGCTCGCGCGCTGCCGGGCGAGGCGCCGCGCATGGAGGAGACGACGATCCGCTATCTGGATCGCGACACCGCGGAGTTGTTTTCCGCCCCGGAGACGCCGGAACGGGAGTCCTTCCGCCTGACGGCGGCGGAGCTTTCCGATACGCGCCGCTCCGGACGTAAGACAGAGCAGACGCAGCACAGGCTCGCAACGACGGCACGGGATATCCGCATGACCGCTTCGGCGGAGCGAACCGACGCCGGCGAGCGGGGAACCGGGGACGCAAAGCGCGGCGCGGCGCGGAGCAAGGCACCGGGGGCGGCAAAGCTGAGATATGCGCCTTTGCATGCCGCGAGCGAATCACAGGACAGGAGCGCCGCGGCGCAGAAGCAGAAGAACGCGCTTCCCGCGTGGGCACAGGAGCTGCTGGACAGGCCGGGCGTGGATCGGGAAAAGGCGGAGGCGACCTTCCGCCAGAGCGGGACGGGAAAGAAAGCCGCCGGCACGATCAGCTGGAGCGCGCCGGGCGCGATGCCGTCCCTCATGCCCGCGGCAGATTCGGACAGCGGGATGATGCGCCCCGCCCAGATCCAGTTCCGCGAACGCGGAGAAAAGACGGAAAACGCCATTCAGCCGCAGCAGGGTATGAGCGACGCCGAGCTTCAGCGGACGGCGGACAAGATCTACCGGCTGATCGAGGAGCGGCTTCGCCGTGAGATGCGGCGGAGCGGCAGATGAAAAATGACACGAAAGGGGAGAATGCCGTCGTGTTTGTGGGTTTGCCAAATCCGAATATTTTGATGCCGCTGGAAAAAATGGAGATCAAAAATCTGGACGACGACAGCGAGTCGTTCACCGTCCTCTACAATCCGGAGAGCTACACGCAGGAAAAAACCGTCAAGTATGGGGAGGTGCCCCTGCTCGGCGCGGACGCGCCGATCGTCCAGTTCCAGAGCGGCGGCGCGGAGAAGCTGACCTTCGAGCTTTTCTTCGACAGCATCTACGCCGGAGCGGAGGTCGGCGGCGATTTCGGAGACAGTCTGAAATTTGCCGCCAACAGCCTGCTGCCCTCCGCCGGAAACCAGATCGATGTGCGCGAATACACCAAAAAGGTGACGAATCTGCTGCACCGCGACAGCGACGAGCACCGTCCGCCGCTGTTGAAGATCAAGTGGTCCAAGCTGCAGTTCCGCTGCTTCCTTTCCAGCTGCACGCAGCAGTTCATCAAGTTCGACGAACAGGGACAGGCCGTGCGCGCACGCCTGAAATGCTCGTTTATCGAGCACCGCGAGATCGACAAGCTGTTCAAGTGGGACCCGCCCAACTCTCCCGATACGACCAAGTACCATACGGTCCGCCAGGGAGACTCGCTGTGGGCGCTCGCCGCGCGGGAGTACGGCGACGCGGGCGAATGGAGACACATTGCGGCCGCGAACGGGATCTCCAATCCGCGCCAGCTGCGCACCGGGGAGATGCTGAATATCCCGGCTTTGCTTTGAGGCGACAGGATTTTTCTCCGCTCCGCCGCTCTTTGAGGCGGACGCGAAAGACAGGCCGGCAGACATCCGTGCGCGCGGGGATATGATCCACGGCGGCGCGCCGCGGACGCACGGAGGCTTGCCATAGGGGGGGATGGCCTTGGACCAGGGAAGCTACACCTATTCCCAACTCAGCAAAAAGTATGATAATTTTACAGCCCCGGGATTTGATATTACCGTAGGCGGGACTAAGCTGGAGGGCGGCAAGTATATCATCCCCAGCTTGGAGATAGAACTCAGCGCGGAGGGAACCTCCGGCGGCTGCACGTTTCAGGTAAAGGGGCAGTTCGATTACAAGAATCACAAGTGGGAAAACTCTCTGGAGGATATCGTCAAACCCGGCGCGAAGCTGGTCGTAGAGGGCGGCTATGTGGAGCGCAAGGAGCTGTTTTACGGATATGTGGACGATTTTTCCTTCGAATTCGACGCGGAAGGCGCGCCCTGCATCACCGTGAACGGGCTCGACGGGCTGGGATATCTGATGAGTATGCGCGAGCCTCTTTACGCGGGCAAAAAGCAGGCAAAGCAGATCGTGCAGTCGCTGCTGGGAAAGAGCGTGTCCGCCGGCTTTGCGAAAAGCGTCAAGGTCGGTTCGCTCAGCGGCTTTGAAACGCCCATCATCAAGGAGCAGCTGGACGACTGGAAATTTCTTCGCCTGATGGCGCAGCGCTACGGCGCGACACTCCTTGCGATCGACGGCGAGATGATCTTTGACACCGTCGTGACCAAGACCTCGCCGATCCTGACGCTGACGCTGGGCCTGAGCATCGATCGCTTTGTCAAGCGCGTGTCGCTTGCGCACCAGGTGGGCAAGGTCGAGGTACGCGGCCGTGACATCAACGAAAAACCGGTCTCGGGGACGGCCTCGGACGTCACGGTGGGCGGATCCGGCAAATCCGCCTCCGAGTATGTCAGCGGTCTCAAGGACGCGGTGCTGCGTGAATACAATGAGTTCGTCAGAACGCAGGAGGAGTGCGAAAAGCTGGCACAGAACAGGCTCAACGGCATCGCCATGGGCTTTATCTCCGGCGAGGGTCAATGCGTCGGGATCCCGGAGCTGATCCCCGGGCGCTACCTGAAGATCGACGGCGCGAACACAAAGGCAAACGGGAGCTACTTTCTGACAAAGGTGTGCCATAAATTTACCACGGAGACCTATACCACCTCCTTTGAGGTGAAGGGGGCGAAGCTATGAGCATGTCCGAACAGCTGGATGCGCTGCTGGAAACCTCCGGCACCCTGATGGGACGCGAGATGTCCCATTTCGGACTGACGCTTGCGAAGATCACAAACATCAATGACGAAAAAAGCTTTAACCGGGTCAAGTGTCTTCCCATCGGCGCCGCGGACGATGAGGAAACGGACTGGTGCTATGTGATGACGCCGATGGGAGGCAAAAGCCGCGGACTGTTCCTCTTTCCACAGGTGGGAGATATGGCGGTGCTTGCCTATATCGACGACGATCCGCACAGGCCCATCGTGCTGGGAAGCTTCTGGAACACGGAATCCTCCCCGCCCATTGACATCGCGGACGGAAAGGCGGAGGACTTCTGCCTCAAGACGCCGCAGGATATCGATTTTCAACTGCACGATGAAAGCGGAAAGCAGAAGGTTACGCTGACGATGCCGTCCGGCACGATCATCGAGATCGACGACGAAAACAAATTGATCAAGATCCAGGACAAGAACGGCGACAATGCGCTTAAGATGGACCTCCAGGGCGGCGAGGTCAGTCTCAAGGCAAAGACCAAGCTTGAGCTCAGCGCGGGCGAGACCAAGATCACGCTGGAGCAGAGCGGCAACATCACGGCGAAGGGCAGTGCGACGATCACGCTTGACGGCGCGAATATCGACAACAAGGCCAAGGGCAAGTTCGGCGCCAAGGGTGCGACCGCGGAGGTCAAGGCGGACGGCACGATGACGCTCGAAGCCTCGGGACCCGCGACGCTCAAGGGAGCGGTCGTAAAGATCAACTGACACCAACGAGGGGGGCGAGGACAGGTTGAACGGGAAGGAATTCATGGGCAAGGGCCTGAAATTCCCTCTTCAGGTCGATCCCAAAACCGGAAAGATCGCCATGGTCAGCGAAGAAGAGGACATTGCGGAGGCCATCGGCATTATTTTGAAGACGACACAGGGCGAGCGCCTCATGCGTCCGGACTTCGGCTCGAACGTGATGGACTATATTTTTGCGACGGACTCGAATACCACCTGGGAGAGCCTTGCCACCGAGCTGCGGGAGTCTCTGGGCTATTTTGAGCCCCGCATCCATGAGATCAACGTGGTCTGCCGGAGCGCCGACGGGCTTGAGGGCGCGATCAACGTGGAGGTCAGCTATTGCGTGCGAAGCACCAACAACCGCTTTAACCGCGTCTATCCCTTCTATCGTACGGAGGGATCTGAGGGAGGTGGCGCCGTATGAACCGACCCACGCTGGACCCCAGAAGCCCGGAGGAGCTGCGTGCGAAGATACGGGCGCTGGCCAAGAGCTATACCCCGGAATGGCGTTATGAGCGGACGGAGGACGACGCCGGCGCGGCCATTGCCGAGCTGTTTGCCGAGATGTACTGCCAGACCGTCGACAGGCTCAACGCTCTGCCGGAAAAGCTGTATGTCGAATTTCTCAACCAGATCGGCTTTCAGGAGCCGGGACCCATGTCCGCGGGCGGCACGATGCTTTTCGAGCCCCACGACAACGCGACGGAGCCCGCCTCGGTTCCTGCCGGCACGCAGATTTTCACGCCGGACGAGGAAGGGGAAAACATCGTATTTGAGACGGAGCGCTCCATCCAGATCACGCCCGCGCGTTTGAAGGATATCTACTATGTGGACGGGCGGGCGGACAGCTTCCGCAGGCTTGACCTCTCCGCGAAGCCGCAGCGCTTTTTTGAACCCGTCGGGGAAGAGCTGCAGAGCCATCGCCTGCTGCTGTGCGAAAACGACGTCCTGCGCCTTGACGCGCCCGCTCGGATCGAGCTTTCTCTCCACCGCGAGGTGCGGCATATGGAGGAGGATACCGCGAAGCTTCTGACCGACGGCAATCTGGAGTGGTCGTTCCGTCACGATGGCGTGGACATTCCCTTTGACAGCGTCCGCGCGGAGCGGGGCAGACTGATCCTTGAAAAGAAGGACAGTCTCGCTCTGGAGCCGGATGAGGAGGGGCACATCTGCATTTGCTGTGCCGGACACCCCTCCGGAGAGCTGATCCTGGACGCGGTGGAGCTTTCTTCCGCGCCGCTTGCGCCCTGTAAGGCGCAGAGCGTCTACTCCGACGATCTCCCGATCGATTTTGAGGAGGGCGGCTATTGCTTCGGGCGCAGGCCCGCTCCCTACGACTTCTTCTATCTGCGCAGCGACGCCGCGCTGACAAAACGCGGCGCGGAGGCGATGCTGCACCTCGACATCGTGCCTGTCATCGACGAGCCGGAGGCGCAGACGGCACAGTACAATTTTACACAGTCGATCATCGACAAGCGCAGCGCCATCGAGCGGAAACCGGACGACGTGGCGGTGACGCAGGTCCTTTGGGAGTATTACAACGGCCTCGGCTGGCGAAATCTGACCGTCAGAGGGGACAAAAACCCGTTTTCCTGCAAGCGCGAGGGTTCGCTGGACGTGCGCTTCACGGTTCCGGACGATATTGTGGAGACGGAGGTCAACGCGGAGACGGGCTATTACATCCGCGCGCGCGTGGTGGAGATCAGCAATCCGTATTCCTTCTATCAGCGCTGGATCCTCCCATTCGTCAAGAATGCGACCTTCGTCTGGAGCTACGACCATGGCATCAACCCGACGTGGCTGTTTTCCGAAAACAACGGACGCCGGTACAGCCTCCCGGACGCGAATCTGATCGCGCATCTGAGCTTTCCCGCGCTGTCGGTTATGCAGGATGAGGCCGCGTCGATGTATTTCCGGTTTGACGCGTCCCCGCACGCGATGCCGCTTTCCCTCCGCTTCCAGGTGGAAGGGCGGTCCCGCCTGAGCGGGCAGCTTTTGTGGGAGTTCTGGAACGGAAAGGCATTTGAGCCCGCCCGCGCCGTGGATCGCACAGATTGCCTGCTTCACAGCGGGGAGATGTTCCTCTTCCTGTCCGACCCGCTTCCCGAGGCGGAGCTGTTCGGCGTTTCCGGCTGCTGGCTGCGCCTCTGCCGGAGCGAGGATAAGAAGGGGACCATGCCCGCGGTCGCGGCGGTGCTGCCAAACACTGTCTCCGCCCTGCAAAAGCAGCGGGAGCCGGAGCAGCTGTTCGACACCGGGATTTACGAGGCGGGCAAGCGCGTTTTCCTGCTGTCGACTCCCGTGCAGGAGAGCGAGGTCTGGGTGGATGAGGCGTCGGCCATTTCAACGGCCGAGCTTGCGGAGTTGACACAGAGCCGCGGAAGCGACGGGCTCCGCGTGGAGAAGGAGGAGCACATCCTGACCCACTGCTGGGTGCGCTGGGATCGTGTTTCCGATCTGGCGCTTGCCGGGCCGAACGACAGAGTCTACTCGCTCATGCCCTATCAGGGCGAGATCCGTTTTGGCGACGGACGGCAGGGCAGGGTTCCGCCGACCGGAGATCATAACATCAGGGTGCGCTATTCCAGCGGCGGCGGTCCGCGCGGGAATGTCCCGGCGGGGACGGTCAATTCCCTGCTGACGTCGATGCCGCAGGTAAGCAGCGTCCGGAATCTGACGCCCATGAGCGGCGGAACGGGACGGCTGCACATGGGACAGATCGAGGAGCGCGGCAGCCGTTATCTGCGCAACCGGGGCCGCGCGGCGGGGCGCAGGGACTACGAGGAGATCGTCCTTGAGCGGTTCCCACAGGTCAGCCATGTGCGCTGCTTCCCCGGACGGGACGAACGCGGCGCACGCGCACCCGGACAGGTGACGGTCGTTATCACCGGATTCGGCGGCGGCGAGGAGGAGACGGAGCGGCTGTGCCGTAAGGTCTATGAGCTCCTGAAGACACGGAGCCCCTGCTGTCTGACTGAGGAAAAGCATCTGCACGTTTGTCCCGCGACGGTGCTGCATGTCAACACCTCCGTGACCGTGGAGACAGAGCATCCGGAGCTTGCGGCGGAGACGCAGCAGGAGATCGTCCGCAGGCTGGAGGAGCTGATCGGCAAAACCTGGAAGAGCCGGCCGATCGGCGAGCAGATCCATCTCAATGAGGTCTGGAGCGTCGTGAGAGATACGAAGAACGTGGCGCTGATCAAGAGGATCCTTGTGGAAGCATCGTATGATTTTGAGGGACGGAGCCTCCTCGCGCCGCTGAGCGCGGACAGCGATTTCCCCTACGGCGTCGTGGAGAGCGGCCGCCATCTGGTGCGCCTGAGTTGAACGGAGCCGCCGAGCGGCTGAACAGGATGGAACATAGTATGCTCGATCAAATACTCACAGGAAGGGGGGACTCGTGTGCTGCAATCGCGGAATCTTGACGATCAGCGATTCCAGGATATCATGCAGGAGGCGGAGGGTCGGCTGCCATGGTTGTGTCCCCTGTGGACCGACCATAACGAGCACGACCCCGGCATCACCCTGCTGGAGCTGATGGCTTGGTTCAAGGAAGGCCAGCAGTATGAGATGAACCAGATCACCCCGACGATCGAACGCAAGCTGCTGGAGCTGGCGGGGGTTCGTCTCGGAACGGAGCGAGCGGCGGAATGCGCGCTTGAGATCCCGCCGGAGGCGCCGCCGCGCGCGATGCTCTCCCGACTGCTGACGCCGCAGGGCACCGCCTTCGAGCTGTCGGAGCCGATCCCGAAGGATCGTGCGATCCTTGAAAAAATTGCGATCAAACTTCCCGGCGGCAAGGGAACGGCAGATCTGACGAACCTTTTTTCCGGCGGAACGCCGATCCTTCCCTTCGCCTTCGGCGGGGAGGACGGCAGCGCGCTGCTGCTGGGCTTCTCCCGGCGGGGAGAGCGAAAGCTTCGGCTCTGGTTCGATGTGGCTGCCTCCGCGGGAGTGCGCCGCAACGCGCCCGACATCCTGACGGAGCCTCCCCGGACGCTCGTGTGGGAAATGACCGGCGTCGGAAGCGTGGAGCCGCTGAAGGACGAGACGCTCGCCCTGAGCTGGAGCGGCTATGTGACGCTTCCGGTCTCGGAGGCATGGCAGCCGGGCGAGGACGGCCTTTACTGGCTGCGGATCTCGCAGAGCGAGCCCGGCTGCGAGGAAAGGGTGCATCTCGGCGGCGTCAGCGCCGGACGCTACCGCGCGCTCCAGACCGAGAGCCGTGCGCGCGTTTATCGCTTCACCGTGGAGGGCGTGCCCGCCTGTGAGGTGACGGTCGACAGCGCCCAGGCGGTACATGCCGAGCCCGCGGTCTTTCTGCGTGAGAAGACCGGATGGAGACAGGTGTCCCAGTTCCGCTTTACACGTGGGAAGCTGGGCGTCGCGGTGGAGCTGGACACCACCGGCGCCGCGGAGGACGGCGGGGAAAACCTGCTGATCGCCTGTCTCGATCCCCTGCATCTGCACAATTTGCTTTTGGACCTGAAGGGGCTGCCGGGAGAGAGCGTGCAGCTGAATCTGGAGGGCTGCGGCGTGCTGACGGAGCGTCTGACGCTCATGTGCCAGACGCTTTACAAAGACGGAAAGGTGCGCCCCGCCGTTTGGAGCTGCGTGGAGGATCTTTCCAACTGCGGCCCGCGCGATCACGTCTTTTCCTACGACCGCCGGCGCGAGACCATTACCTTCGGCGACGGGCTGAACGGCGCGATCCCCTGCGCGGGCAGCGGCGCCATGCTGATCGTGGAGGAGATCGTATCCCTCCTGTCCGGCGGCAATATCCCGGCGGAGGCCGGCCTTGTCTTCGCGGACGACCAGGAACCGGTCTATAACGACGCCGCATGGGGCGGACGGGACGAGGAAACCTCCGCCGAGGGGCGCGGACGCCTGCTGCGGAGGCTTGAGGATACGAGAAAGTGCGTTTCCGCCGCCGACTATGAACAGCGCGCACGGGAGACGCCGGGTATCCGCGTGGCCGGCGCAAAGGCGCTGCCGGGATTCAACGCGCACCAGAGACATCAGTACATTCCCGCCTGCGTTTCGGTCGCGGTACTGCCGGAGAGCGAGGAGCCCAAGCCGGCGGCGGACGAGCGGTTTCTTGCCGCCGTGTCCCGCCAGCTGGAGCGGTATCGTACGATCTGCATCCGTACAGAGGCGATCCCGGTACGTTACGCGGATTTCTCCGTCTCCATACGCATCCGGGGCGAGGCAGGATTCCGATTGGAAAACGTGCGCGAGGCCGTCAGTAAATTTTTCGTGCCGAAGGAGGCGCGGATCGGCGCGCCGGGCAGCCGGGACGAGCTGGCCGCGGCGCTGCAAAAGATTCCCGGCGTGCTTCAGATCGACCAGATCGAGTTCCGGGGCATGGACCAGGGCAGTTATCAGACCGCGGCGGGCGATCTGACCGTTCCGCCGGATACCGTGTTGAGTCTGCGTCGGGCGGATATCGTCCTGACGAACGATAGAAGGTGAGACACCCTTGAGCGTGATGCAAAAATACTGGAACCTCTGCTGTAGCGAACAGTGGAGCGGCGGCATCTTCTGGTCCGTGGAGCCGCAGGACGACCGGCTTCGCCTGCGCGCGGACGCCTTTGTCGGCACCGCATTCCTTCCCCCGCTGGACAGTGGGGAGGACGGCTTCCGTTGGGGGCGCATCAAGCTCGACGCCGAGATACCGGATGAGTCTGCCGTGAAGGTGTACGCCAGAGCGTCTGACGATTCGGAGTGGAAGGAGTGGAGCCTCCTGGCGGAGCGGGAGCAGATGCCGGGCGCGGCACAGGAGCTTTTCGGCGATCCTGACGCCTCGGGGGACGACCTGTGGCTCAGAGAGAGGGGACGCTATATCTGGCTTGCCGTCGAGCTTGTCGGCGGCGGGGCGAAGAAGCCCTGCGTGAACGCCATTCGCCTGCTGATAGGCGGGGATCATATGACGGACTATCTGCCCGCCATCTATCAGCAGCAGGATTTCACATACCGCTATCTTTCCATCTTCACCGCGATGGAGCAGGATCTGGAGGAGAAGATCGAGAAGGTGGAGCGCCAGCTCGACCCGATGAATGCGAGCGGGGAAATGCTGCGATATCTCGCGCTCTGGCTTTGCGCCGACCGGGGCGAAGGGGATCGCGAGCTGCGGAACCGGCTTCCCGGGGTGCTTGAGGAGTACGAAACGATGTACACGCCGCGCGGCATCGCGCGAAGCGCGCGGCGGCTGTCCGGCGAGCTGCCCTGGATCATCGAGCATTTCTCGGTCGATCCGAACGATCCCTCCTGCAAAAACCCGGAGCTGTATCGGAGACTCTACGGAGATGATCCCTACCGCTTCTTCCTCCTGCTGCCGCAGGGGGCGTTCACGGAGCAGCGGCAGATGGAGGATTTCATCGAGCAGATGGAGGAGCTGATCCCGGCTGAGACCGAGATGGAGCTGATCCTGCTCAAGCCCTGCGTACAGCTGGACTGGCATACTTACCTCGGGCTCAACTCACGGATTGGAAATTATGTTCCGGCAGTTATTGACGAGTCTGTAACAATCCATTATGATACAACTATTGGAGGAACGGATCATGAGCGGTAATACGGATTTTTTCCCGATCGAGCGCAACCGGTACTTTTACGGCAAGCTCCTGACGGTAAGGGACTTTGAAAAAGAACAGACCTATATGCGCCACTCGGCGCAGCTGCTCAACCGCCTGACCTATGGCGCCGGCGTCGTTTGCGGCCTTGGCGTGAGCATCAGCGACGACTCCACGCTGCTCATTGAAAGCGGTATGGCGCTCGACTATCTCGGCCGTATGGTCGTGGTGGAGGAGCCGCTGCTGCGCAAGCTTCAGATGATTGACGGGCAGGAGACGCTCAAGGGCAAGGACAGCGCATATCTCTGCCTGCGCTACGAGGAGACCGACATGGAGCCGGTGAACGCGGTCGGCGCGGACACGAGCGACGGCCGTCAGTGCAATCTGACGCGCGAGGGCGCACAGCTCTTCCTGACCACGGAGAATCCCGATTATCGCGCGTTGATGGAGGCGTCCGGCAAGGAAAACATTTCCATGATCTACACCAGCGACGAGCTTTCCCTTGTGCTCGCGATCCCCGAGGCCGTATGCGCGGGGCGCGAGTTCATGGTGGAGCTGCTCGTCGTCAAGAGTGAGAATACGCCCCCCGTCAGCTTCCAGCTTACGGGCGACAGCTCGTTTATCGACAGCGAGGACGGCCGTGTTCATCTGGAGTTCCACGAGAGCCCGGAGGAGAAGCGCCGCGTCTATCGGACGACCTTCCGCATGAAGGCGCGCCAGATGAGCGACGTGCAGAGTCCCTTCCTGCCCTCGGGCGGCGAGATCGACCTTGAGCTGGGCAGCCATCGCTACAAGAACTATGTTGAGGTGGACGCGTCCTGCTACCTTTGCCGCAATGAGGCGCAGCTTGCCGAACGCAAGAATCAGGTGGATAATCTGGACCGCCGGCTCAGGGGACGCGATCTTCCCATCTATCTCGCCAAGCTTGAGCTGCTGCATTCGGCGGGCAGCGTATTCCTTGTCTCTGCCACGAACCTGCCCTTCGAGCAGCGTGTCGCGCAGGAGGCAAGCGCCTCCGGGGAAAGCGGCCAGCTGACGGTCACGACCTCCGTCCGAGCGCTTGAATACTGGCAGAAGCCGGATATCAAGGCAAACTATCAGCCCTCCTCCGGCGCTCTCCACTTTGACTTCGGCATTCCCTCGCCCGAGCAGTACGACTATGCGGTCAGCCACGGTACGGTGGACCTGACCCTGCCGGGCGGTATGCGCGTGAACAGCAAGGTCTACTCCGAGGAGATCCCTCACGGACTCGGGCCGGGCACGGTGGACGTGCGCCTGAGCGTGGAGTTTGAGGATCACAGCGCGCAGGACGAGACGGCGCTTTGCTTCGGCAACAGCGAGATCTTCGTCAAGAGCAAGTCGAAGGCCATGCCCGCCGGCGTTCCCTGGGTCGAGGCGGCGGCTGTGGTCTATCCGCGCAGAGGCACGATGCGCATCGGCCTGTGGCTGCATGACATGGTGGAGGGCAACCGCCTGTCCGTGCATTACTTCGCCCAGAAGCCTGAGCGCGACACGGATCGCATCATGGCGAAGAGAAAGCTTGCGATTTCCGTGACGCCGGAGTTCTCCAGGGTCGCCGCGGGCGGAACGCTCGCATTCAAGGCGGAGGTCACGGGCAGCGAGGACAAGAGCGTTCGTTGGAGCGTGAAGGAAGAGAACGGCGGCGTGATCGATCACAACGGTATCTATCAGGCGCCGGAGATTGCCGGAACTTATGAGATCGTGGCAATCAGCAACGCGGACGAAAGCGTGTCGGCAAGCGCGTTTGTCATTGTGGAATAAATAATCATGCGCTGTATGCGGCGCGGGAGGAGGCGTAAGAACGGCAATGGAAGCGCTGATGATCCGCGAACGATATAAGGTGGTGCGCGTTATCCGCGCGCAGGAGAACTATGCGCTGCTTGAGGCGGTGGACATCGCCGAACGGGAGACGCCGCTGTGCCTGCTCAACCTCTACGAGGGAGAACTCCTGCACCGCTACACGCGTATCTGTTCCGGTATTCGCAAGGAGGAATGCCCCTCTTTTCGCGGTATGTTCCTGGAGAATGGGACCCTGATCGTCGCATTCGACGACTGCAACGGCCAGGCGATCGATACGCTGTTCTATCTGGGTGACAAGTGGAAGTGGGAGGATCGGATCCTCTTTGCCGAGCAGCTGCTGCACGAGGCGCTGGCTCTGGCAAATCTGCCGCCGGAGGTTTCCTGCGCGGCGATGCTCTCGGAGAATGTCCTCTTCGATCTGACGGCGGAGAAGGTGCGGCTTCGCTACATGCTTCCGCCGATGGCGGAGATGAATGCGCGCGAGCTGGTATTGCTGACCGCGGATGAGATCAAAAAGATCCTTCCTCTGCGATTGGATTCCTGCGCGTCGGAGCGAGCCCTCCACGAACGGCTGAACAGGGGAGATTTTCACTCCATTGTGCCGCTTTACGCCTACTGGCGTGAGATGGTGCCGAAGATGCGCGAGGAGAGGGAGCAATTCAAAAAAGGCGGGTTTATCCGCAGGGGCCTGACCTTGCTGTATCGTGCGATTCGAAAACTGATAAAGCGGGGAGGCAATGTATGAACGCCAGACGGAGTTGGATGTTTTTCCTGACGATGCTGCTTTTCTCCTTCAGCCTGATGCTGCTGGTTGCATGGGGGACGATCTCGGAGAATATCCAGGTGCTGAGAAACGGAAACGGCGAAGAGGAATACTCGATTGTCGGTGTCGGACCGTATGATATCGGCGCGGCGGCCAGATGGGAGGATCAAAAGCTGGCGCTGCATTTCTTCAATACGGGAGGAGATGGGAAAGCCCTTTCCGTATGGAGCGCGTCGCTGCCGGAGGAATTGGAGCGGGGAGTGCCCGTAAAGCTTTTCCCGGTTCGGGAGAATCTGGTCTTTCTCGGTATATTCGGGCAGAACGCCGAGTCTCTGTCCATCTACCGGCTCAAGCCGGGAACGGATGCGGAGATGCTGCTCGATGTTCCCTGCAGGGGAGAAACCTATGCCGAGCGAGTCGACCGTATCGCACTTTCGGAGTTTGGCTTTGAGGATGGCGAGGCGGTCTTCGCCGTGAAGGACGGAGTCAACCTGACAAGCTATCGCTGCGGAGAGAGCGGAGGCGTCGTCGTTTCGGGAGAGGCGCGCAGCAGAACGGAACAGGTTCGTTCCTTCTACGCCCTGCCGGGAGGACTTGCGGCACTGGGCGGTAGCGGAACGCTCACGCTGGACGGAGTGAATCTTGACCATCTTGTGAAGGATCAGACGGTCACCACACTTACCAGAGGCAAGGGCGGATGGTACTACATAGACGCATCCAATCTTGCCGTGTGCTTCGTGAGCGCAACCGGAGAGTCGTCGCAGCGGCTGTACCGGCTTGGAAACGCCGTGTCGGACGGGGATATTCGCAGTGCAAGCATTTCCTCTTCTGAAAGTGCGATTTTCCTTGTAAATGGGAAAAAACTTGTCCGCTGCGATGAGCACGGGACAGAAGAAATGAGAGGGGTACTGTACCCCTCTTCAGCGCGTTGTATCGGGTCTCTTGCAAAATACGCGGTTTCCGGGCTCCTGCTGGCTGCGCTGCTTTGGCTTTTGCTGTGCGGCATGCGCCACGGCTACACACCGCTGGCCGTGTTTCGCGGCGGCGCGCTGATCACGCTTGCGTTGATCTATTTTCTCTCCGTGGTCCATCTGTACGCGACGAAGCCCGCGCAGCAGGCGGCGCTGAGGGAGAATCAATCGATCGTCTCCGGCGCGGTGCGCTGCGTCGAGCAGCTCGCCGGAGACACGGCGGACAACGCGACGATCAGGAACGAGCTCTGCCGCGCGCTTGAGTCGCCGGAGGACGCCGGTTATCACAACGTTCGTGTGGTCGTTGCGGAAAAGAGCAACGAGCTCTGGCGAGTGGAGGACGGCAGCCGGGCGGAGATGACGTCGGGCTTCCACGCGCCGCTTGCCGAGAACGCGGAGCGTGACGGAAAGGCATGCGAGCTGGGGGAGAATACCTTCCGCTACGCCTTTGTGCTGGGAAGCAGGAACATTTCGATCAGCGTGGACAACGCTGCGGCGGCCAATGACGAGGGGTCCGTGCGCGTAATGTTCATCGGCGTGCTTCTCATCGCGATCATTTCCATGCTGTTCCTGCTGACGATCAGCGGCGATTTGCGGCGGCTTGCCCGGGAGATGGAGCGCATCTCCAAGGGCGGCGAGGGCAAGCGCCTTGAAATGCACACGGGCGACGAGCTGGAAACAATGGCGAGCATCGTCAATTCGCTGGACGTTTCTCTGCGTGAAAAAGAGCTTGAACGGCAGAATCTGGAGCATTCCTACCGGCGCTTCGTGCCGGAGAAGGTGCTGCTGCTGCTGGGCAAGAAGTCGATCGAAGAGGTGGACAAGAGCTCCTTCGCGGCACGGCACATGGCTGTTATGACGGTTTGGTTCACGTTCCCGGAGTCCGTCTACACGACTCCGGAGCAGAGCCGGCTCCTCTTCTACAGCGTCAACGAGGTCATCGAGCGCACGGCGTCCATCGCCACGGGCAAGGGCGGGACCGTGTTCCACTTCTCTTACGACGGGTTCGATGTCGTCATGGATGAGAACAGCGGGGAGGTTGTCAGCACGGCGATCGCCATTGAGCAGGAGGTTCTGTCGTTCAACGAGACGCGCGCCGACATCGGGCTGCCCACCGTTACGCTGCGCGTTGCGATGGACGTTGGAAACGTGATGCTGGGCGTCGTCGGCGACAGCAAGCAGATGGAGCCGACGACGATCTCGCCGAGCTTTACGGTCGTGAATGAACTGGTGAAGCTGTGCAATCAGCTGGAAGCGGGCATCCTGTGCACGGAGGCTGTTCTGTCGGAGGGCCGCAAGCAGGGCAACCGCTACATGGGCAAATGCGTTGTCGGCGACCAGCAGCTTCGCGTGTACGAGGTGTTCGACGGCGACGAGTACAGATGCCGCAAGGGGAAGGCCGCGTCGGTCAGCGACTTTTCCAAGGGCGTGTTCGAGCTGTACAGCGGCGACCCGACCAGTGCGAAGCGCATGTTCCTGCAGCTGACGCACAACTACCCGCTCGATGGCGGCGCACGGTATTATCTTTACCTTGCGGATCGCATGTCGCATGATCCGACGTTCCCGTGCGTGCTGAACCCGAACGGGAGTGAGACAAGCAAGGAGGGATGACAATGGCAGTGAAGAAGCTTGAGCGCCGGGATTCCATGGACAGCATGGGGATGGACGAGAATAAAAGCCTGATCCTGCGCGCAAAAAGGTATGCCGGCGAAGCCTCCGACGCAGATTCCGATCTCACCGGGGAAAAGACGAAGGAAGAGGAGGAACCCGTCCGTCTGGAGGATGGCTATTTGCGGCGCTCCCCTGTGCAGCGCTACTGTATCGAGGAAGGCTATTATCGCAAGACGGCGATCAAGGCCGTACTCATTGCGGTGGGCGTCCTGCTGGTGGGAATGCTGGTCTTTACGATCCTGAGGAGCGGGATCTTCAAATTGGCGATCTGATATCCTTGGGAGGATTGATTGGTGTTTAGTTATCTGTTTACACAACTTGGACGATCGCTTGGCGTCTTCCTTCGGACGATACGGGCTTTCATGGCGCGCCAGCTTATGCGGGTTACATCCCGTCTGCGCCGTCTTGCGAACATTTCGCGCAGCGCGACCAAGGTGGCCTCCTCCACGATGCAGGGGGCGATGTCCGCGACGCAAAAGCCCACCCGACGCGAGGATTACCTGGAAACCGATCGATTGTTTATCTCCAAGGCCTTTCTGATCCGAGTGGCCCTGGGACTGGTCGTGCTCGGCCTTTTGGTGTATTTTCTGGTTTGGCCGTTTATCCTCAGCCACTTTCTGACCGCCCGATTTTTCAAGGAGGACCGCCGCGTTCCGGATTGGAGCGGACGCGTCATCGTGTATTCGGACGAGAAGAAAAAGGTGCCGCTCTATTCGGGACGCCTGGAGGACGGCGTTTTGCAGGGCGAGGGCAAGTTCTACGACGACGAGGGGCTTTTGAGCTATGAGGGGCAGTTCCTCGACGGCGTCCAGAACGGAAACGGGCTCCTTTACGACAAGGGCGTTCTCGTTTATTCCGGTCAGTTTTCCAACGGCTTATTCAGCGGCCGGGGAACCCTTTATGAAGACGGGCAGCCTGTTTACGAGGGCCAGTTTGAGGAGGGCGTGCGCTCCGGACTCGGAAAGGCATTTCAGAACGGACTTGTTGTCTATGAGGGACAGTATGCCCAGGACCTTTACGACGGGAACGGAAAGCTCTACGAAAACGGCGTACTGCGTTATGACGGCGGTTTCCGCGCCGGCCAGAAGGAGGGGGAAGGAATCGCTTATTTCGCCTCCGGCATCGTTTCGTATCAGGGACGTTTTGCGGGCGGACAGCCGGAGGGCAGCGGCACGGCGTATGAGACGGACGGACGCAAGCGCTATACCGGAGGCTTCAGCGCGGGCGTCTACAGCGGCGCAGGCGTGGCTTATCCCGCGCCCGGGCAGCAGCTTGAGGCTGAGTTCAAGGAGGGCGAGCCCGAGGGGATCGTGCAGTGGAAGAAGGGCGGTGTGCTCTATTACAGGGGCGAATGGACGGACGACCAGCCGGCCGGCTACGGCACCCTTTTGAACAAGGCGGGCAAGGTCATCTATGACGGAGCGTTCTTCGGCGGCACGATCGATGGCGCCAAGCTGGTCGGTATCCCGACCGACGACCTGCGCACCGCGCTGGGCGAGGGGACGATACGCGGCAGCGACAGCGGCGGCGGTTTCCTCATCGTCGCGCCGGAGCTCGGCCTGACCGCGCTTTGCAGCTATCAGACCGAGGAGGAGCCGTCCAAGGTCTATGCCGTATACCTTACCAGGCCGGAGGGCGACGACGAGTGGGTCCGTCTCCTGCCGGGGATGGACAATGTTTCCGCGGCACAGTGGCCGGCGGATCAAAAGCCGATGACCGGCGAAGCCAACGGAGGCCCGCGGGACGCAGGACTTCCCGCCGGGAGCTATCGCTCGGAGACCTCCGCCCTGGATGGGTGCTTTGTGCGCGTGCTCTATTCGAACAGCGGAGAGAAGGCGGCCGAGGCCGCGTTCATCGGCTGGAGCGGCAACGAGGCGGCTCCCGCCGCGCTGGACCTCGATAAGATGACGGCGAACGACGCGGACGACCGCATGGAGGGCTTCCTTGCCGCGCTGGACATGATGGACGGCGTCGGCGGCGCAACGACGTCCGCGCCCGCGAAGAGCGGCTCTGACCCGGAGACGGCCCTGGAGTCCTGCAAGAGCGCGGCGGACGCGACGAAGCTTGCCGTCGCAATGATCGATTATCTGGAACAGACTGAGCGTGAAGCCGCCCTCAACGAGAATTTGGAGCGTGTGAAAGCGCTGCTGACGGACGCGGAAAAGAAGTATGCCGAGGGGACTGGCAGCCAGGATGCTGTCGAAGCCCTGAAGCGGGAGCAGACGGAGCTTGCGGAGGAGATCGAAGCTTGCAAGGCCGCGGAAAAGCGCGCGGAGATCAGCGCGCAGGCTGTCGGCGCGTCGGAGCTTGCCTCCTATGCGCTCAGCGATATGCTGGTGAGCTTCGAGCCGTCGACGGAAAACATCGATGAGCTTTCGCTTATCGCCATCGCTTACGCGCAGGTGGAGGAAAAGGGAGACTCGGCGACCGCGATCGAGGAGCGCGTGAAGACGGCGCTGGTCGATCTGACCGAGGCGCGCAGAAGAGCGGACAGCGCGCTCAGGCGTTATCGGCTCGCCGAGGAGGATTCGCAGGCCGCGGCCGGCGCCTATGCCACGGGCGGCGGTACGAAGGAGACATGGTATCGCGCAATGAGCACGCAGGCGCTTGCCCGCGCGGAGCTCACCGCGGCGCTGGCGGACTTTTCCAGACAGGCAAATGAGTTCAATCTGCTCACCGGCGGATGGGTGTCCCGTACCTATGGCTATCACAACGGCGTGTTTGAGCCGCTCTTCAAGCAGACGGAGGAAAAACCGGCGGAGAACGCCGGAGCACAGGAGCCCTCGACCGCGTCCGGCGGCACGGAGACGCCCGAGAACACGGGAACGTCCGGCGGCGCGGAGACGCCCGAGAACGCGGGAACGTCCGGCGGCGCGGAGACGCCCGAAAACACGGGAACGTCCGGCGGCGCGGAGACGCCCGAAAACACGGGAGCGCCCGGGAACGCACAAAAGCCCGAGGATGATGAAGGACCGGAGCTGCCCCCCGGAAGGGGCTGACGGCTTTATCGAAGCAGCGCGGAGGCGAGGACGGCGCCGTCCCGCATTCGCCGGATTGGGAGGAGGACGTAAAAGTATGGCGGATTATACGGCAATCACAGAGGCCGGGAACGCACTCGTTGAATTGTTGCGCGAGAACCTGACGCCGGAGCCGTTGGGGGACCGGGAGCTGATCAACCTCTGTTCTCCGCACGAAAGCGAGAACAATCAGCTTACGATCTACCTCTATCATGCGGAGGAAGAGAACGCGAACGTGACGTCCGGCTATTATCCCGTTGACCGGGATATGCAGCGCATACGTCCGGCACAGTATACGCTGCGCTATCTTGTTACCGCGCATTCCAAGGCGCCCGCCCAGGTCAAGGAGGCGGACCAGCACCGGATCATGGGCGCGGTGATGCAGACCATTCGGGACAATCCCGTGATCCCGCAGCGCTTTCTGAGCGGCTCGCTGTCGGGAGAGAGCGCGGAGCTGCACATTGCGGTCGAGCGGACACCGCTGGAGCAGATCCTCAAGATCTGGAACAACACATCGAAGGAGTACAAGTTTTCCATCGTCGTGATGGTGAGCGGCGTGACGATCGACTCCAGGCGTGAGCGCCGCGTGGCGCGCGTTACCGAGGTCACTGTCGGCGACGAGCAGAGGGGCGGAGGAAACAGATGATACAGCATACTGTGAGCGCGGCGCTTTTGCTGCGGGACGGCTTTACCGGGAAGACCTTTGCGGACGGCTCGGGAACGCTGTGTCAGATCGACGGGGAACCGCTGCGGCGGCCCGTCTGGAAAAAGGAAGGCTATCTGGTGTTGACGGACCTCCCCGCCGGAGAGCACACGCTGAACATCCGCCGGACCGGCTATCTGGAGGAGACGCTTCATCTGAATACCGTGCCGGGACAGGTGTGGGAGGATACGGTCGCGCTCAAGCCCGGGATCGGCTACCGTTTCCCGCAGGGGACGATTCGCGCTTCGATCACATTGACGCGCAAGGGAAAGCCTGCCGGCGGCGCGGAGCTGTGGCTCGGCGTTTCGAGCCGCGTCGTGCTGAAGCTTGCGCAGGACAAAAACGCGCCCGCGGAGCAGATGATCCGCGTCTTTTGCGACGGCAGCCCGTCGAGACTGCCCGTGCCGGGGCGTTTTCTCGCTTTGGACAAATCCGCGCCGGAGCTTCTGTACCTTCGCTCCCTGAGCGGGGAGAACGCGGAGCTTACCGAGCCGATGGGGACGCCTCACGCGCGCGGAACGGAGCTGCTGCCCGTGCAGGCGTACACCGCGGATGAAAACGGCATGATCGAGCTCCTGCTGCAACGGCCCGGAACGATGACCGCCTTTGCGGACGGCAAGCTCTTTACCGCGGAGCTGAAGGAAGAGCGGCAGAGCATCGCCTGGAAACTGGAGGGATGACCGATGGCAAATCCTGTCGTGCAGACGTCGCTTTGCACATGCACCTTTGGCGTCGCGCCCTGCCCGCTGACGGTTTCCTCCCAGCAGACGGTCAATACCTGCAATATGCTGCAGGCGACCATCATGGACAATATGCCGTCGACCTTCGGCATGTGCTCAAGCCTTGCAAATCCCACCGTCGCATCGGCGACCGCCGCGGCGCAGGGTGTTCTGACGCCGATGCCCTGCACGCCCGTGATACCCGCGCCCTGGGCGCCCGGCGCACCGACGGTACTGGTGGAAAACAAACCGCTGCTGAACAATACGAGCAAGCTGATGTGCAGCTATGGCGGCGTGATCCAGATCACGATGACGCCCGCCATGACGGTAACGACTCCGTAAATTTACAGGACGCGCCCGGGACGAAGGGCGCGTCGGAAACCGGGGAGACGGAATGGAACGTAACGAGCTGAGAGGAGCGAGCATACTCGAGCTTGAACGGGGTTATGACACACAGGGAGAGTTATTGCGCGATTTGACGGCATGGCTTGACCTCTGCCTCTATTTCTATTATAATAAGCATCAGTGGCTGGGACCGTCCAGCGAGATGAAAAATATGCTTGGCCTGGTCGTGAGCAGGGAGGAGTTCGAGCACTGCCTGACCAAAGCCGAGCAGCGCGGTCTGCGGGAAACGTTGACGGACGAGGAGCGAGAGCAGCTCGCTCTTGCCCGCCGCGCGGTGGAGCTGCGGCTGGAACGGACGGAGAAGAAGCTGTGGCTGATGCAGCTTGCAGAGCGCTGCCGCCTCGACGAGTTCGAACGCTGTTGCGTTTATCTAGCCTACGCGCCGGAAATTGACCGAAAGTATACAAAGCTGTTTGCCTATCTTCAGGACGACATGACGCGCAAAGCGCCGGGAACCGCGCTTTGCTGCGAGCTGTTCCTGCCCGAAGGAGAGGACCTGGAGGCTTGTATGACCCGGTTTCACCGGCGTGGAGGTTTTTTGCGCCTATTTCGGCAGGAGGAGCTGGAGCGCGGCGGGCTGGTGCTTCGGGAGGAGGCAATCTCTTTCCTTGCGTCCGGCAAGTTCCCGAACCGCACGGATCTGTGGCTGTTCGACGGCGCCTCCGATCCGTTGGAGCCGCTTGCGGTGCAGGACGACTTTGCACGGCAGCTGGACGCGGCGCTTCTGTACCCGTCGCGCTGCTGCGTGCTGATCTCCGGCGCGCGGGGCGGCGGCAAGAGATTTCAGACGAAGCACCTGATGAAGCGACACGGCGCGAAGTGCATGTTTGCCGACCTGAGCGGAGAAAACTGGCGCGAGCTTGCGCAGCGCGCCTCGCTTGCGGCCGATCTTGCGGACGCCTATCTCTGCCTGTACCATCTGGACCGCACCGACGAGACGGGACAGACGATCCCTCCCCCGGACGCGCTGTTGGAGGAGCTGGAGGAACTGGAGCTGAACCACGACAAGCGTTTCTTCCTTTCAAACCTTCCGTCCGCGGCGCATCTTCGGACCTTCTCAGTGGAGCTTGAGCTGCCGGATCCAACGGAGCAGGAGCGCAAGGAGCTGTTTCTCCACGCGCTGCACGGCGTTATGCCGGAGGGCTGCACGGCGGATGAGCTTGCGGCGAAGTTCCGCTTCAGCCCCCGCCAGATACGCTCCGCCTGCGAGCAGGCGGAGGGGCTTGCACAGCTGGACGGCGAGCGCGTGCCGTCCAGGAGGCTGCTGCACCGCTGTTGCTATCGGCAGGCGGTGCACAAGCTGGGCGATCTGGCGACAAAGATCTCGCCCGCCTACACCTGGGAGGATCTGGTGCTGCCGCAGGAGCAGAAGCGGCTGATGCAGCACGCCTGCGGACACATCCGCTACCGCCATCAGGTCGGTTACGGCTGGGGCTTCGAAAAAAAGGTGAGTTACGGCTGGGGCCTGTCGATCCTCTTTGCCGGCTCGCCCGGCACGGGCAAGACTATGTGCGCGCAGATCATTGCCAACGAGCTCGACATGGAGATCTACAAGATCAACCTGTCACAGATCGTCAGCAAGTACATCGGCGAGACGGAAAAGAACCTGCGCGCGGTTTTTACGGAGGCAAAGCACGCGAGCTGCATTCTGTTTTTCGACGAGTGCGACGCGCTGTTCGGCAAGCGCAGCGAGGTCAAGGACAGCCATGACCGCAACGCTAACGTCGAGGTGGCGTATCTGCTGCAGCAGATCGAGGAGTACGACGGCGTCTGTATCCTCGCCACCAACCTGATGGGGAATATCGACGCGGCCTTCATGCGGCGCATCACCTATGTGGTCCGATTTCCCTTTCCGGATCCGCCGTCGCGGGAGGCGATCTACCGCGGGATGCTGCCAGACCGCGCGCCGGTTTCGGATGACATCGACTGGAAGTTCATGGCGGAGAAGTTCGAGCTTTCCGGCGGACATATCAAGAACATCGTGCTTTCCGCCGCGTTTATGGCGGCGGGCGAAAACGTTCCCATCTCGATGCGCCATATGCTGCGCGCGGGGGTGAACGAGATGAAGAAAAACGAGATCGTGGTTGTACGCGAGCAACTGAGGGAATACGCCGATCTGCTGGATGACGACTGCGCCAAATGACGAATGCCCCCTGTGCGAAACGACCAAAAGGAGAGTGGCACAATGAAAAGAAGACCTCGTGTGATCGTCTGTCTGCTTGCGGCAATGCTTCTTCTGAGCGGGAGCGTGGCGCTGGCCGACGGCGTGACGGCGGAGAAGTCTCCGAACACTGTCTATGTAGACGGCAGGGAGGTTCAATTCGACAGCTACCTGATTGACGGACGCAATTATGTGCAGCTGCGTGAGGTCGGGGAAGCGGTCGGCTTTTCCGTCGATTGGGACGAAGCGACGAGGAGCGTCCTTATCAACTCTTCCAGGGCCAAAACCGATGAGGCGGTCATCGTTTCCAACGCGCAGACGCTCCGCGTCACCAGCCTGATCATTGACGGAAAAGAGTATGTTGCGCTGGAAGACCTTGCGAAGCTCGATGGAATGGAGTACGATGCCAATGCAGGACGCATGACGTTCACCTCTCCGGAACAGACGGAGCTTCTTGCGCGGATCGCCAGATTGAGGCAGATCATCACAATTTTAGGCGCCGCGCTGGGTGTGATGCTCATCGCGTTCCTTGTGCTGCTGTTCCGCCGCTCAAGGCATGATACCGACGTGGTGGAAACGACGTATACGATCAATACTGCGACGCAGCCGGAGAAAGAGCCGGAGAAGGTCGTGGAGACACAGACCGCCTCTGTACCGCGGAGTGACGACGACGACGCGCAGGAGCGCGCCACGCGCCAGATTGTCGATGAGATTTGTCAGTCGGTGCTGCCGCAGGAGCTCAAGAGCAGCGTTGCAACGTTGTCCTTCTGGATTTCGGGCGAGGTACGTCCGGGCACGCGCAGAAGCTGCTCGTTTTACGACTACTTCATGCTGGATGACAAGTATCTGTGCGTCGTCATGGGACAGGTGCCGGGCGGCGAGATCGCGGACGCGCTCTTTACCGTTGTGGCGCAGACAGCCATCCGGAGCCGTCTGCGCATGGGGCGCTCCCTGGTAGACACCATGTCCGACGTCAACGCGCAGCTGTATGACCTGGGCGAAAAGGGCTCCTTGTGTGCTCTGGTCGGCGTACTGAATGTCCCGGACGGACGCTTCAGCTTCGTCAACGCGGGCGGCACCGTGCCGTTCCTGATGCGCAGCGACGGGAGCTATGAATATCTTCGTACGCCCATCTATGCGCCGCTCGGCGTCAACGAGAACGTCAATTACCGCTTTGAAAAGCTTCGCTTCAATCAGGGCGACCGCCTGTTTCTCTATACCTCGGACCTCGGAGAGATGCAGGATAAGGACGGCGGATTCTTCCGCGAGCAGGAGCTGCAGGCCGCGTTGAACCGCAGCCGCGGCAAGGCACGCACCTCGAAGGAGGTTCTGAAATTTGTCGCGGATGAGGCGGCGGTTTTCTGTGAGCGGGAGGAGGATGTTCTCAGCTACGCGGCAATCTCCTTCTCGTATCAGAAGGGCAACCGCGACTTTATCTACAAGGTGGTGCACGGAGAGGCGGAAAGCGCCCCGGTCGTGACGGATTTCCTGAAGAAAGCGTTCGAGGACGGCGGCGTCGGTCAGGCCGACCGCGCGCGGATCGTTGTCATGACGGACGAACTGTTTGCGCTCTGCTGCCGCTTCTGCGCGCCGCAGACGAATATCAAGGTGGAATGCGCCATTCCGGCCGAGGGTACGCAGGTCGGCGTGCGGATGATCGCAGCGATGAATGGCGTGAATCCGCTGGAGGCAACCGGCGATCCCACGGCGGACAGCGCGGCGGAGTACATAAAAAGTCACGCGGATCAGACGGATTTCAAGTCTGAGCACGGACGCGATACGGTCAGCATCGTCTGTATGCTGCACTGAGCTGTGTGTGAAATAATAACAGAAACGGGGAGAATCATGTCTACAAAAGGATTGGAAAGAAAACAGACCGAGGTTGATGTTTCGAACCAAAACCACGCGCTGCTCGTACTGGGACTCAGCGTGCTTGCGTTCGCCATGTTTTTGGTCGCGTTCCTGTTCCGGGACAATTTGAGCCAAAGCCTGACCTACTCCATCGCATCGAGCAGCCAGGTGCGCTACGCAAACGACGGGCAGACGCTGGTGATCGACAACGGCAAGTCGACGCTGCTGCTTCTGGATGCGGAGGGCCACGTCGCGCAGCGCTGGGACGGCGGCTCGGAGGAGGCACCGTTCTTTTACGCGTGCCACACGCTGATGACGCCGGACGGCAGCATCTATGTCGCGGACATCACCTACGGCAATCGCGGCAACCTGCTGGACCAGGAGCGCGTCGTGCGCTTCAACGGCACGGAGTGGGAGACGCTGTTCTCTGTTGATTATACGAAGTGGGAGATCGATCAGACGCCGATGCAATACGGGCGTATCCTGGAGCTGGACGAAAAGGACGGCACGGTCTGGTTCACCATGGACACGCTTCGCGGCGTCGCGCGCTATGAGCTCGGAACGGACGGAAGCTTTTCCTGCGTGTCGATGATCCCGGCGGACTTCGTCAAGATCGACGCGACATACGACCCGGACAGCGATTCCTTTGTGCTGACGGCGCGAAACGGCGCGCTGTCTGTTTACCGTGCGGACGGGAGCGTGACGGAGGTCCTCGGCCCCGAAGAGAAAATGATTCCCTTTGACGCCGCGATCAGCAACGGGGAGGTTTACTATACCGAACTCACCAGTCAGAAGGTGTTTCACTTTTCCCTTGCCGCGCCGGAGGAGGTCAACGAATACGCGGAATTGGAATCGACGCCCTATAAGCTTGACGTTTCTGACGATGGCAAAGATGTGCTCATCTCGGATTACGGCGGTTTCTTCCGGCTCACGGGCAACGACAGCCACGACGGCGCGGAGCAGGAGTATGTTGACGCGGCGCCGGTGTCCTACGGCACGAAGATCATCCTGACCTGGGCCGCGCTGTTCCTCGGCATACTCGCAACGGCGTATCCGCTGTTCGTGCTGATCCGGAAGATCGTTCACCTTGCGACCGAGAAGGAAAACGCGATGCGCGTTATCCTGATCGTGGCGGCGTCGCTGACCGTCGCGTTCGTCCTTTCCTACGCGCTGCTCAACCAGATATTGCAAAGCGACACTACGGCGAGTGAGCGTCAGGTCAGCCTGATATCCGAGCTGCTCTCCGACTCGATCGACACGGTCTCGCTCGCGGAGATCGACGAGCCGAGCGACTATGCGACGGAGGCGTTCAAGAAGGTCAAGGAGCCGCTGGATCACTACATGCAGCTTGCTTACGAGCGGGGGGATTACTACTATTACATGATCTACCGTGCGCTCGACGGCGTAAATGTTTGCTCGATCATGGACTTCGAGGACTGCTATCCCTGTATGTACCCGGCTTATGCGGACGACCCGGAGACCAGCGATTACGCCCGCGTGATCCACACCGGCGAGGAAATGCTGGTTTCGGAGATCAGCACCTATGGCGCCTGGACGTTTCTGCTCTCTCCCATTTACGACGACAGCGGGGAAGTGATCGCGCTTCTGGAGGTCGGACAAAGCCTTGACGCGGTGCAGAACCGCCAGAACGAACTGAAGCGCGAACTGCTCATCAACGCCGCGATCAGTACGGTCGTCGTGACGATGCTGCTGCTGGAGGTTACGTTCTATTTCGCCTTTGTCGAGCGCAAGCGCGAGACGCCGCCGGAGAAGCTGGACAAGGTCGACGGCGTCCCGCTGCGCACGCTGATGTTCATCATCTACCTTGCGGATTCCATGCAGGACGCGTTCATCGCCATTCTGTGCTTTAACATGTACAAGAATTCGCTGCCGCTGCCGTCCGGCGTTGCGGTCGCGCTCCCGATGTCCGCGCAGCTGCTGATGATGGCGCTGTTCTCGCTCTTTGTGGGCCGCTTCGTTGAAAAGTTCGGCTCACGCCAGTGCCTGACGGCGGGTATGCTGATCCAGATGGCCGGCTTCCTGACGTGCATGCTGGTCGGCAGCTACAACGGCCTGCTGATCGGCAAGCTGCTCATCGGCGCCGGCATGGGTACGGTGTACGTCAACTGCAACTCCGTCGCGGCGACGGGCAGCACGAGCACCGCCATCGCGGAGGCGAACGCGGGCGTCTCGGCGGGTACGCTTGCCGGACTTACCATCGGCGCGGGCCTCGCGTCGGTGCTGCTGACGTTGGGCGGCTGGCGGCTGATTTACCTCGTTGGCGCGGTGATCGTCGGTATCGGCGCGCTGCTGGCGATGACGTCGGTGGACGTGAGGCCCGGTCATGCGAAGATGGACGTCAGCGAGGAGCAGCAGTACATCAGCTTCCGAAAGTTCTTTTTCAGACGGCGCGTGGTTGGCTTCTTCCTGCTGATCCTGGTGCCGTTTATGATGGCGCTGTCGTACCGCGAGTATTTCTTCCCGCTCTACGCGCAGGAATTCGGCATCACGGAGATCCGCATCGGCCAGATCTACCTGCTGTGCGGGATGCTGGTGCTTTACATCGGACCGTATCTTTCCTCCTGGATGATCAAGAAGCTGGGCGCGTACTGGAGCATTATTACGGCAAGCGCGTTGATGGGACTCAACATGCTGATGTTCGTTCTCTTCCCGTCGCTGACAACAGTCATCACCGGCGTGGTGATCCTCTCGGTCATCATTTCGTTCGCCTATACCTGCCAGTACACCTATTTCGAGCTCACACCGGAGATGATGCAGTACGGAGAAGGACGTGCCATGGGTATCTACTCCGTGCTTGAGAGCTTCGGCCAGACAGTCGGCCCGGTGGCGTACGGCGCGCTGCTGGCGCTCGGCTATCAGAAGGGCATCGGCATTTTCTCCGTCGTGATGATCGTATTCATCGCATTCTTTGCCCTCCTGATGAGAAAACTCGGCAAGTACTATCGCTGATACGCCTTATTCTCTTTGACTGGGATAAAGGCAATAATAAGGCAAAAACAGAAAGGAAGTCTTTGTATGGAATATTTGGAAATCAAGCCGGAGGAATTCGACGAAATCGCGAAGGAAATCGAGCGACAGCTAACCCACGGCAAAGTCATTATCGACGAGATCAAGCGCAAATGCGAGGAAGGGCGTTATTTCGGCATCAAGGCGGTGGAGAACGGCGAGCTTGCCGGCTTTTACACCTACGTGGACGACGTGATCGAGTGCACCGTGCCGCATCCGGAGCTTGAAAAGGAGATCGAGGAATTTGCCGCGGGCGAAAAGGTGACCACGGGCGACGCCATCTTCATCCATCCGAATTTCCAGCGGCGCGGTCTCGGCATGGAGCTGGCGCGCCGGGTGAGCGCACATGCCAAAAGCAAGGGCGCGAAGTATTTCATCACGGAGGCGTGGATCCATCCGAACGGCAGCATTCCGTCCCACAAGGCGTTCCTGTGCAACGGCGAGGTCGTGTGGGAGAAGACCATTCCCCTGTTTTACAAGGATATGGACAAGCTGGGAATGGAGTGCCCGATCTGCGGAAAGAACTGCATCTGCGGGGCAGAGCTGCAGCTGCACAAGCTGTGATCCTACCTCCGAAGGGGGAGGTATCCGAACCGTGAGGAGTGCGTATGAAAGAAAAAAAGGCGGCGCAAAGCCTGAATAAGCGGATCACGACGCGGCTGCTGATCATGATGCTCGGTATGGCAGTGGCGTTGGGAGCTATTTCCTATGTTGCGATCCGCAGTTCATTTTTGAACTTCTACAACCAAAAGGCGCAGCAACTCGTCCATATCGTCGCCGACCGCACGGACTGGGAGAAACTGAAGCCTTACGTTGAAACGGGTGTGGCGGATGAATATGCCGCCGACCTGATCGAGTTCTATAACAGTATCAAGAGCAATTTTTCCTCTGATGGCTATCTGTACTTATTCATTCCGGGGGACGATTCCCTGACTTATCTGATCGAAGCGCGTACGCCGGATGACGATCCGAGCCAGATCAGCACATGGGGCGACACCTTCGATTATACCGAGTTTGAGTATACCTGGCTGATCCCCGACGTAAAGGCGGGGAAGGCGCATGACGAGATCACCCTTATGAAGTCGGACCAGTACGGCGCGGGACTTGAAACCTGGGCGCCAGTATTCGATGCGAACGGCACCCTGCAGGCAATGGTCGAGGTCGACTACCTGATGCCCGGCTTCCAGCGGGATTTGAACTCCTTCGTCATGCGTATCATCGGCGTGTTCATCGTGCTGGTCGCCATTGTGCTGCTTCTGATGCTCAGCTTTCTCAACCGCAGTGTGACAAAGCCGATCACCATGCTTGAGCGCAGCGTAAGCTCCTACGAGCACGGCGAGCTGACGCTGGATATCACAGCCTACCGAAAAGAGGACGAGATCAAGAATCTTGCGCAGTCCTTCAGTGAGATGACCCACCGCATCGAGGCGTATACGCAGGAGGTGCAGCGTGCGTCGGGCGAACGCGAACGCATCGGCGCGGAGCTCAATGTCGCCAAGGAAATCCAGAATGACATGCTGCCGAACGTGTTTCCGGCATTCCCGGACCGTACGGAATTCGACATCTACGCCACCATTGACCAGACCAGAGAGGTCGGCGGCGATTTCTACGATTTCTTTATGACTGACGAGGACCACATCGCGCTGGTCATGGCGGACGTCTCCGGCAAGGGCGTGCCTGCGTCGATGTTCATGGCGATCGCACGGACGCTCATCAAGGACCGCGCGCAGATGGGCTACAGTCCGGCGGAGGTGCTCCGCAGCGTCAACGACCAGCTGTTGGAGGGGAACGAGGCTTGCATGTTCGTCACAACCTGGCTTGCCATCGTGGAGCTGTCGACGGGCAAGGGCGTTGCCGTCAACGCGGGGCATCAGCATCCGATCATGCGGCGCGCGGGCGGCAAGTTCGAGCTGGAAATTTACCGCCATTCCCCGGCAGTCGCCGCCATGGAGGGCGTGCGTTTTCAGGATCACGGCTTTCAGCTTCAGCCGGGCGATACGCTGTTTGTCTATACGGACGGCGCTTCGGAAGCGATTAACCAACAGTTTGAGCTCTTCGGAACGGATCGGCTGCTTGCCGCGCTCAATCGCGAGCCGGACGCTTCGCCGGGCATTCTGCTGCAGGATGTGCGGGAATCCATTCTGAATTTTGCCAGCGGAGAGCCGCAGGGCGACGACGTTACCATGCTCGCGTTCAAGTATTACGGGCAGAACCGCGAGAATGAGAACTGGCTGGGCTGATGAACGCTCGCACGCGGCATTGCCGCGGAAAAAACGGAGGACGGACGCATGGAAGGCAACAAACTGGCAATCCATAAAACGCTGGAGGGTTCAAAGCTGACGCTGGAGTTGGCGGGACGGCTCAGCACAGCCACGGTTTCGGAGCTGGAAAACGAACTCAAACGCGAGATTAACCGGATCACGGACCTGGTGTTCGATTTCACGGGCGTCACTTACATCTCGTCGGCGGGACTTCGCGTGCTTCTCGTGGCGCAAAAGACTATGAACAAGCGCGGACGCATGCGGATCATCCACGTGACCAAAAAGGTGATGTCCACCTTTGAGATCACGGGCTTCACGGACATCATGCATGTGGAAAGCGACGACACGGAAGAATGACAGACGGCTTGGGAAAACAGTCTTCACGGATCGAAAACAGAGCAACCGATATAGAGAGACTGTGAAAAAGCCTTTCGTTCGACGCATCAGCGACCGAGCGGAGGCGAGGGAGCCGCGCATGAGCGCGTATTATAATCATAGGCCTGTGAAAAAACGTGAGTTTTTTCACAGGCCCTTTGCTTATATGGCGCCGCTTGCCTCCGTCGTCAGGCGTATGGCGTAGAGGTCGCGCTCTGCGAGTAAGCGTCAACTCCGGCGGCGGATAGAAGCAAGCCCGATTTTGTGAGATACTGT
>CAMVAV010000025.1 GCA_947165595.1 uncultured Clostridia bacterium | reverse complement strand
ACTTCGCCGCGCCGCGGTACACGCCCCAGATATCCGTGTCGGCGCAGATGCCGGCAATGACCTTCTGCTTCTTGCCGAGCGCCTCGATCGCGTTGATGCGGTCGCGCAGCGCCGCCGCCTGCTCGAAGCGGAGCGCCTCCGCCTCCCGCTGCATCTCCTCCCGCATGGTGCGGGTGAGCTGCCTGTAGTGTCCGCTTAGTAATTGTACCGCCTGTTCTATACGCTCCGTATACTCTTTTTCATCCGGCTCGCCGCGGCAAAACCCGTCGCAGCGTCCCATGTGGTGATTGAGGCAGGGGCGTTCCTTTCCTATGTCGCGCGGGAACCTGCGGGTGCAGGTCGGCAGTCTGAACGCGGCGCAGACCGCGTCGACGGCGGCGCGGGTCTCGTTGCGTCCGCCGAAGGGTCCGAAGTAGCGCGCGCCGTCGTCCGCGGGGCGGTTGACCATCGTGAACCGCGCGTAGGGTTCTTTTCCAAGGCGCACAAAGGGATAGCCCTTGTCGTCCTTGAGCAGGATGTTGTAGTGCGGCATGTGCTGCTTGATGAGCGAGTTTTCGAGAATCAGCGCCTCAAACTCGCTGGAGACGAAGATCGTGTCGAAGCTGTCGACCTGCGCGACCATGCGCCGCGTCTTCTCGTTGTGCGAGGCGTTATTTTCCTGGAAATACTGGCTGACGCGGTTTTTGAGCTTTTTTGCCTTGCCGACGTAGATGACCTTCCCGCTCCGGTCCATCATCAGGTACACGCCCGGCTTGAGCGGCAGTTCGTTCGCCTTCGCCCGCAGCTCGTCCTTTGTCACGATCCCGTTCTCCTTTCCGAAGATAATGAAACTCCCCGGCCGGCGGTTGCCGCAGCGGTTGCCGCGACCGAGCGGAGGCGAGGGAGCCGCGCGTCAGCGCGTATTCAAATCCCAGCGCGCGCAGCGCGCCGCAGTTGCCGCGCAGCGGCAACTGCGCGGAGGCGAGGGAGCCGCGCGTCAGCGCATCATAAACAAGGGGCTGTGAAAAAATGAGAAGGTTTTCTCATTTTTTCACAGCCCCTTCCTGTTCTGCTGCCTGTTATTCGCCGAAGTTGCCGGACACCAGCTCGCAGAGGGCGTCCACGGCATCCTTCTCGTCCGAACCGTCGGCGAGCAGGGTGATCTCCGTACCCTTGCCGATCCCCAGCGACAGGACGCCCAGCAGGCTCTTGGCGTTCACGCGGCGCTCGTCCTTTTCGACCCAGATGCCGCTTTTGAACTCATTTGCCTTCTGGATAAAGAACGTAGCGGGGCGCGCATGCAGGCCTACCTCATTGTTGATCATGACATTTTGCGTGTACATATGATAGCTCCCCTCTCTCCGCAGCACTTCCATAAAACTCTTCCAATGACTTGACCGGATTATATTATAACATAATCCGGCGCTTCGTCAATGATTTTTCTGAATATTTCCGCTTCAAAACTTCCTCTTTTTTTGTTGATTTCTTCCTGTTTCGGCAGTTTTGACAGAAATTCTGTTAGGCTGTCAGAATTTTAGTGTGTTTTAACGGAGCTCCACGACCGTCACGCCCGCCTCTCCCTCGCCGAACGCGCCGAGCCGGAAGGCTTTGACGTGCTTGTTCCGCTTGAGCAGGGCGTGCACCGCCTTGCGCAGCGCGCCCGTTCCCTTGCCGTGGATGATGGTCACGGTCTCCAGATGCGCCAGCACGGCGGAGTCGATATAGTTCTCCACGACGCTCGACGCCTCCAGCGATTCCATGCCGCGGATATCCAGCTCCCGCGGCGCGGCGGCGCGCGCCGGCATCCGCCCGACGCCGGAGGACGTCTTCGGGACCTGCAGCGCGGCGCGCTCGTCGTCCTCGATCAGGCGCACCTCGTCCGCCTTGACCTTCATGCGCAGCGGTCCCGCCTTGCACTCGAGCGTGCCGTCCTGCACCGCCAGCACCTCCGCCCGCCGGCCGGTGCCGGGGATCTCGATCAGGTCGCCCGCGCGGATCGGACGGCTGGGCTTGGGGATCGGCGTCCTGACGCTCTCATGTACGCCCGCCGCCTCCCGCGCGTCGTTGAGGGCGTGCATCACATTGGCGCGGCGCTCGTTGATCTCCTGCGCCTCCAGCTTTTTCTGCTCCTTTCGCAGGCTGTCCAGCTCGCGGAAGGTCGCGTCCGCCGCCGCCTTCGCGTCGGCGAGGATGCGCTTTGCCTCCGCCTCTCCGCGGGAGCGGGCGTTGTCCTTCGCGCGCTCCATCTGCTCGCGAAACTCCCGCGCCCTGCGGGCGTCCTCCTCCCGCCGCAGCAGAAGGCGGTCGGTCTCCTCCTTCTCCTTTTCCAGCGCCTGCCGCTTCTGCTCCAGCTGCGCCAACACGTCCTCGAAGCGGACGCTCTCGCCGCTCATCTGCCGCTTCGCGTCCTCGATCACGCGCTCGGGAAGGCCCAGGCGCTTCGAGATGGCGAACGCGTTCGACTTGCCGGGAATGCCGATCAGCAGACGGTAGGTCGGCGCCAGCGTCTCCACGTCGAACTCGCAGCTCGCGTTCTCCACACCCGCCGTCGTCATGGCGAAGGTCTTGAGCTCGGCGTAATGCGTCGTCGCGGCAACCTTCGCCCCGCGGTGGCGCGCCTCCTCGATGATGGCGATGGCGAGCGCCGCGCCCTCCACGGGGTCGGTGCCCGCGCCCAGCTCATCGAAGAGGATCAGGCTGCCGCCGTCCGCCTCGTCGAGGATCTGCACGATGTTCTTCATGTGCGCCGAGAAGGTCGAAAGACTCTGCTCGATGCTCTGCTCGTCGCCGATGTCCGCCAGCACGCCGTCGAACACGCTCACGACGCTCTGATCGGCGCAGGGGATGTGCAGCCCGCACTGCGTCATCAGGCACAGCAGCCCCAGCGTCTTGAGCGTCACGGTCTTGCCGCCGGTGTTGGGACCCGTGATGACCAGCGTGTCGAAGCTGCGCCCCAGCTCCACGTCGATCGGCACCGCCTTGCCGCTGTCCAGCAGCGGGTGACGCGCCCGGCGCAGATAGATGCTGCCGTCCCGCCGCACCTCGGGGCGCATGGCGTCCATCCGGCAGCTCAGCTCCCCGCGGGCAAAGATCAGATCGAGATGCACCAGCATGTCGTAGTCCCAGAGGATGTCCTCCGCGAACCCCGCTGCCTCGGCGGAGAGCGCCATGAGGATGCGGTCGATCTCCTTCGCCTCCTTCGCCTCCAGCTCCTTGAGCTCGTTGTTCGCCTGCACGACGCCCATCGGCTCGATGAACAGCGTCGCGCCGCTGGAGGAGACGTCGTGCACCAGCCCCGGCAGCTCGCCGCGGCACTCCGCCTTGACGGGTACGACGAAGCGCCCGTCCCGCTGCGTGATGATCGACTCCTGCAGCACGCTGCGGTAGCTGGCGGAGGAGATGATCTTCTGCAGGATCTGCCGTCCCTTCGCCGCCGCCGCGCGCTTGTGCCGGCGGATGTCGGCAAGCTCCGGGCTGGCGGTGTCGGCAAGCTCCTCCTCGCCGAGGATGGAGCTTGTGATCTTCTCCTCCAGATAGCGGTTGCCGTGGAGCGAGCGGAACATCCTGTCCAGCACGGTCGGCTCCGCGTCGTCCTTGAGATACTCCCGCACGCGGCGCGCGTTCGTCAGCAGTCCCGCCACGTCCAGCAGCTCACGCGTGTTGAGCATGCCGCCGCGCTCCGCGCGCCCCAGCGCCTCGGAGATGTTCTTCACCCCGCCGAAGGAGGGGCTCCCGGCGCGCACGATCATGTCCCGCGCCGCGTCGGTCTCGTCCAGCGCCCGGCGCACCTCGTCGAAATCGTCCGAGGGCGTCAGCGCCCGCGCGCGCTCCTTCGCCTCCGCGCTGACGGCGCGCTCCTCCAGCAGCTCCAGCACGCGGGGCAGCTCCAGCACGCGGATGGATTTTTCAAACAGTTCTGTCATGGCTTTTCCTCGTCATTTTTCGATACGATCCGTATATTTTCTGTCTAAAATTGCAAAAAGTTGTCGCAATTTGCGTTTCCCGGGCAATCGCGTCTCACTCCGCGCGAAGGCTTTTGTAAAAGTCCAGCGTGCGGAAATCGCGCTCAAGCTGCACGCGCGCGAAGGTCTCGCAGGCGCGGGAAAAGCGCGAGAGCGTCTCGCCGTTCAGCGCGAAGGAGAGCATCCGCTTCCGCTCGCTGCCGAGGACGTGGCGCATCGCCGCGAGAGAGCCCGCGTCGAGCGGCAGCAGCCCCCACATCGCCGCGCCGGCGCATTCGCGGCACAGCACGACGCCCTGCTGCGGATCAAGCATCGGAGCCTTCGGCGCGGTCGCGCCGCAGACGGCGCAGCGCGAAACCAGCGGCTCGTAGCCCGAGAGCGCCAGCAGCCGCAGCTCGAACGCCGCCTTGACCAGCTCCTCCGGCTTGTCCAGCCTGTCGAGGGCGTAGAGCGCGTTGAGCAGCAACGCAAGCGTCTCCGTCGCGTCCTCCCCCTCGCCCGTGACCGCCTCGGTCATCTCCGCGAAGTAGGACGCCAGCGACAGCAGAACCACGTCGCGTCGCACGTTCTCCCACAGCTCCAGCGTGGACGCCTCGTCCAGCAGAAACCAGCCGTGCCGCTCGTAGAGCACCAGCTCCGAGTACGCCAGCAGCTCGCTCGCCGCGGCGATCCTGCTGTTCTTCCTCCGCGCGCCGCGCGCCACGACCGAAAGCCGCCCCTGTTCGGCGGTCAAAACGGTCAAAATCTTGTCGGCCTCCTTCGTCTGCGTCTCGCGCAGAACGATCCCCTTTGTCACGAGCTTGTCCGGCATTTTATGTAAATTGCCGCGTCAGGATCGCGCGGCGTCCCCCTCCCGTTTTGATGCCACGAAAAACACAGGCTCTCCCGTGAAAAAAAATAATTTCATATAGCCGTCCATGCGAAACCTCCGCCTCCGTTTTGCATAGTCTTAGCATGGACGCGCCTCGCGCGCTTATGTCTGGAAATTCCTGCGCCGCGACGCTGCGCGGGTTTGCCGCGATTATAGCATACGGCGCCGAAAATGGCAACCGCCGCGCGCGGCGCGGCGTGTCGGACAAACTTTTTTGCGCACGATTTTTGTAGACAAATGTTGAAAAATGTGGTATGATAAGGCTTGTATTTCAAGACAAACACCCCAAGATATAAGGTTTTTAGTTATTGTCAACCGCGACATATTGTGTTATGTCGAGTTGTATGCAAGGAGGAGGAAACATGAGACCGCGTGTTTTTTCTTGGCTGCTGATCCTTGTGCTGGCGGTGGGGCTTCTGCCCGGGCCGGCGCAGGCGGCGGGCGGAGAAACCGCCCGGGGCGCCGCGGACAACGGACAGCCCTACGCCATCATGGTCAATCGAAGGATGAGCACCGTCACCGTTTACACCACGGATGAAAACGGCCTTTACACCGTGCCCGTCCGCGCGATGGTCTGCTCGACCGGCGCGCCGAGCACGCAGACGCCGCGGGGCAACTTCTCCATCGGCAAAAAGCACCGGTGGAACCTGATGATGGGCGGGGTTTACGCGCAGTATCTCTCCCAGTTTTACCGCGACTGCCTGTTCCATTCGGTCTGCTATTCCAAGCCGAGCTCGTCCGCGGTGCTCCCCGGCTATTACGACGGGCTGGGCGCGCCCGCGTCGCACGGCTGCATCCGGCTCCAGACGGAGGACGCGAAGTGGATCTACGACAACTGCGGCGAGGGAACGCTCGTCACGATCTATGACGACGACGATCCCGGCGAGCTGGGCAAGCCGGCGAAGATGATCGATTCCCTGCGCGCGAAGGGCTCGCGCGGCTGGGACCCGACCGATCCCCTGCCCGAGAATCCCTGGGCGGAGCTGTGGACGCGCGACATCAGCCTTTCCGCCGACAGTCTCTGCCTCACCCCGGGCGAGACCTCCGTGCTGACGGTTGCGCGCTCGCCGGAGGGCACGACCTATCCCACGGTGATGTACCGCACCGATACGCCGTCGGTCGCCGTCGTCGACGGGGCGGGCAGCATCCGCGCGACAGGCATGGGCAAGGCGGTCATCACAGTCTCCTGCGGCGAGGTCGAGCGGTCCTGCGTCGTTTACGTCACGGACACGAAGCTGCCGTTTTGCGACGTCCCGCCGGACGCGTGGTTCTATCAGGATGTGCAATATCTCTATGAAAAGGGTCTGATCTCCGGCGGCAGCGGCTGCGCCTACGCCCCGGACGATGCGCTCGCGCGCGTGGAGGCGCTGCAGCTGCTCTACAACATTGCCGGCAAGCCGCCGGTCCGGCACGACGGCACGGAGAGCCGCCCGTGGTACGCGGACGCGGTCGAATGGGCGAGCATTGCCGGACTGACGGACGACGCGGAGACGCCCGAAGAAGCTCCCGTCGAGATCGCGGCCGACGGAGAGGCCGCGATCGCCGCCGAAGCGCTCCCCGCCGGGGAGGCGGCCACCGCGGAGGCGACGCAGGTCGAGTCCGGCCCCGCCGCGGCGCGCCTGTCCGAGGACGGCGCCGCAGAGGAGAACGCCGGCGATCCAACCTGGGACGCGCCGGAGCAGATCGCGAAGGAGGAAGAGCCGGCTCAGCCCGCGGAGGCCGATGAGGCGCTCAAGGAGACGCTGACCCGCGGCGAGCTGGTCGAGCTTCTGTACCGTTACAACTCGCTTCTTGCCGCAAAGCAGGAGCCGAACGTCGTCGCGCAGTCGAGCAACCTGTGGCTCATCTCTCAGTATGAGACCGGCAACGCCTCGCGCAGACGTTCGTCTCAGGACGAAGCGGAACCGCCGGAGACCGCGGCGGCGTGGGCGCTTCGCACCGGGCTGCTGCTCGGCGAAGCGGAGGGCAATCCCTCGCTGAATACGCCGATCACCCGCGCGCAGGCGGCGGCGCTGCTGCACCGCTACTGCGAAAAGCAATAAACAAAGAACCCAAAAAAGCATCGTCCGGATCGAATGATCCGGGCGATGCTTTTTGATTATTCGCGCTCGCGGAAAAAAGGCATGCTTTCATTCATCCTGATAGCCGAAGCTCCGAATATAGTTCATGTTGTCCCGCCAGTTTTCCTTGACCTTCACCCAGGTCTGCAAATAGACCTTCGCGCCCATGAAGCGTTCGATGTCCCGGCGCGCGTCCGTGCTGATGCGCTTGAGCATCTCGCCGTTTTTGCCGATGATGATGCCCTTGTGGCTCTTTTTCTCGCAGTAGATCGTCGCCTCGACCTCGATGATCTCGTCGTCGCGCTCGGCGAAGCGCGTGATCTCCACTGCCGTGCCGTGGGGGATCTCCTTGTCGAGACAGCGCAGAAGCTTCTCGCGCACGATCTCGCCCACGACCTGCCGGTCGGGCTGGTCGGTCACCATGCCGTCCGGGAAGAGCTGCGGCCCCTCCTGCGCGAATTTGGACAGCTCGATCAAAAGCTCGCGCAGGCCGTCCTTTTTCATGGCGGAAACGGGGATCACGGCGTCGAATTCATGCGCCTCCCGATAGGCGGCGATGACCGCAAGGAGCGCGTTCTTATCCTCCACGGTGTCGATCTTGTTGATGCACAGAACCGCGGGGCAGCCGGACTCCCTGATCCGCCCGATGAGCTCCTGCTCCGGGATGCCCACATGCGGCGTCGGCTCGACCATCAGCACCACCGCGTCCACGTCCGCGATGCTCTCGCGCGTGACCTTCACCATATAGTCGCCGAGGCGGTTGCGCGCCTTGTGGAAGCCCGGCGTATCCAGAAACACGAACTGGATGCCGTCGCGGTTGACGACGCCGCAGATGCGGTTGCGCGTGGTCTGCGGCTTGTTCGACACAATGGCGATTTTCTCGCCGACCAGCGCGTTGGTAAGCGTCGATTTGCCGACGTTCGGACGGCCGCACACCGTGATCATAGCGGTCTTTTTGATCTCCATAGCTACCTCGTTTCTTCTGAAACCGTTTCTTCCTTTTTGCCGCTTTGTCGCTGCTTCTTGATTCCGTTCAGCTCCCGTAAGCTCTCAATAATGATAAACGCCAGATATCCCGCGAAAAGAATACCCAAGGGCACGATCAGAAAAATCAATGCAAATTTGATGCCAAACCCGTAAAGTGCTCCCTCGACGATTGCCGACACGATCGCACCCCTCCTACTTCTCCCCCAGGCCCAGCGCCTCCATGACCGCCTCCTCATGCGCGCGCATGAGCGCCTTCTGCGGCCCCTCGTCGAGGTGGTCGTAGCCGAGCAGGTGCAGCACCGAGTGCGTCACAAGATACGCAAGCTCACGGCTGCGGGAATGGCCGTACTCCTTCGCCTGCGCCGCCACGCGCTCCCAGGAGAGGATCATGTCGCCCAGCGGCACGAGGCCCGTGCCGGGGTCGGCGTCCGAAGGCGCCGGAGGAACGCCGGGGCGCAGCTCCAGCGCGGGGAAGGAGAGCACGTCCGTCGCGCTGTCAACCTTTCTCTGTTCCTTGTTTACTTTTTTGATCGAGCGGTCGTTCGTGACGAGCACGTCGATCTCGCACGGAAGCGTCACGCCCTCCGCCTCCAGCGCCGTGCGAATGGTTTTGCGGATGAGCGCCTTCGCGTTGTCGCTCACGCCCTCCACGTCCGCCGTGATGGGAATGTAATGTCTCTTTGCCATTTCAGCGCCTCCCCTTTGCTTTGTTGTTTGCCGAACGCTCGGCGCGCGCCTTCGCGTCCTCATAGTCCTGATACGCCTTGATGATGCGCTGCACCATGACGTGGCGCACGACGTCCTGATCGTTCAGCTCACAGATGCCGACGCCCTCCACGCCCTTCAAAACGCGCACCGCCTGCTTGAGTCCGGAGAGCTTGTCCGCCGGCAGGTCGATCTGCGTCACGTCGCCGGTGATGACCATTTTCGAGCCGAAGCCCATGCGCGTGAGGAACATCTTCATCTGCTCGCAGCTCGTATTCTGCGCCTCGTCGAGGATGATGAAGCTGTCGTCCAGCGTGCGTCCGCGCATGTACGCGAGCGGCGCGACCTCGATGTTGCCGCGCTCCAGATACTTGTTGTAGGTCTCCGCGCCCAGCATATCGAACAGCGCGTCGTAGAGCGGGCGGAGATAGGGGTCGACCTTGCTTTGCAGATCACCGGGCAGAAAGCCGAGACGCTCCCCCGCCTCCACCGCGGGACGGGTGAGGATGATGCGGTTGATCTTCCGCTCGCGGAACGCCGCCACCGCCGCCGCGACGGCGAGGTAGGTCTTGCCCGTGCCCGCGGGGCCGACGCCGATCGTGACCGCGTTTTCGGAGATCGACTCCACATATTTCTTCTGTCCGATGGTCTTGGGCTTGATGGGGCGTCCCTTCGCGCTGATGCAGATCACGTCCTGCGTCAGCTCGCTGACCTTGTCCTCCTGTCCCGCGCGGGCGAGTCCGATGACGTAGCGCACGTTCTGCTCGGTGATGGTCTCGCCGCGGTTGGAGAGCGTCAGCAGCGCCGAAAGCGCCTTGGCGGCGACCATCACGTCCTCCGGCTCCCCGTTCACGCGAAGCTCGCCCTCGCGGTTCGCCACCGTGACGCCGAATTCGGTCTCGATCAGGTGGATATTCTCGTCAAACGAGCCGAACAGGTTCACCGCCTGCTCCAGCCGCTCGATGCTGATGCGCTCCTCCATGTGCCGTTGTCCTTCTTTCGTAGGATCGGGTCACCGCTCCACGGGGATCGGCACCGTCTCGCCGATCTGCTCGCGGCACTCCGCGCTGAGCGTCACCAGCAGCCAGTCTCCCCGCGCCGCGCTCGCCGTGCGGGCCGAGATCAGCTCCCCGTCCGCTCCGAGCTGCGAGGCGAGATACCTCCTGAGCGCCGCGCCGCCCAGCGCCTCCGCCTCCGCGCGCGGCCGCTCCGCGCGCACGGTATCGCAGGGCACGTACGTCTCCGTCACCCACGTCACGGGAAGCACGAGCCCGCCCGGCAGGACCCATTGATTTCGGTTGATTATTTTATCATACCCCGCCTGCAAATTACCAGTCCCCATTATGCTGAATTTTACCCGATTTTCGCCCCATAATACCGCAAAACTGCGACGCGGCTCTCCCGCGGGCGTCCGAACCTCCTCCCAGAGCGGGATCAGCGTTGAAAGCTCATACCACGTCCGGCCCCAGACCTCGCCCTTTCCCGCGAGCCAGCGCGTACCGACGACGGGCTGCTCCACGCCCCTCGTCTCCACGACGCCGCTGATGAGAAGCTGCCCCTTGCGGACGACCGTCCCGGGCAGCACCCGCGCCTCGCCGTCGAGGGCGCGCACCTCCGTCACCAGCGCGTCGCGCGTCGAAACGACGTTGGTGGGCGCGGACTCGTTGACGATCTCGGGCTTCGGCACGCGCTCGCGCACGACGACATGCGCGCGGCAGCCGCGCACGTTGACCGTCAGCCACGACAGCTCCGGCAGTTCCGGCAGTACGCGGTTGCTCAGCCGCCGCTGATCGACGGAAAACGCAAACGTGCCGCGCCGGACGCCGTTCTCCGCCAGCACGCGCAGGATGCGCTCGGACGGCACGGCGCCGTTCCCCTCCACCTGAAGGTCCCAGATGAAGCAGGCGTTCGCCGCCAGCAGCGCGAGGCACAGCGCGAGCCCCGCGAGCAGCGCCGTGCGGCGGCGCAGCCGGCCGAGGGCGAAGGGAACGCCCTCGGCGCGCTCAATATGGACCTGCGCGTCCAGATCGGCGCACGCCGCCCGGAGCCTCCGCCAGTCGCGGCGGTCGATGGAAAACGCCAGTTCCTCCGCGCCGAGGAACGCCGGGTCGCGGAAGGGGATGCCCCGCGCGGAGCAGATGTTGAGCACCCGCTCCGGGAAGCGGCTCGCCGCGCGCACGCGGAGGCTGCCCCGCAGCAGCGCGACCGTCCTTTGCAGGATACGCTCGCCCCGTCTCATCGCACAAACTCGACCGCGTCGATCCTGCCGCGGATGCGCACCGCGTCGCCGGTCATGCTCCGCAGCTCCAGCCCGCCGCCGCGCACGCGCACGACGGTCCCGCCCGCCGAAACGTCGATCTGCGCGTCGCTGTAGGACAGGATACCCCCGTGCCCCTCGAGAAAAAACTGCCGGTCGCCCAGCAGCTCCATGTGCGTCAGCCCCGCCACCAGATCGGCGGGCAGGTCGAACAGCTCCGCCATTCTTGTGCGCAGCTCCCGCGCCCTCGCGTTCTTTTCCATTGCCGTCCTCCTTACGTGCGGGCATAAACCGGCGCCCGTGCGCGAAAATGCCCCTCTCGTCTGACTCTATGACGGACGCGGGGAAAATTTGCCTGTCCTTTTTTCCCCGCCGCCGCATAGGCTCCCTTGAGGTGATCCCATGGAACGGATAAAAAATCTGCTGCTCTCTCTCCTGCTCGCGCTTTTCGCCGCGGCGCTCCTGCTCCGCCCCGTCGCCGCGGCGTCCGCCGCGCGGGAGGCGCTGGCGCTCTGCCTGAAAAGCGTGCTGCCGTCCCTGTTTCCGTTCTTCGTGCTCTCGTCCCTGCTCGTCGCGGGCGGCGGCGCGGCGGCGCTCGGACGCGCGCTCGAGCCGATGATGCGCCCCCTGTTCCGCCTCGGCGGGGCGGGAGCGGGCGCGCTCGTGCTGGGGCTGGTCGGCGGCTATCCCGTCGGCGCGCGCACGGCGGCGGAGCTGCACCGCCGCGGCGCGCTCTCCCGCTCCGAGGCGGAGCGTCTGCTGGGCTTCTGCAACAACGCCGGTCCGGGCTTCATTCTCGGCGTCTGCGGCGGTACGGTGTTCGGCGACGCGCGCGCGGGACTGTATCTCTGCCTCATCCACGCCGCCGCCGCGCTGCTTGCCGGCGTCGTGCTGGGACGCTGCGTACCCTCGGAGCCGGGGACCTCCTCCCGTCTGCCGCCGCCAAAGGCTCCCGCGGGCTCCGCCGCCGTGTTCACCGCCGCCGTGCGCGACTCCTTCGCCGCGGTGTGGAGCGTTTGCGGCTTTGTGGTGATCTTCGCGGTCGTGCTGTGCCTCGCGGAGCCCGTCCTGCCTGCCGGTCCGCTCCCGCTCGGCTTCGTCGAGCTGACGAACGGCGTGCTCGCGCTCTCCCCCGACTGCCGCGGCTTCGTGCTCTGCGCGGCGCTGCTGGGCTGGGGCGGGCTGAGCGTCCACGCCCAGACGCTCTCGGTGCTGGAGGACAGCGGGCTTTCGCCGCGCTGGTATTTCCTCGGAAAGCTGCTGCAGGCGGCGCTCTCCGTACCGCCGGCGCTGCTCGCCGCGCGCCGTGTCTTTTGACGGAATAAACGAGGGGGAACCGGCGCCTGCCGGTTCCCCTTTGTTTTGTGATTCGGTTTCAGCGTGAACGCATCTTTTCCTGCGCGGGGACGTAGCCCTGCTCGGCGGAAAGACGATACCATTTTGTGGCGTCTTCCCGGCTCCTTGTCACGCCGATCCCGCTTTCATAGCAGAGTCCGAGTCGGTACTGCGCCTCGGCATTTCCCTGCTCCGCCGCCTTGCGGAACAGGGCGGCGGCCTCCGCCTCGTTCTTTCCGACGCCCTTGCCGTCCAGATACAGCAGCGCCAGACGATACTGCGCGTCGGCAAGACCCAGGTCGCACGCTTTGCGGTAATACTCCGCCGCCTTTGCATAGCTCTGCGTGACGCCCCAGCCGTTTTCACAGCACAGTCCGAGATTGTCGAACGCCCAGTCTACGTTTTGCTTCGCCGCCTTTTGAAGGTATTCGACCGCCAGGGAAAAGTTCTGCTCCACACCCCAGCCGTTCAGGTAGAGATGCCCCAGATTGTTCTGTGCCAGGGGATCCCCCTGCTCGACCGCCTTTCGGTACAGCTCCGCCGCCTTTGCGTAGTCCTGCTGCACGCCCCAGCCGTTCTCATAGAGCCAGCCGAGATTGGTCTGTGCGGCGTCAAGCCCCTTGTCGGCCGCCCTCCGATACCAGCGCGCCGCCTCGGCATGGCTTTGCGCAACGCCCATGCCATAGTCATACATCACACCGACGTTGAACTCGCACTCGGTTACGCCCTGCTCCGCGGCCTTGAGGTACCACTCGAACGCCCTCTCGCTGCTCTTCAGAAGTCCGTAGCCGCAGTCGTAGCACAGGCCGAAGCAGTGCTGTGCCTCCGCGTGGCCCCATACCGCCGCCTTTCCGAGGAAATACACGGCCGGACCGTAGTCCTTCGCGTCGTATGCCGCCTTTCCCTGCGCGTACCAGCCTTCGATGTCCGACTGCCCCGGCTCCGCGTACGAGGTGCTCTTGTTGCTGATGACGGCGGTGTTGGTCTTCACGTCGTAGTCCACCTCGAAGCCCAGCATATCGCCGAGGTCCCGCAGCTTAAAAAAGTTGTTGCCGCCGATGTTATAGACCGTCAGCCCCTCGCGCTCCCTTCCGTTGACCAAAAGCCTCTGCCCGGAGGGCTGCGTCTGCGCGGACTTATCCTCGCCCAGCTTCAGCTCGGTGCCGGTCGGCTCATACTCCTGGCCCGACAAAACGGTGACGAGGCCCTTTTCCGCGTCATAGCCGACGGAGAACTTTGCGCTGCTGTTGGCAAGCAGGTAAGCGATGTCGCGCAGCTTGAAGTAGTTGCTGCCGTCGATGTTGTAGCGCTCGCAGGCGATCTCGCGCCCGTCCACGGTCAGCCTTTGGGCGGACAGGGTAACGTTCGCCGCCGAGGCGCCCGTCGAAAGCACGAGGCAGAGCGAAAGGGAAAGCATAAAAAGTGCGCATGACTTTTTCATAATAGCGCCTCTCGTCCTCCGCCGTGTCAGCGCTGACCCTTGTCGTAGGGAATACCCTCCGCCTTGGGCGCGCGGCTGGACTTGGACGTGAACGCCAGCACCAGCAGCGTGATGACATAGGGCAGCATACGGTAGACGTTCTCGTTGATGCCGATCTCCTTGAGCATGTACACGCCGTCGCCGTTGATGTCGATGCTCGAATACGCGGCGGCGATGCACTTGAACAGGCCGAACAGCAGCGACGCGCCCGCGATGTTGCCGGGCTTCCAGTTGCCGAAGATCATGACCGCCAGGGCGAGGAAACCGAAGCCCGCCACGTCGCCGTTCGACGTGCAGTTCGCGGTGGTCAGCGCGTAGACGAAGCCGCCCATGCCCGCCAGCGCGCCGGAGATCGTCGTGCCCGCGTAGCGCATGTGGTAGACGTTGATGCCCAGCGAATCCGCCGCCTGCGGATTTTCGCCGCAGGAGCGCAGGCGCAGGCCGAAGCGCGTCTTGTAGAGCAGGATGGAGAGCACCACGAACAGCACGATGCAGATGTAGGTCGCGAGATACATCTTGTTGACGAAGGTCTCGCCCAGCCAGCTCATGCTCTCGGTGCGCCCGTAGCCGAACATCGCCTTTTTGATCATAAACCAGCTCGGACCGTCGCCGTCGATGTAGAGCGTGTTCTGATTCGCGATCAGGCGGATGAAGAACAGCGCCAGCGCCGGCGCCATCAGGTTCAGCGCCGTGCCGCCGATGGTCTGGTCGGCGCGCAGGTTGATCGACGCGAAGGAGAGCAGCAGGGAGAAGATCGCGCCGAACAGCGCCGCCATCAGCATCGCCAGCACCTCAAAGAACTGGAGCGTGCCGTAGGCGTTCGCCGCCTTGGCGGCGGAGATCCACGCGCTGCCCTGCATGATGCGCACGAACAGCACGCCGACGAACGCGCCGAAGATCATGATACCTTCCAGCGCCAGGTTGATGATGCCGCTGCGCTCGGCGAACACGCCCGCCAGCGCCACGATCATCAGCGGGACCGCATAGAGAAGCGTCTGTTGGATCAAAAACGTCACTGTGCGTCGCCTCCTTTCTCACCGTCGCCGGGTACCGCCGCGGCAGGCTCCTCCGGTTTCGCTCCGGCGGGAGGCTCCGCCTTCGGGGCGGGCTCGGCGTTGGCGTTCACCGCGCCGACCTTGTCCTTCTTGCGCCCGAGCCACATCTTGATGACCAGCGAGAACGCCGCCAGATACACGATGACCGAGATGATGACGTCGGTGATGTACTCGTTGTACGCCGTCAGGTTCGTCAGCTGGAGGCCGGAAATGCTCAGCATCGACATGAAGATGGCGGTGAAGATGACGCCGATGGGGTTGCAGACCGCCAGCAGCGCGACCGGGATGCCGTTGAAGCCGATGGCGGGCAGCGACTGGTAGGTCGACCAGAAGAACTCGGTGTTTCCCGCGAGGCAGTACAGCCCCGCGCCGCCCGCGGAGAGCGCGCCCGCGATCGCCATGGAGAGAACGATGTCGCGCTTGTCCGCGATGCCCGCGTAGCGCGCGGCGTGCCGGTTGGAGCCGCAGGCCTTGAGCTCGTAGCCGAAGGTGGTCTTCTCCATCATGACGTAAACGCCGACGGCGAAGAGGATGGCGATCAGAATGCCGCCGTTGACCTGCGAGCCGGGGAAGAGCTTATCCATCCCCAGCTTTGCCGTGGCGATGCCCGCGCCGGAGACATAGGTGCCGTCCACCAGGCCGTAGGTCGTCTTGTAGATGTAGCTCGACTTCGTGTTCTCCACGATGTTCTTGAAATTGCTGATGCCGAACATCCAGGTGACGAAGTTCGCCGCGATCCAGTTGGTCATGATGCAGGCGATGACCTCGTTGATGTTGAGGAACGCCTTGAGCGCGCCGGGGATGGAGCCCCAGAGCGCGCCGGCGAGCAGCGCCGCGAGGAACGCCAGCAGCCAGATGACCGCCTTGGGCATGGAGCCGGCGGGGATGCCCAGCGCGACGGAGAGCGAAACGAGCGTCCCCATCAGGTACTGTCCCGGCGCGCCGATGTTGAAAAGGCCCGTCTTATACGCCATCGCGACGGAGAGGCCCGTCATGATGAGCGGCGTGGCGCGGAACAGCATGTTGCCGATGTTCTGCCCGTTGAAGCCCCAGGTCAGAAGCCCCGTGGAGCCGCGTCCGGTGGAGAACAGGCCGCCGAAGATCAGGCGGATGCCCTCCCACGCGCTGTCGGCGCCCAGGTCCTTCGACGTCAGTCCGACGATCAGGATGACGACCGCGCCGAAGGCAAGGCCGAACAGGATCGAAAGGAGCGAGGCCAGCACCGACTTGGTGCCCTCCCGCTGCAGGAAAGGTTCCTTCTTCATGCCGATGCCTCCTTCCCCTCGCGCTTGGCGCCCGCCATGTAAAGGCCGAGCTCCTGCACGTTGGTCTTTTTCGGGTCAAGCTCGCCGACCAGCTCGCCCTCGTACATGACGAGGATGCGGTCGCTGAGGCTCATGACCTCGTCCAGCTCCAGCGAGACGAGCAGGATCGCCTTGCCGCGGTCGCGTTCGGCGACGAGCTGAGAGTGGATGTACTCGATGGCGCCGACGTCAAGTCCGCGCGTCGGCTGCACGGCGATGATGAGCGGCTTGTCGCGGTCGACCTCGCGGGCGATGATCGCCTTCTGCTGGTTGCCGCCGGACATGCTGCGCGCCCGGGTGATCGGCCCCTGTCCGCTGCGGACGTCGTACTGCTCGATCAGGCGCTCGGCGTACTTGCGCACCGCGCCGGCGTTGATGAAGCCGCCGCGCTGGAAGTTCGGCTCCTTGAAGCGCTGGAGCACCATGTTCTGCTCGAGCGTGAAATCGAGGACGAGCCCGTGCTTGTGCCGGTCCTCGGGGATGTGGCTCATGTTCTTGCTGCGGTTGTGGATGGAAAGGTGCGTGATATCCTCCCCGCAGAGGGTGATCGTGCCGCCGTTGGACTTATCCAGCCCCGAAAGCCCGTAGACCAGCTCCGTCTGCCCGTTGCCGTCGATGCCCGCGATGCACACGATCTCGCCCGCGCGCACGGAGAACGTGACGTCGTTGACGGCGTTGCGCTTGTGGACGTGGGACGGGACGCAGAAGTGCTCGACGCGGAGGATCTCCTCCTTCGGCTGCGCCGGGGTCTTGCTGACCTCGAGCTGCACGGGGCGTCCGACCATCATGTTTGAAAGCTGCTGCTTGTCGGTCTCCGCCGTGTTGACCGTGCCGATGTACCTGCCCTTGCGCAGCACGCTCACGCGGTCGGCCACCGCCATGATCTCGTTGAGCTTGTGGGAGATGAAGAGGATGGACTTGCCCTCCCTGGCGAACTCCTTCATCGTCGCCATCAGCTCGTCGATCTCCTGCGGCGTCAGCACGGCGGTGGGCTCGTCGAAGATCAGGATCTCGTTGTCGCGGTAGAGCATCTTGAGGATCTCCACGCGCTGCTGCATCCCGACGGTGATGTCCTCCACCTTGGCGTCCAGATCGACCTTGAGGCCGTACTTCTCGCTGAGCGCCTCGACCTTCTTGCGCGCCTCCGCCTTCTTGAGGAAGCCCATCGCGCCCGTCGTCTCCGCGCCGAGGATGATGTTGTCCAGCACGGTGAACACCTCGACCAGCTTGAAGTGCTGGTGCACCATGCCGATGCCGAGCGCCGTCGCGTCGTTCGGGTCGTTGATCGTGACCTTCTTGCCGTTCTTGCGGATCTCGCCCTTCTCCGGCTGATACAGGCCGAACAGCACGCTCATCAGCGTGGACTTGCCCGCGCCGTTTTCGCCGAGGAGAGCGTGGATCTCGCCCCGGCGGAGCTGAAGCGTGATATCGTCGTTCGCACGGATACCGGGAAACTCTTTGGTAATGTGAAGCATTTCAATCACATAATCCTGCGAGTCGCTCAATGCCGCCACCTACTTTCCTGATGTAATGGATTAATTATACAAGAAACACCCGCAAATTGCAAGAATCCTCTTGCCATCTTCCACAAAAAAAGAAAGCGCCCGCAGGCGCTTTCTCTTTTGCCGTGTTTTACACGTAGTTGAGGTTGACGTTGCTGAAGTTGACGTTCTTGATCGCGTCGTTCTCGAGCACGGTGTCGTCGATGGCGATCGTGCCTGCGATCACGTCGGCGAGCTGCTTCTCATACTCGGCGACCGTGTAGTTCTCCAGGCTCCAGGTCGCGGTCGGGAGGCCCGTCGCGCCCTCGGCAGCGCCAAGGTTCGCCATGTTCGCGCCGGAAATCTCGCCCCAGCTGCCGTCATAGCTCTTGCCGATCGCCCAGGCAGCCGCGGCGCCCACGCCCTTGAGGGCGGAGGTGACGACGGTGTCGGAGTCGAAGGACTGGTCGCTGTCCACGCCGATGACGTAACCGTCGTTCGCGGAGGCGGCGGCGGTGATGGACTGGAAGATGGAGCCGCCCGCGGAGAAGATGATCTCAGTGCCGTTGGTGTACCAGCCGGCGGCGAGGGACTGCATCTCGGGGGAAGCGGAGAAGGACGCGCCATACTGCCAGGTGTAGTTGAGGTCGACCGTCTTGCCGAGCTCCTTCGCGGCGTCGTTCACGCCCTGCGCGAAGCCGTAGCCGTAACGGCAGCACGCCGGGTTGGTGCCGCCGCCGCCGCCGCAGAAGCCGATCTTCTCAAAGCCGTCCTTGACGACGGCATAGCCGGCAAAGTAGCCGCACTCCTGCTCCTTGAACGCGATGCCCGCGACGTTGTCAAGGCCCATGGACCAACCGTCGATGAACACGAAGTTGACGCCCGTGAACTCCTTCGCGGCCTTCTCGAGCGCGGTGCCCTGCATGAAGCCGGCGCAGACGATGACCTTCGCGCCGCCGTCCGCCGCGGCCTTCATGGCGTCATAGCGGTCGTCGTCGGTCGCCTGATCGCCGTTGGCGGGCTGATAGTACTTGTAGCTCAGGCCGTTCTGCGCGGCATAGAGCTTCACGCCGTCATAGGTGCCCTGGTTGAAGGACTTGTCCTTCAGCTGGCCGACGTCGGTGACGAACGCGACCTCATACTTGCCGTCGGAGGAGGTCATGGAGTCGGGGATGTCGTCCGGGTTGTCGCTCGTCGCGGGAGCGGCGGGGGTGTTCGTCGCGGGAGCCGCGGGCGTCTCCGGAGTCGCGGGGGTCGCGGGAGCCGCCGGAGTGGTGGTGCTCGGCGCCGGCTCGTTCGTGGCGGGAGCGGGGGTCGTTCCGCCGCCGCAGGCCGCAAGAGCGAGGACCATTACGACGGACAGGAACAGCGCAAGAAACTTCTTCATGTCTGTAACCTTCCTTATCCTTTTTTATTTCCGGGCGCTTTCACCCGGATAAAATACAGTATAACAGCCTTTCCCGCCGTATTCAAGCGGGAGATCGGATTTTTTGCCAATTTCCACGCTTTACACAAACCAAAAAAGAAAAGCGCCGCGAAAATGGCGCTTTCCCCTTACAGCTTCAAATCGCCGTCCTTGACCCAGCCCGCCCTGCGGCAGAGCCCGTTGACGAGCGGGCAGAGCACGGCGGGCAGCACGACGCAGACGAGCAGCAATCCCAGCCAGTCCACGCCGGTCGGGGCGATCGCCTGCGCGCCGCGCTCGATCGCCGCCTCGCTGGGCGCGAGCCAGCCCGTCCACACGCCGATGGGCCCGCAGAGCCCGCAGGTGCCCATGCCGGAGTTGATCGGCGCGCCGTTCATCTCCATATGAAACAGGCAGGTCGCGATCGGACCGGTGACCGCGCTCGTGACGATGGGCGCGGTCCAGACGCGGGGATTGCGCACGATGTTCGGCATTTGCAGCATCGACGTGCCGAGTCCCTGCGACACGAGGCCGCCCCAGCCGTTCTCGCGGAACGACATCACCGCGAAGCCGACCATCTGCGCGCAGCAGCCCGCCACCGCGGCGCCGCCGGCGAGCCCGGTCAGCCCCAGCACGGCGCAGATCGCCGCGGACGAGATCGGCAGCGTCAGCGCGATGCCGACGAGCACGGACACCGCAATGCCCATCCAGAACGGCTGGAGCTTGGTGGCGGAGTCGATGACAAGCCCGAACGCCTGCGCCGCGGCGCCGATGGGCGGCGCGATCCACTTCGCCAGCGCCACGCCGATGAGAATGGTCACGGCGGGGGTGACAAGGATATCCACCTTCGTCTCCTTGCTGACCGCCTTGCCGAACTCGGCGGCGACAATGGCGATCAGCAGCACCGCGAGCGGGCCGCCCGCGCCGCCCTCCGCGTTCGCCGCCCAGCCGACCGCCGCCAGCGAGAAGAGCACCATCGGCGGCGACTGGAGCGCGTAGCCGATGGCGACCGCCATCGCGGGGCCGGAGACCGCCATCGCGTAGGAGCCGATGTCGGTGAGGAAGGGCACGCCGAGCTGCGCGCCGAGCGTCTTGATGATCGTGCCGATCAGGAGCGAGCAGAAAAGCCCCTGCGCCATCGCGCCCAGCGCGTCGATGCCGTAGCGCTTCGCGGAAAACTCGATATTCTTGCGTTTGAGAAACGCCTTCAGCTTGTCCATGACACACACCCCCGCAGTTTTTGCAGACAGAATGCACGGGCGCCTGAACGCCCGTGCAACCCATCATAGTAAATTTTTCCGGCCCTGTCAATATTCAAAGATGCTTCCGCCGACAAATTCCCGCACCAGGGAGTTTTTCGGCACATACGGGGTCGTGAGCGGCGGCACCGACTTGACCACCTTCATCAGGTCGCTCAGCCCGTGCTGCTCGATGAAGTCGTCGTCGAGCTGCTCGTGGAACTCCGGCAGCTCCAGCAGGTACTTGGAGAGGATGCACGGCTCGTAGTCGTGAAAGCTGTCGATGTGGATCTGCGCGTTCTCCTTGTTCGGCTGGATGTAGTTCAGCTCGCCCCGGTCCACGGTCTGCGCGCGCTCGACCGTGCTGCGCAGGCTGTGGCCGCGCCCGATCAGGTCGCGGATCATGCGGCGCGCGACGCGCAGCTGCTCCGGGTTGACGATGCGGTCCTCGTGAGTGATGATGCGCGTGCGCGGCGCGACGTAGACGCCCGTGTACTCGCCCCTGAGAAGATCGAGGATCAGCGGGTTGAGCATGTGGATGCCCTCGGCGATCACGATGCCCTCCTTGTCGCCGTGGATCGTGCGGTAGCTGCCGACGTTTCCGGTCTTGAAGTCGTAGACCGGCGCCTCCACGTCCTCTCCGTCGGCGAGGCGCAGGATGCAGTCGGCCAGCGCGTCCCGGTCCACGCAGTAGGGCGACTCCCAGTCCGACGCCTCCGGCGGGCGCTTGTCGAGCGGCAGGAAGAAGTTGTCCATGCTCACCAGCGCGACGGGCACGCCCATGTTCTCCAGATACGCCCGCAGGCGCATCGCCGTCGTCGTCTTGCCGGAGCCGGAGGGCCCCGTCAGGCAGACGATGGGCTTGTTCGGCTTGTTGTGCAGGATCTTCGCCGCGGAGGTGCTGATCTTGTCGCGGTAGACCTCCTCGCAGTGCAGCACGAAGCGGAGCTGGTCGCTCATCGCCTCGGTGATGTCCTCAATGTCGATTACGCGCATGGCGCTTCTCCTTTCTCTCTGTTTTGCTCAGGCCGCGCCGCTCACTTGGTCGCGTCCGTCCCCGCCGCCTTCAGCTCCGGCAGCTTCGTCGCCTTGACGGCGACCTCGAGCGCGACCTTCATCATGTTGGTGAAGGAGTTCTGCCGCTCCTCGGCGTTGAGCTCCTCGCCGGTGACGAGGCTGTCCGAGATCGAGCAGATCGCCAGCGCGCGCTTGTGGGTGTACGCCGCGTTGCAGTAGAGCGCCGCCGCCTCCATCTCCACCGCGAGGCAGCCCATCTTCGCCCACTCCATCGTGGACGAGGAGGCGTCGTAGAAGACGTCGGAGGAGAGGAGGTTGCCGACCGGCATGCGGACGCCGATCTCGCCCGCCGCCTCCACCGCCATCGCCAGCAGGTCGTAGTTCGCGGTGGGCGCGAAGGTGCCGGGCAGGCGGTACTGGTTGACAAAGTTGGAGTTGGTGCACGCGCCGATGCCCGCCACCACGTCGCGCAGCTTCAGGTCGGCGGAGATCGCGCCGGCGGAGCCGATGCGGATGATGTTGTCCACGCCGTACATGGTGAAAAGCTCGTAGGAGTAGATGCCGATGGACGGGCAGCCCATGCCGGACGCCATCACGCTCACGGGGGTGTCCTTGTAGGTGCCGGTGTAGCCCTGGATGCCGCGCACGTTGTTGACGAGCTTCGCGTCGGTCAGGAAGGTCTCGGCGATCAGCTTCGCGCGCAGCGGATCGCCGGGCATGAGCACGGTTTTTGCGAACGCGCCTGCTTCTGCGCTGTTATGCGGTGTTGCCATGGTGTCTTTCCTCCTTATTAATCTGGTGATCCTGAATTACTGCTCCATCGCCTTCACGGCCTTGACGATGCGGGACGTGCCCAGCCGCGCCGCGCCGAGGGCGAGGAAATCCTCCGCGTCCTTGAGGTCCGCGATGCCGCCCGACGCCTTGACGAGCTTGCCGTTCGTCATGTGCTCGACCATGAGCTTGACGTCCTCGCGGGTGGCGCCGCCGCCGGCGAAGCCCGTGGAGGTCTTGATGAAGTCGGCGTCGGAGCGCGAGACGACCTCGCAGAGCCGGATCTTCTCCTCGTCGGTCAAAAGGCAGGTCTCGATGATGACCTTCAGCAGGCGGCCGCGGCAGGCGACCTTGATCTCGTTGATCTCCCGCTCCACCTGGTCGTAGAGCCCGTCCTTGACCCAGCCGACGTTGATGACCGTGTCGATCTCGCCCGCGCCGTCCGCGACGGCGTTGCCCGCCTCGAGGCACTTGATGGTCGTGGGCGTGTAGCCGTTCGGGAAGCCGATGACGGTGCACACAGGCAGCCAGCTCCCCTTCTCGCGCCAGTTGGCGGCGATATACCGCGCCGCGCGGTTGACGTAGCTCTGCGGGATGCAGACCGACGCGCAGCCGTACTTCATGCCGTCGTCGCAGATCTGGCGGATCTCCTCCCAGGTCGCGCCCTGTGCGAGCAGCGTGTGGTCGACGTGGCGCAGGATCTCTTTGACGTCCATATCGGAACGACCTCCTTTTTGAACATATATGGATAGTATAGCAGGAAAAGGCGGATTTGTCTACACAAGATTCCGACAGGATGCACAAAGGAGGACGGGGCATTGCCCCGTCCTCCCCTGCGGTCGCTGTTCTTTTCTCGCCGCGCCGGCCCCGTTTACTTGAAATAGCGCTTGAGCATGCCCTCCAGCGCCTTGCCGTGGCGCGCCTCGTCCCTGGCCATCTCATGAACGGTATCGTGGATGGCGTCGAGGTTGTTCTTCTTCGCGCAGGCGGCGAGGTCGAACTTGCCCTTGACCGCGCCGTACTCGCAGTCCACGCGCCAGGCGAGGTTCTTCTTCGTGCTGTCGGTCATGTTGACCTCAAGCTCGCTGCCGAGGAGCTCGGCAAACTTGGCGGCGTGCTCCGCCTCCTCAAAGGCGGCCTTCTCCCAGTAGAGCGCGATCTCGGGATAGCCCTCGCGCGCGGCGACGCGCGCCATGCAGAGGTACATGCCGACCTCGCTGCACTCGCCGGTGAAGTTGGCCTTGAGCTGCTCGAAGATATACTTTTTGGTCTCGTCGTCGATGTCGGGGTTGTTCTTCACGGTCTTGGCATAGACGCCGAACTCATGCGTGGCGGCAAGCGCCTCGCCGTCCTTCTTCTCGGAAAACTTGCTGGCGGGAGCCTTGCAGATGGGGCAGGCCTCGGGGGGATTCTCGCCCTCGAACACATAGCCGCAGACGGAACATACCCATTTCTTCATCGTCATGTCCTCCTGTAAATAGATTCAAGACTGCGCTTGTACTTGCAGTATAGCAGAACGCCCGCTCTTTGGCAAGCGCAAAATAACGGAGCCCCGCCGGTTTTCCGGGGGGGCCCGCTCCGCTTACGCGCCGGCGCGCGAGAGGGACGCCGCCAGACGCGGCGCGAGCAGCGCGCAGACCGCGATCTTCAGGCAGTCGCCGGGGAGATAGACAATCATGCCGCTTTTGAGGATCTGCCAGAGCGTCAGCCCCTTGCCCATGTAGGCGTTGACGATGACGCCCATGTACGGCACGCCGATGAGGTACAGCACCGCCAGCCCCGCCAAACACGCGAGCGCCGTCCGCTTCGCGCCGCGGTCGCGTTCCGTCAGCCTTCCGATGACCCACGCCGTGGGAATCAGGCCGAGCAGAAAACCGAACGTCGGGTTGAATACATACTGAAAGCCGCCGCCCGAGGCGAAGATCGGCACGCCCGCCAGCCCCAGCAGCACATAGACCGCCTGCGACAGCGCGCCGGGCTTCGCGCCCAGCAGCACGCCGGAAAGCGCCGTGAACAGGAATTGCAGCGTGATCGTCGAGATGCCCAGCGGGATGCGGATGAACGCGCCCACTGCGGTCAGCGCCGCAAACAGCGCGACCAGGATCATATCCTTCGTCTTCATGGTAAACCATCTCCCTTTCACGGTGTACTATAGCATTTGCCGCCGTATTTGTCAACTGCTATTTTCGTTTGGTTTACCACCGAGTGCTTCCCTTGCTTTTGCGCCTGCGCTCTGTTATAATGATCCAGCATGATTTTTGAAACCGGAGGCGTCATTATGATCAAGATTTCCCCCTCCATCCTCTCCGCCGACTTTGCCAACCTCGCGCGGGACATTGAAAGGATCGCGTCCGCCGACTACGTCCACGTGGACGTGATGGACGGGCTGTTCGTGCCGAACCTCACCATCGGCATCCCGGTCGTCAAAGCGATCCGCCCGACGACGGCGCTGCCGCTGGACGTACACCTGATGATCGATCGCCCCGTGCGCTATGTGGAGCAGTTCTGCGACGCGGGGGCGGATATCGTGACCTGCCACGTCGAGGCGGACACGGAGGAGCATACGCGCGAGGCGCTGGCGAAGGTCCACGCGAAGGGCAAGCGCGCGGGCGTGGTCCTCAAGCCGAAGACGCCCGCCGAGGCGGCGCTCCCCTTCCTCGACGACTGCGACATCGTGCTGGTGATGACGGTGGAGCCGGGCTTCGGCGGGCAGTCGTTCATGGCGGATATGATGCCCAAGGTGGCGCAGATCCGCAAGTGGATCGACGAGCGCGGCCTGGACTGCGAGCTGGAGGTCGACGGCGGCGTGGGGCTCAAGACGAGGGACGCCTGCGTGGAGGCGGGCGCGAACGTGCTGGTCGCGGGCAGCGCCGTCTACGGGGCGGAGGACATTCCGGCGCGCATCCGCGCCCTGCGGGGTTGAGCGCCATGGAGTACTTTCCCGCGGCGCTGGAGGCGCTGGTCGAGCAGTTCGCGCGGCTCCCGGGCGTGGGGAGCAAGAGCGCGCAGCGGCTCGCGTTCCACGTGCTCAACCTCTCGGCGGAGGACGCGCAGGCGTTTGCCGACGCCATCGTGACGGCGAAAAAGACCGTGACCTTCTGCCCCGTCTGCCGCAACCTGACCGACGGCGGGCTGTGCCCCATCTGCTCGTCCCCCAAGCGCGACGAATCGGTGATCTGCGTGGTCGCCGACCCGCGCGACGTGGCGGCGATCGAGCGCTCGCGCGAGTTTTCAGGCCGGTATCACGTGCTCCACGGCGTGATCTCCCCGATGAACCACGTCGGCCCGGACGATCTGGAGATCAAGCCGCTTTTGGAGCGCGTGTCGAAGGGCGGCGTCGAGGAGGTCATCATGGCGACGAACCCGGATACCGAGGGCGAGGCGACGGCGATGTATCTCGCGCGGCTGCTGCGCCCGTTCGCCGTGAAGGTGACGCGTCTCGCCTACGGCATTCCGGTGGGCGGGCATCTTGAATTCGCGGACGACGCGACGCTGATGCGCGCGCTGGAGGGCCGCCGCGAAATCTGATCCATCCCATAAAAAAACAAGAGCTTCCCTTCGGAAGCTCTTGTTTTTTATGGCGTTTTCGTTAGGCGGCCTTCTCGGTCTTCTCAAGCTCGACCTTGGAGAAGTTGAGCAGGATCTGCGCCATCTGCGCACGGGTGGCATAGCCGGTCGGGAGCAGTCTGCCCTGCTCGTCGCCGTTGAGGACCTTGTGCATGACCATCCAGTGCATCGCCTCGTCCGCCGCGTCCTTGATCTCGGAGGCGTCGGGGTTCTCCAGCAGGAACATCCACGCGCCGGTGAAGCCGCCGCCCTGCTTGCAGACGTAGTTATAGAGCATCATGGCAAGGTCCTGACGCTCGCAGGGGCTGCTCGGATTCGAGCCGTCGGAAATGCCGTTCTCGATCGCCCACGCAACCGCCTTGTCATACCACTGCTCGCCCTCGGCGGGGGTGGTGTCGGCGCCCGCCATGTTGGCGATGAGCTTCATGACCATGGCGCGGGTGATGTTGGTGTGGGGGGAGAACTGGCCGGCGCCGGTGCCGGTCATCGCGCCGGTGGTCGTCACGAAGCGGATCGCCGGAGCATACCAGAGGGTCGCGTCCACGTCGGTGTAGGCGGCAAGCGGGTCAAGGATGATGGTCTGGTCACCGCGCGGAGCAGCGTACTTCTGACCGATGACGCCGCCCAGCTCGGTCTCGACGTAATCCATCACAGCCTCGTCCATGGGAATGCCGGTGTCAAACTGCGCGGACGCGGCCTTGAAGGCGTAATAGGTGTCGCCGCCGTCGGCGCAGAAGTTGTTGGTCACAACGGCATAGGTCGCCTTGGGATCAAAGTCCTTGCCGTTGATGCTCTCGATGGTCACGCGGTTGATGCTCTTGGGGCCGTAGTAGGTGGAGTTGGGATAGGTCTCGGCGTTCGCGTCGTAGGCCTTGGTGGTGTCGATCGTGAACTTGATGCCGGTGGTCTGCGGATAGCCGCCGATCTTCTCGGGAACGCAGAACGTGGACGCCTCCAGCGCCTCCAGCAGCTCTGCGCCGCTCACATAGACGACCGTAACCGTGTTGCCGAACGGGAGGACGGTATTGATGTCCTTCTTGGTGACATCGCCGGGCTTGATGTAGTCGCGGATGCCGCCGCCGTTGGTAATGGCGATGACGTTTTCGGTGGGAACCGTGACGGAGCCGGGATTCTTGAGAACAGTCCAAAGCATCGCCTCGGTGATGAGGTCGCCGTTGTTGGTCTCGCTGTCGCGGTTGCCGTTGGGCGCCTTCGCGCCGTTGAGCTCGACCTCGCTCTTGGCAAACACCTCGCCCATCTCGGCGTTGATGTCGTCAATGATCTTCTGCGCGGCCGCCGCCACGGTCTCGTCCTTGGGAAGCTCGCTCGCGACCGTCTTGCCGTCCTCCTCGTAGGTCTTGGTGGCAATGAGGCAGTTGGATTCGATCTTCTTGCTCGCGTTGTCGATCACAACCACGCCGATGGTGTCAAACTTGGTGCCGGTGGACTGGATCGCCTCGCCCTTATCCGTCTTGGTCATGATCGTGTGCGAATGGCCGTCAATAACAAAATCAACGCCCTCCAGCTTCTCGAACACGTCCACGCTGCGATGGCCGTCCTTCTTGGATTCCTCGTCGATGCCGAGGTGCCACACGCCGATCACGAAATCGACGCCGGCGGCCTTCAGAGCGGCGACCTGCTTCTTGGCGCAGTCGTCAAGGTCGGACTTGCCGTTGGCGTTGTCGAGAACCTTCATGCCCGCGTTGAGCGTGGGGCTGGTCTTCGTCTTCGCCTCCGGGGTATCCAAGCCGAAGAAGCCGAGCTTCAGGCCGGTCTTCGTCGTGAGAACATACGTTCCGTCAAAAGCGGGCGTATCGTCGTCCGCGTTGAGGATGTTCGCGCAGACAACGTGGAACTTTGCGTCCTTCAGGTTCGCCTTGATCTGCTCAAAGCCATAGTCGAACTCGTGGTTGCCGAGCGTCGCCACGTCGTAGCCCGCCGCGTTCATCAGCTCAACGGCGTTCACGCCCTTGGACAGATTCACGTTCGGGTCGCCCTGGCTGAAGTCGCCGGCGTCGACCAGAATGACCTCGGCGCCCTTCGCCTCCAGCGCGGTCTTGAGCGCCGCGATGTAGGCGTAGCCCGCGATCGCGCCGTGCACGTCGTTGGTGTGCAGGATCACGGTCTTGCCCGTGAGGTCGCCGAGCTCCTCCACGGTCTTGATCGTGGCGGGGACAGTGTACTCGTTGCCCTGCCAGCCCGCCCAGGTGCCGACGCTCATCAGGCCGAATACCATGACCAGCGCCAGAAGCAGGGACAGGTGCTTTTGGATGCTCTTCATACTGTTTCCTCCTTTGTTATTTGGGAATCGCGCTTCTGTTATTTTAGCCAAAAAGCCGTTCAAAAGCAAGTGCTTCTCCCCGGCGAGCCCAAAATCGTCAAGTTGACAAATATCCGGTGACATAACGCCGATCCCGCCGCAAGCGCGCACAAAGCGACCGCCCCGCAAAGCGGAGCGGCCGTTTTTGTGCGTTTTGACAGTTTTTATGGGCGGATTGGCTCACATCAGCTTGATGGTATAATATACCGCCAGCACGAAGGATACCACCGCCAGCGCCCAGGTGGAGTAGAACGACGACGCCGCGGCGAAGACCGCCAGCAGCACCAGCGCCAGGCACAGCACCAGCACGCCGAAGGTCAGCCGGTAGTCCATGCCGGACGGGAACACGCGCAGGCGCGTACCGCCCTTTTCCAGCACGCCGTTCTTCTTCTTGAGCATCGCCGTGCACACCAGCAGCGCCAGAATGCCCGCGATCGCAATGCCCGCGCAGACCTTCACGCGCATCGTTGCCGAGCGGCCCAGCAGCACCACGGCAAAAAGCGACATGGCAAGCGCCGTCGCCTGCACCGAAAACTCCGCCTGATAGAAAAGGTACACGATGCCGAGGATCAGCAGCACCGGCACGAGCACGCACATCACCGTGACGCTCGTGGGATAGACGTGGCGCATGGCCGCCGAGGTGAACGCGAAGAACGCGCCGACGCCCGCCAGCGACTCGCCGAGGGGCGCGTACCACGTCTTCTTTTCGCGCAGCACGTAAAACGCCACGCCCGCCGCCAGCACCGCAAGCCCGACCCAGCGCATCACGCCGAGATAGTTGTACCACGCGACCACCTGCTTGATCGTGCCGCGCGCGTAATAGCGGTCCGCCATCAGCAGATACCACTCTCCCACGAGTCCCGCGATCAGCAGGATCACCGCGCGGTTCATATTGCGCTCGCCCTTCTCCTTGCGCTCGGGGCGCTTCACATTGGGTTTTTGTGCCATCTATTTCCATCCTCCGTAAGGTCGACAAATCAGGGGTATGCTCCGCCGCGGCAGACCATACTTTGTTATGGTAACAGAAATCTTTCCCGTTTTCAAGGTCAAATTTCACAAAAATACGCAAACCTCAGCATTTTTTGCGAAAGATGCGGCGAAGATCGAAAATCGTACTTGACAGCGGCGCGCAAAATCGAATATAATGTGCCTGTTCGCCTGCAATAACCACTATATGTTGTGGTGCAAACAATCAAACACATTTATATATGCAATATATGCAATATACGAAGGGGAGACGGCATGAAAGTCATCAAGCGCAACGGCGCGGAGGTATCATTCGACATTGCAAAGATCATCGCGGCGATCACCAAGGCAAACGACGTGGTGGACGAGGCGGAGCGCATGACGCCGGTGCAGATCCGGCGCATCGCGGAGAGCGTGGAGCTCAAGTGCCGCAAGCTCGACCGCGCGCCCACCGTCGAGGAGATCCAGGACCTTGTCGAGACGGACATCATGGCGCACGGCGCGTACGAGGTCGCCAAGCGCTACATCACCTACCGCTACAGCCGCTCGCTGGTGCGCCGCGCCAACACGACGGACGACCGCATCCTCTCGCTCATCGAGTGCAACAACGAGGAAGCGAAGCAGGAGAACAGCAACAAAAACCCCGTCGTCAACTCCACCCAGCGCGACTATATGGCGGGCGAGGTCTCGCGCGATCTCGCCGCGCGGCTGCTGCTGCCCGCGGACATCGTCAAGGCGCACGAGGAGGGCATCATCCACTTCCACGACACGGATTACTATGCCCAGCACATGCACAACTGCGACCTCGTCAATCTGGAGGACATGCTGCAAAACGGCACGGTCATCACCGGCACGCTGATCGAAAAGCCCCACTCCTTCGCCACCGCCTGCAACATCGCCACGCAGATCGTGGCGCAGGTCGCCTCGAACCAGTACGGCGGGCAGAGCATTTCGCTGACGCATCTGGCGCCGTTCGTGGACGTCAGCCGCAAAAAGATCCGCAAGAGCGTGCTCTCCGAGCTTGCCGACATCGGCTTCATGCCCGGGGAAGAGAAGATCGCCGAGCTGACCGAGCGGCGGCTGCGCGAGGAGATCCGCCGCGGCGTGCAGACCATCCAGTATCAGGTCGTGACGCTGCTGACCACCAACGGACAGGCGCCGTTCATCACGGTGTTCATGTATCTCGGCGAGGCGCGCGGCGAGCAGGAGAAGCACGACCTCGCGCTCATCATCGAGGAAATGCTCGAGCAGCGCTACGAGGGTGTGAAGAACGAGCAGGGCGTGTGGGTCACGCCGGCGTTCCCCAAGCTCATCTACGTACTCGAGGAGGACAACATCCACGAGGACTCGCCCTACTATTATCTCACGAAGCTCGCCGCGAAATGCACGGCGCGCCGCATGGTGCCCGATTATATCAGCGAGAAGAAAATGCGCGAGCTCAAGGGCGACGTGTACGTCTGCATGGGCTGCCGCAGCTTCCTCACGCCCGACCGCTTCACCGACGCGGGCGTGGGCAACATCGCCAACGCGAAGAACTATGTGCCGGGTCAGCACAAGTACTACGGGCGCTTCAACCAGGGCGTCGTGACGCTGAATCTGCCCGACATCGCTCTCTCCTCCGGCGGAAACATTGAAAAATTCTGGCAGATCTTCGACGAGCGGCTGGACCTCTGCTACCGCGCGCTGATGTGCCGGCACGAGCGGCTCAAGGGCACGCTCTCCGACGCCGCGCCCATCCTGTGGCAGTACGGCGCGATCGCGCGGCTCCCGAAGGGCGAGCCCATCGACAGGCTGCTCTACAACGGCTATTCGACCATCTCGCTCGGCTACGCCGGGCTCTACGAGTGCGTGAAGTACATGACCGGGAAGAGCCACACCGACCCCGCCGCCAAGCCCTTCGCGCTGGAGATCATGCAGTATATGAACGACGCCTGCAAGCGCTGGAAGGAGAAGGAGAACATCGACTTCTCCATCTACGGCACGCCGCTGGAGTCCACGACCTACAAGTTCGCCAAGTGCCTGCAAAAGCGCTTCGGCA
>CAMVAV010000024.1 GCA_947165595.1 uncultured Clostridia bacterium | reverse complement strand
CACGGCGCAGATGACCGCTCGCGCGGCGCAGGCCGTTGTCCACGCGGTCAAGGCAGCGGTCAGCTCCGTCGCCGCCCTCGGCGGAGGCGCGGTGCTGTTGGTCGTGCTGATCGTCGTCGCGTTGATCGCCGCCATCGTCGCCTCACCGTTCGGCATCTTCTTTTCCGGCGAGAGCGCGTCGGCGGACACCGTGCCGATCTCCGCGGCGGTGGCGCAGGTCAACTTTGACTTCAACGCGCGGCTGGAGGAACTGCAAAGCGCGGACACCTATGATGACATTACCGTGGACGGCTCCACAGCGGATTGGGCGGAGATACTGGCCGTGTTTGCCGCAAAGGTCGCCGGCAGCGACGGAGCGGACGCGGCGGACGTTGCCACCATAGACGCCGACCGCATCGACCGGCTTAAAGCGGTCTTTTGGGATATGAACGCCATTACGTCGGAGGTGGAAACCATCGACCATCCCGACAGCAATCCCAACGACGACACCGATGATAGCTGGACGGAGAAGATACTGCACATCACGCTGACGCCAAAGACCGCGGCGGATATGCCGAGCATCTACGGCTTTACCGCCCGCCAGACCGACGCCATGAATGAGCTTTTGGCAGAGCGCACCATGCTGGAGGAGCTGGTGGGCAGCTTGGCCGCATATAGCGCCGACGCCGTGGAGATTATGAAGCGGCTCCCCGCCGATCTCTCGCCGGAGCGCCGCGAGGTGGTGCGCGTGGCCTGTTCTCTTGTCGGCAAGGTCAACTACTTTTGGGGCGGGAAGTCCCTTGTAATCGGCTGGGACAGCCGCTGGGGAACGCTGCAAAAGGTATGGGCGGACGGCAACAGCACCACCGGCACCTATCGCCCCTATGGGCTGGATTGCAGCGGTTTTGTGGACTGGTTATTCTACAACGCCAGCGGCGGCGCATACGTCCTCGGACACGGCGGCGGCGCGACCATGCAGCATACCTACTGTGCGCCGATCACATGGGCCGACGCCATCCCCGGCGATCTCGTTTTCTATCCAGAAGATAGTCACGTCGGCATCGTCGGAGGCCGGGACGAGGGCGGCAATCTGCTGATTATCCATTGCGCCAGCGGCTATAACTGCGTCGTCATCACCGGCGCAAGCGGCTTTACCGCCATCGGCAGACCGCTGTACTATACCGAATAAGAGCATTGCGGTGAGGTGGTGCCTACGGGCATAGCCTCACCGCAATTTTTTGACATTCATTTGATTTACGGGGATAATAGCCATGTTATGATTACAGCAATTACAAATGGAGGAATGAAAAATGACATTTGAAAAAGTGCTGAAAGTTTTTGCCGACTATCTCCGCGAGGACACCGATTGCGAAGTGATCCAGACACGGCACGGGTACACCCTGCTGATTTGGGACAATACAGCGCAGGAGTGGGAAACCTGCGAGCATTGTCAGACCCCGGAAGCACTGCGGGACAGGCTTGCCGACGCATACAGTGATTATGCCGAACTCAAGTTTACCGGCGGAGAGCGCGAACTGACCAGCGAAGAGCGAGCGCAGCGCGATGCGGAGCGTGACCGGCTCAATGAGCTTTGTAGCGAATAATGTTGTAGGGACGTTTGCACGGTCAAGCTGTCCCGAGCTTCTTTTGACAACACTCTCACAGCGGGTCATAATGGCCATCAGAAAAAATAAATCTTTTTGAGACTTTTTCTCTTTTTTGACGTACTATGATTGACCGGTCAGTCGTTGCAGAGGTGATATATCATTGAATGATGAAAAAATTGCAAGCAAAATTAAGCAAGGTGATGAGCGCACAATCGACGCAGTCATACAAAAATACTCGAAACTATTGTGGTCAATCGCCAGCGGAGTATTGAAAAGCGTTGCTTCCGAACAAGATGTTGAGGAGTGCGTTGCCGACGCTTTCATAAAGCTCTGGCAGGAACCCGACAAATTTGATCCGAGCCGTGGCAATCTGAAACTCTGGCTCTGCATGGTTACGCGGTCTCGCGCGCTTGATAAATATCGTGAGGTTGTTCGTCGGGAAGAACTGCCAATAGACGATGAAATACTTGCGCGCTCTCTTGACCTTGAGGACAAAGTCCTTGCAGATGAGAGAAGAAAGTTGCTTTTACTTGCTATGGCTTCCTTGAATGAGCAAGATCGCGATATTATAATCCGCAGATATGAACGCGATCAAAAGCCGACTGAGATTGCGGCTGCTCTCGGTCTTCCGGTCAAGCAGGTTAAGAATCGCCTGTACCGCTCCAAGCAAAGACTTCACGATGTAATTTTGAAGCAAAATGGAGGAATAAGATGAATACCTTTCGACAGGAAAACATGAAGAATATAATGAGAATCTTTGAATCGCAAACAGGAGTGACATTGCCGCGGAATTCTGTGTTGCACCATTCCGCCCGCACGGCAGTTTTGACTGCGGCGGTGCTTGCACTCTTTCTCTGCGCTACGGCCTATGCCTATCGGGAATTTACTTCTCTGGACGGAGATGAGCTTTCTCTTAAGGCAGTTTACGACGGCGGTGGTGTCATTTCTGTTGCTGTTGAAAACAATTCCGATAAAACACTGCACTTTCAAAATGGACTGAAGCTGATGCGGTGGGGAAGCGGTGAGGAATTGGTACCGATGTCTGGGGATATTGAACTATCGGGTACAGAGTTTCTGCCTCATTCCAAGGGTATGATGACGATAGATCTCTCAAATGCTTATGACATCGCTGCGCTTGAGCAACCTATTGAGGATTGGTATTATTTGGTGTTGACCAATAACAATTTTATTTTTGGTCAGGATTGGATGTGCTCCATCAACTTTGCTGAACCTCTTGCTATGAAAACAGAACCCAACTCAGTCTCTGGCATCAGTGATGCTGAACTTTCTCAAGTAGAAGAAACCTTGCGCCCATATTTTGAGCAGGTTGATCTAACTCCCAATACGCGCCGCACCTTAAACGCAGAGTACGCAAAACAGGTGGATGAATTGCTTGCAGAATTTGACGGAACAGTTATTGCCTCAGTCTCGCCTGCTTTGCAGCTTCGGGAGCCGAATGAGGATGCTGTATTCGATCCCACCTTTACTGCTGAACCGCAACGAGTTCTGACGGGACTGCACTCTCAACCGATGGACTGGAACTTTAAGCTGTTGGCAACGGAAGCTGAATATGCACAGGTTCTTTCTGTCATGATGCCGCTGAAAGGCTATCGTGACACTTTCCGGGATATGCCGCTCTATTACATTTTCACCTATGAAAAATCTGTGATTGCCGAAAACAAATACGCCTTTATTTATGGGCAGCTCCTGTCATTCGCAGAATTAGAGAGCTATAAAGTTTGGGAGGATGACACTTATGTCTGCTACGAGATACACGAGCTGATTTATACTGACCTTAAAGCTCACACGCAAGAATGGTTAAAATATAATACCGATGTGCTTTTTGATAATACCGTTTGGCAAAGAGTGCAGAACGTTTACAACTATTATCAAGGGAATATGAACTTTCACAACATGGACATTTCTGGCTGATCAGCCCAATGTAGCAAATGTTGAAATGGCAAAAGCCGGACGCATTGACGCAGAGCTGCCATTAGAAAGCGTGGTACAATGAGCGACAAACAAGGCAACGGTCGGTGGATACCCTGCCCGGTCTGCGAGAGCAAGACACGGGTGAAAGTAAACGCAGATACGGTTCTGCTGAATTTCCCCCTCTATTGCCCCAAATGCAAAAAAGAAACACGGATCGACGTGATACAACTGAAAATGACGTTGAGCAAAGAGCCAGACGCATGACGCAGAGCCAGCTCCTCCGATGGACACGGTGGGGCTGGCTCTTTTCATTGTATGGACTTTATACATCCGCTTTGCGGGCGCTCCGCAAAGCAAACAGAACTGACCGAACGACCGGAATCAGCACAGCAGCTTCCTCCTCGGTGCAATCTGCAATTTCCCGGCGTAGATCGTCAAGCTGCGGTTGTTCCTGCTCTTTGCCAGGATTGAAAAGCGCATCGGTATTTAGCTTCAGCGTATCTACGATACGCGCAAGGCTGTCCAGTTTGGGATTTCCCTCGCCTTTCTCGATCTTGACGACCGTGCGCTCGCTCTTATCAATCAGCTCCGCCAATTCAAGCTGTGTCAAGTTGCGTCCGATGCGGGCTTCCCTCATGAGCTTCCCCAAATTTTCAGAAATATCCTGCATTGTATTTCACCTCGACATCATTCTACAATACAGGCCATTTGTTTTGAATGTACCACACTTCGCCCAAGAACTGCACTTCACTTCACTCTTGACATGAAAGGAAATGACGGTTGGGGAATAAGCAACCTAAGTCCATGAACATGAATTTTGCTTCACCCTGCAAACGCGCCACGCCCACGAAGATGAAGTAAAGTTCAGTTTTCGCCACAATCAATATGCTTATCGGATAGCACTTGCCCGTGCAGAGTGGGCAGGTGCTATTTTTACGCCTTATCCACGCGCCCGTTCCCCGCCCCTTCGGTCTGGATTCTCAAAAATTCAGACTGGAGGTAAACGGGAATGGAGAAAGGCCATTCACAAGATATTGACCCGCGCCCGAGGCGGCGCATTGATAAGGATAACCCCTATCGGCTGTTCACGGTCGGCGCGTCAACCAGCGAGCCCCACTATTTCATTCAATTCAAGGACGGCGGTGGCACGGAGCATTGTCTGGAGATTGAAAAGCCGCTGTTTGAACTGTTCGACCAATTCGAGTTGGACGACCTTACGCGACTGAATGAGCTTGACCGGCATCTTGACGAGCGTGAGCTGTCAACGGTGCCAGCCGACGAATCAGAGGAAATCCGAAAGCAGTCGGCGGAGCTGACGGCTCTGCGGAATTTGGAGAGTGAAGCGTTACATATCGCTATCCTACAGCTCCCGGAAATCCAGCGTAGGCGATTGATCCTCTATTACTACGGTGGACTTGATGACCGCCAAATTGCCAAAATTGAGGGATGCAGTCAGTCGGCGGTCAGTCAGACGCTTTCCATCGCAATCAAAAATATGAGAAAATTATTGAAATAAGCCTTATATTTTCGCGTTTGAGTGAGGTAGCAGGTGAGAGGCAAAAGTCTCTCACCTGTTTACGCCTTTCGGCGAATGGGTTTTCGGTCGGCTTTTCGGCCTCATAGTACCTTGATAATTGCATAGGCAGACGGATAACGTAAACAGCACGGAGGAAGCCGCGCGGCGGGCGCGCCATGACCTTGCCCTATGGCAGGCGAGCGACCATACACCCACCGCAAAATGTGCATGGCGGCGCATGGGCGATGATCTCCGTGCTGATAATGATACTCCCGCGTTGAACGCCCTCACAGCATTGCGCGGCGCACCCACAAGCATGGGCCGGGGTGAAACTCCCGTGAGCTGCTTGCCGGCAGCTATCCGTCTTTTGCCATTTTTACCTTTGTGATTATATATGGGAGGTAGGACAATGATCGAATTGTCGAATAAGGACGCCTACCGCCTCATGCTAAAAGAATATCCCGATGTGTTGAACATTGAGCAAATGTGTGAGGTGCTGGGCATAAGTAAGAAAACAGGCTATAAACTGTTACAATCCAACACCATCACCGGCATGAAAGTCGGGAGAACATATCGCATCCCCAAAATTCATTTGATTGCCTATCTTCGTGCCAGCGGAGAGGTAGGCTAAACGCTGTCAGCGCCCCAACGGGCGCTTTTTTGCAAAAATTTGAGTTTTTCGCACTGTTGCGCTATGATAGTCATGCCAACAGTAGATAAACTCATGGCCCCAAAAAAGGAGGTACATTCTTATGGTCGCGGGCCATCTACACGAAAAGAACGGCTACTACTACATCATTCTCAACCTTACCGATATGGCAGGCAAGAGAAAGCCCAAGTGGATCGCCACGGGCTTGCCCGTCAAGGGCAACAAGAAACGCGCCGAGCAGCTTCTGATCGAAGCGCGTCGGCAGCATGATCCCATCTGCAAGCCGCAGGATATTCTCTTTGCGGACTATATGGAGCAATGGCTTGAAGTGGCAAAGTCCACCGTGAGCGTCGTGACCTATTCCTCATACAGCAATCAGGTCAAAAGCATCATCGCCCCATATTTCCGCAAGAAGAAGATCACGCTGGAGGCGCTGTGCGCGAAAGACATCCAAGACTTCTATCAAGACCAGCTCCAGCGCGTTTCGGCCTCGTCGGTCATCCATTATCACGCAAATATCCATAAAGCGCTGAAATACGCGGTCAAGATGGATATGATAGCGACCAATCCCGCCGACAAGGTGGAGCGTCCCAAGAAAGAGAAGTTTCAAGGCGGCTTTTACAGCAACGATGAGCTGGACAAGCTCTTTGCGGCTGCTGCCGGTACAAGGCTGGAACTGGCGATCATGTTTGGAGCCTTCTATGGCCTGCGCCGCAGCGAGATTGTCGGCTTGAAGTGGGACGCCTTTGACTTTGACAAGAACACCTTTACCATCAAGCACACGGTCACAAGCTGCAATCTGGACGGGAAATCGGTCGTGATCGCACAGGACACCACCAAGAACAAGACCAGCCGACGTACCCTGCCGCTTGTGGCGACGTTCCGTGAGAAGCTGCTGAAGCTCAAAGAGGAGCAGGAGTACAACCGCAAGCTCTGCGGCAGGTCGTACAACAGGGACTATCTGGAGTACATCTATGTCAATGAGATCGGTGAGCGCATCAAGCCGGGGTATATCACGACGCAGTTTCCAATTTTTCTGGAGCATAACGGCTTCCGCCGCATCCGCTTCCACGATTTGAGGCATAGCTGCGCTTCGTTGCTTCTGGCAAACGGCGTACCGATGAAGATGATCCAAGAATGGCTCGGTCACAGCGACTTCTCCACCACGGCGAACTTCTACTCGCATCTTGAATACTCTGCCAAGCAGCAGTCCGCGCAGACGATGGAGAACGCGCTGCATTTCACACAAAACGGCACAAAAAATGAGGCTATTCACAAAGAATAACCCCATTTTTGGCGCAGCGGGAGGGATTCGAACCCTCGTGAGATTTCTCTCAAACTGATTTCGAGTCAGCCCCGTTATGACCACTTCGATACCGCTGCATATTCACTTGATTTTTGCCCTCTGAAACGGCAAAAGGATAGAGGATAGAAATGCGGGATAGAACGAGCCGGAAATCCTACCTGCAGACAGGCCGCGAAACCTTGAAAATACGTGGTTTTTTGAAAACAGCTTACCGAACAGCGGGAGTGTTTTCGAGTCAGGGCCGTTATAACCACTTCGATACCTGTCCAAATCGTTCGCTTTTCCGAATGCCCTGCTATTATGCCATAAAACTTCCCGCGTTGCAAGCTTTTTTTGCGGATCGGCGCGTTTTTCTCGGCGGAAGGGCGTTTGCGCGGCGGGGGACGCGAGCGCGGGCGAGGAAGCCGCCCGGAAAGCGCGTATGAAAAGCCCGGGACTGCGAAAAAACGCAAGTTTTTTCGCAGTCCCCGCGCGCTTTTTCATTCGATGGGAATCTTGATCTTCACGTCGCTCGTCGGATATGCGGCGCAGGCGTGGACGTAGCCGAAATCCTTATCCGCGGCGCGGCGGCCGTCGCTCTCGGGGCAGATGTAGACGCTGCCCGAAAGCACCTTCGTCCGGCAGAAGCCGCACTCGCCGCTGCGGCAGCCCGTTTCGATGCGGATGCCAGCGCGCTCGAGCGCCACGACGAGGCTCTCCGTCGCCTTCGCGGGGATGACGTCCTCATGGATGCCGCGCACGACGGTGAGCTCGAACGTCTTGTCCTTCACCTCCTGCGGATAGCCCTCGAAGGCTGTGATGTTCTTCGCCTGCCCGAAGACCTCGAAGCGCACGCGGCGGCGCGGAATGTCGAGCTTGCCCAGCTCCCCGCGCAGGAATTTGTACATGACCTGCGGCCCGCAGATAAAATAGGTCGTGTCCTCGGCGGAGTATTTTTTGATAAGCTCCGCCGTCAGGAAGCCGCGCTCGCCCTGCCAGTCCGGCTCGTCGCCGGAGAGGACGTGGACGATGTGCAGCTTGTCGCTGTGAAGCCGCTCCAGCTCGTCCCGGAGCGTGATGTCGCCGGACGAGACCGAGCCGTAGAGGATCGTGAGGTCGAAATCCAGCGTGCCGTGCGCGATCTCGCGCGCCATTGAGGCGAACGGCGTGATGCCGACGCCGCCGGCGAGAGCCACGACGTGCCTTGCGTCGCGCAGCGGCTCGTAGAAGAACTGCCCGCAGCCGATCATGCCGCGGAACGCGTCGCCGGCCTTGACGCTGTCGTTGATATAGTCGCAGATAAACCCGTCCCCCTTGGAGCGGCGGACGGTGATCTCCACAAAGGCATGCTCGTCGAGCCGCGCCTGATACGGGGCGGAGCTGATGGAGTACGGGCGGGAGATCAGGCTCTCGCCGATGGGGAAGTCGACGACCATGAACTGCCCCGCGTAAAACGGCGGCAGCTTTTTGCCGTCCCGCCGCTCGAAGCGGACGGTGGTCGCGGTCCTGCTCGCGGGCCGCACCTCGGTGACGACGAGGTCGAGCTTGCCGGGGTGCCAGGTGCGGGCGACGTCGCCGATGGGGTCGTCCGTCACGGGCATGGGGGAGGCGTTTTCAAACGCGGCGAGGCGTGCCTTTGCGACGCGGGAGGCGCCGCCGACGTCCTTCAAAAAGCCCTTGACCTTCATTTACTTCGCCTCCCTTTCCATCGTGTCGAGCACGTTCTTCGCCGCCTTGCGTCCGTTCGTCACGGCGGGGCCCATGCCGTCGCCGCTGATCTGGTGCGCGCCGGAGAATTCGAGATGGTCGATGAAATGCTCCGCGTCCGCGGTCTGGAGCCGCGCGACGATGTGGTCCTCCATCGTGTGGGCGTAGCCGTAGATGCACCCGTTCCACATGCCGGTGTAGTGCGCAACGGTCATCGGCGTCTCAATGACGCACTCGAGCACGTGGTCGAGCAGGTTGACGCCCAGATACTCGCTCATATAGTCGATCATCTGTCTGGCGACCTCGTGCTTGACGCGGTCGTAGTCGTCGGCGGAGACGGTCTTCCAGCCGTCCACGCGCGGCAGCGTCGTGATGGAGTAGGAGCAGGTGCCCGGCGGCGTCGCGTCGGGATTGGCGAGGTTGTGGCAGATGCAGGTGATGTAGCGGTACGGCCCCAGCCCCTTGAGCTCCGCGTAGCAGGCGTCCGTGTCCATCGTATCGCCGCGGAACACGCTGTAGTCCTTGATGCCGAGCTCCCCGGCGCTCTTGTCGAGGATCAGGATGACCGAGAACGCGGTCAGGCTCAGGCGGCGGCCGTTGACCATCTTGATCGCCCTGGCGGGCACGGCGTCCGCCGGCTCGATCATGTGCGTGTAGACGCTGTTGGGGTAGGCGGAGGAGATCACGTAGTCCGCGTAAATCTCGTCGCCGCGCGCGGTGCGCACGCCGCAGGCCCGCCCGTCCCGGACAAGAATTTTGTCGACGTGCTGGCGGTACTCGATCTGCACGCCCATCGCCTCGGCGCGCTCCGCCATCTTGAGCGACATCTCGTGCGAGAATTTATGCGGGATGTAGGAGCCGTAGCCGATGTAGTCCGCCATCAGGACGGAGTAGATCGTGAACGGCAGCTCGCGGAAGCCGGTGCCGACGTAGATCCAGTACGGCGCGAGCAGGTCCAGCGCCTTCTGCGGCAGGCCGAAGGTGTCCAGCACCTCCTGCGTGGAATAGCCGGCGGTCTTGACGAACGCCTCGTGCTTCAAAAGCATCTGCGGCTTGGAGGCGGGGTGGATCGAAAGCTCGTTGACGCTGTCGAACACCGTGTGGCAGAGGTTCAGCACCGCGAGCACCTTGTCATAGGTCCCCGGCACGGCGGCGTCCACCTCGCGCGCGAAGGTCTCCAGCCCCGGATGCAGCGTGACCTCCAGCCCGGGGAGCGAAGCGTGGTACGCCTCCGGCACACGGAGCCAGTCGATGTCCACGCCCATGTCGTCGAAGAATTTGCCGACCTTGAGGCGGTGGTCCTTCGAGCCGATGGACATCATCTCGTGCAGCGCCGCCTCGATCTCGATGCCGCCGCGTACGAAGCTGGTGGCGATGCCGCCGGGCAGGTTGTGCCGCTCCAGCACGAGGACGTCCTTGCCCTTGTCGGCGAGCATCAGCGCCGCGGACAGCCCCGCCAGCGCCCCGCCGATGACGATGACGTCATAGTGGTCCTTGTAAAATTTCATAAGCATCCTTTCTTTTCAAAAACGGGGCGCGAACGCCCCGTTTTGAAAAAGTGTGTTAGAAGAACCGCTCGATCAGCTCGCGGCTGTACTCCGCGGTCTCGTCCATGTCGCCGAAGCTCATGATCTCTCCGGCGTAGAACGTGTCGTACTTGTCCTGCATCGCCTCGACCTTGTCGTACCAGCCGTTCGCGTAGTCGACGGAGAAGACATGGGGGAAGTAGTACACGCTCCACTCGTTGACGACCTTGGAGGCGGGATTCTTCATCGTCTTGAGGTCGTTCAATACCATGCGCCTGCAATCCTCGTAGGGGATCTCCTTCATGTTCTTGTGCTTGCGCAGCGCGTAGGTGGTGATGACCTGCTCCTTGCTGTCGCGCCAGCGGCGATAGTAGACCATCAGGTGGCCGAGGCGCTCCTTGACCATGTTGTCGAAGACGTAATAGCTGATCTCGGGGTGGTCCTCGGGCAGCGTCTCGACGGCGAGCACGTCGTAGCGCTCATAGTCGATCCTGGAGAACAGCTCCTTCTCGTCGTCGCGCACGTCGAAATACTCGTCCATGCCCTTCTGCCCGTCTGCGCGCGTGCCGGGGATGTGCAGCGGGGCGGTGACGATGATCTTGTCGTACTCCTCCACCTGCCCGTTGACGGTGACGTACACCTTGCCGTCCCTGCGCTCGACCTTTTCGATCGTGCTGTTCAGGCGCGCCTTGTTCTTGAGGTGCTCGTTGAGCTGCTCCCAGATGTACTGGGTGCCCTCCTTCCACGTCCAGAGGTTGATCTTGACGAAGTTCATGCAGGTCTGGAAGTCCAGATACTTGAGCACGTAGCCCGCGGGGATCTCGTCGAAGTAGCCGTAGCCGAAGGAGGTGAACGGTCCAATCCAGATGTCCTGCACCAGCTCGACGCCGTTCTTTTTGCAGAACTCGGAAAACGGGAGGGCGAGGTCCTTCAAATTGGGGTTCGTGCCGCTGACCGGCTCGCGCTCCGGCGTGACGGCGAAGCCCTCGTAGCGCCCCTCCGCGACGCCGCGGTGGCCGTTGATGTCATAGCCCTTGTACTTGGTCTCCAGCAGCTCGCCGAAGAGCTTGAGCTGCTTTTTCATCTTCAGAAGGCGCGGGATCTTGAGGAGGTTCTTCTTGGGCTCGAAGGGCTCGATGACCTTGCCCTGCGCGTTTTTGTAGTTGCGGTTGAGCTGGGGGCCGTCGTGGGTGATGCCGCAGAACTCCTCCACGTCGTGCACGGCGTAATAGGACGGCACGCCCATGATGGCGCCCATCTCGTAGCGGCGGCCGTTGTAGGTCGGGGACCAGCACTTGCCGCCCACGCGGTCGCTGCGCTCGAGGACGGTGTAGTTTTCGTAGCCCTTCTTTTCCAGGTACATGCCCGCGGAGAGTCCGGCGGGGCCGCCGCCGATGATGCAGATGCGCGCGTTTTTATCCATGCTCACATTCCTCCCTGATATTGTGTTGGAATTCCTGCGGAATCAGTTTCCGAGCCAGATCGCGTCCACCGCGTGGGGAATGAGCTCGCGCAGCGTCGTGTGCGCCGCCTCGCCCTTGCCGTTGAGGCAGATGACCTCCATGTCCGGCCCAAACTCGTTGAGCACCTGGCGGCACGCGCCGCAGGGCCAGCAGTAGTCCTCGCAGCGCCCGGCGATGACGATGCGCCGGAATTTCGTGTGTCCCTCGCTCACCGCCTTGAACGCCGCCGTGCGCTCCGCGCAGATCGTCAGCCCATAGCTGGCGTTTTCAATGTTGCAGCCGGTGAAGACCGCGCCGTCCTCGCACTCCAGCGCCGCGCCGACGGGAAAATGGGAATAGGGGCTGTAGGACCGCTCCAGCATCGCGGTCGCCTTTTCGATCAACTCCTGTTCGCTCGCCATGGTTGCCTCCTCCTTACTGCCAGTCGATGGTGTGGTTTTCGTCCTTGGGACGCACGTCGACGTCCATGATGTCCTTCGCGTCATAGAACTGGAGATAGCGCTCGCGGGAGTGGCGGAAGGTCGTTCCGTCCGGGTGCAGGCGGTCGCAGATCACGGCGCAGATGTCGGGCTTGATGTAGCTGAAGGAGTTGATGCCGACGCTTGCGAACACGCGGAAGCCCTGGCTCTGCAAATACTTGAACCGCTCGCCGGTCTTGTGCCAGTCGTCGCCGTCGGGACGCCCGCCGTGCGGATAGAACAGGATCTGCGTCGGCCCCACGAGCGAGCCGACCTCGTCCGCCCAGCGCTCGGTGTCGTTGATGACGGTCTGGAGCGGCTTGTCCGCCAGACGGATATGGCCCCAGGTGTGGCTGCCGAAGGTCCAGCCCGTCTCCTTCAGGCGCGCGATCACGGGCTTGACCGCCTCGATCTCCGCGGCGCGCTTCGCCTCGAACGCGGGGCGCTCGGGGCTGTCCTTGGCGATGTCGCGGTCGTCCTGCGTGCGGTAGCCCAGAATGCCGTAATAGCCCGTCAGCGAGAAGATCGCCTTCGCGCCGTTGAGGGAGAAGTCGGGGTGCTGATAGACGAACTGGTCGAGGATGGGCGTCGCGTCCAGCTCCTTGGTGAGGAAGGTCTCGTTGGTGTACGGGTCCCGGCACTCCGCCCAAATTTCGCCGTCGTCCCCGACGACCAGCTTCGAGGCGAAGCCCTCCTCGAGCATATAGGGATAGTAATTCACGTCGTCAAAGGAGATCACGAGCGGCTTTTTGCCCTCGGGCAGCATCAGCGTGTTGCGCTTCATCCGCTGCTCGCCGTTCTCGTTGGTGTACTCGCTCCACACGTCCTCCATCGCGACGAGGATGTAGCCCTTGTCGTAGACGCTTTGCAGAATTTTGTTGTACTCGTCCACCGTGCACATCCAGTCGTCCAGCCCGTAGCGCTGCGCCTGCGAGGCGCCGCACTCGTGGAAGGCGTACTTCGGATAGGCGATCAGCGGGTGGAAGAACAGATGCTCGACGATCTGGTCCGGACCCCACGCCTGCGTCAGCTGCTCGGGCTTCCAGTAGTTGCGCACCGCGTCGTAGGGGTCGGCGGGCGGCTCGGGCTCCGGCTCGGGCTGGGGCTCCGGCTCCGTCTGCGGCTCGGCGCCCGTTCCCTGCTCGGCGGAGCCGGCGGTGCCGTCCGGGGGCGTGTTTTCCTTTTTCCCGCAGCCCGTCAGCAGGCTCAGGACCATCACCAGCGCCAGAAGCAGCGCCACAAAACGATTCATAGACATCAAGACCTTTCTTTTGCATAGATGGATGCTAACAGTATAACAATTATTTTCCGGTTTGGCTATATCTTATTTGGGAAAAAGGAAAGAAATTGTTTTTAGCACTCACATCTAACGAGTGCTAAAATTCACAGTCCGTTCATAAAAAGACGTATTTTTGTTCACAGGTCGTGGGTATACTCAGAATTGTCCGAAGGGAACAGAGCCGGAGGACGGAACCGTACACTTCCGCGCAAGCGGTCCACAGCATAAAGGAGGTTATCATCATGTTTGAACTCAGACCTTTTGAGCACAGAGGCAATCGCGGCATGCGCCCCTACGATCCGTTCCGCGAGATGGAGGAGATGGAGCGCGCGTTCTTCGGCGGACGTCCGTTCGGCGGCACGGGCGCCTTCAACGACCTGGCGGAATTCAAGACCGACATTCAGGACCTGGGCGACGCCTATCTGCTGGAGGCGGACCTGCCGGGCTTCCGCAAGGAGGACATCCACATCGACCTCGACGGCGAGACCATGACGATCGTCGCGGAGCGCCACAGCGAGCATGAGGAGAAGGACAAGGAGGACCGCTACCTCCGCTGCGAGCGCAGCTACGGCAGCTACCGGCGCTCCTTCGACATCAGCGGCATCGAGGAGAGCGGCATGAAGGCGGAGTACAGCGACGGCGTGCTGAAGCTGACGATGCCCAAGAAGCAGCAGACGGTCTCGAGCGCGCGCCGCATCGAGATCCAGTAAGCGAACAAAAAGGGATCGTGAAGAGAGTTCCCTGACAAACCAGGAGCGCTTCCCGGCAAAAAGGCTGGGAAGCGCTCCTTTCTGCGCGTCCGGAGAGAAAGCCGGGGATGTCGAATCTCTCAAAGACGACAAGCGCCGCGGCTTCACCGCCAGGCGGGAACCGCGATCCCGTTTTTTGCGACGGCGCGGGTGCGCCGGCTGTTGATAAAGAAGTATCCCAAGGCCAGGATCGCGATAATGATGATAATTGCGTTTATCATACGGCATCCATCCTTTCTCGTACCAAAGCTCCGCGGCTTATGCCTGACATGATAACAGAACGCCGGGCCGTTTGCCTACCCCCTTTGCTTTTTGGCGCGGTACACGCAAAAAGATAACCAAAAGACACTTTCCTTGTGTCCGAAGCTGTGCTATAAACTGTTCATGGTGCATCATTGCGACGATGAAGCGCAGCGAAAAGCCCGCTGCGCGGGGATGTCCCCGCGCACGTCACGGGAAACCGCTAAAAAAGCGTTCAGGAAAAACAGACCCATACCCGGCCAGGAACAGCCTGTTTTTGCCGGCGCGGTCGGGGGAGATTCATGTTCGGAAAGCTGAAGCGAGCGGTCGCCGCTTTTTATCTGGAAGAAAAAGAGCTGGATATCCGGCTGTTCAAGCTGCTCGGCACCGCGGGCGTGATCGTCAGCATGGTCGGCGCGGTGCAGGACATTTTCACCTCGTCGGACTATGTCGGGTCTGTCATCAATTTGCTGGCGGCGCTTGCGAGCGTCTGCCTGATGTGGTTTGTACACGCGACGCGGAAATACCTGATCGGCTATCTCCTGACCTCCGTGAGCGTGTTTTCGATCCTGTTCGCGTGGCTGTTTCTCGAAACGGGCGGCATGAACGGTTCGATCCCCTACTTTTTCTCGTTCGGCATGGTTTTTACCCTGCTGATGTACAAGGGCGCTCTCCGCTACGTGATGGAGGCTTTGCAAACCGGCTTCTATGTGGCGGTCTGCTGGTTTTCCTTTAAGCACCCCGAGTATGTCACGCCCTTTGAAAATGCTCAAAAGCAGTTCTACGACCAGATGGCGGGCGTTCTGTTTTCGGCGATCGGCATCGGGCTCATTTTCCTGATGTATCTGTGGGAATACGGAGAGCAGCAAAAGCTCGCGGAGGAGTCGAGCAAGGCAAAGAGCATCCTGCTCGCGAACATCAGCCACGAGATCCGTACGCCGATCAATATGCTGCTCGGCATGAATGAGATGATCCTGCGCGAGTCGGAAAACCCGCAGATCAACGAATACGCGCAGAACGTGGACAACGCGGGGCAGCAGCTTCTGTTCATGGTGAACCAGTTTCTCGACCTCTCGCGCATCGACATGGGCAAGGAGACGCTCTTTGAGGAGGACTTCGACGTCATCAAGCTGACGAACAGCCTCGGCGCGTTCTTCGGCAAGGAAGCGGGAAAAAAGGGGCTGGAGTTCGTCGTCGATATCGACCGGAAAACGCCCGCATGGGTGTTCGGCGACGCGCGGAAGCTCTCGCAGATCCTCTCGAATCTCCTGTCCAACGCCGTTAAATATACGGACAAGGGCACGATCGTCCTCTCGGTCCAGCTTGTGGAAGCCGGCGCGGACGGCGGCTTCATCCTCCGCTTTGAGGTGTCAGACACCGGGAAGGGCATCAGCGAAGACGACCAAAAAAGGATTTTCGAGAGCTTCGAGCGCGCGGACATCATCCGCAACCGCAGCATCGAAGGCACGGGCCTCGGCCTCGCGATCTCGAACAAGCTCGCCATCCTGATGGGCTCGACGATCAAGGTCAGGAGCCAGTACGGCATGGGAAGCGTGTTCTGGCTTGACCTGAAGCTGAACGCGGGAAAAGAGAGCGCCGCCGACACGGTGCTCGGCGGCTCGTTCATCGCGCCGGAGGCGAGGCTTCTCGCGGTGGACGACAACAGCATGAACCTGATGGTCGTGAAATCCCTGCTGAAACGGACGCTGATCCGGGTGGATACGGCGGGATCGGCGCAGGAATGCTGGGAAAAGTACGCACAGACGGATTACGACCTCGTCCTGATGGACTATATGATGCCGGAGGTCGACGGCATCGAGACAATGGAGCAGCTGCGGGAGCTGGACCGGGCGCGGTCCCGGCGCGTGCCCGTCATCGTTCTGACGGCGGACGCTTCCCCGGACAAGCGCGAAATGCTTCTTGGCAAAGGCTTCGACGACTATCTGCTCAAGCCCATCGACAGCGGCCTGCTGGAAAGCGCGCTGGTCAGGCACCTTCCGGCGGAGCTCGTGACCCCGGTCGGCGGCGACGCGCAGCCGAGGCTTTCGGAGGAGCTGAGAGCGGAGTTTACCGAGGTTTTGAGGCAATATGACGTTTCCTTCGAGCTTGCCCTGAAGCACATGAGCGGAGACGTGATCCAGCTTGCGAGAGTGGCCGCGTATTTTGTCAAGAGTACGGGCGAGAGCATGGAAAAGGTCAGGAGCAGCATAGAAAGCGGCGATTATAAAAATGCCGCGATCCTTGTTCACGCGGTCAAGGGAAACGCGGGGAACGTCGGCGCGGACGACCTTTACTACTCCGCGCGGCGGCTGGAAAAGCGCCTCAGGGACGAGGACGCGGAATATGTGAACGCGGCGCTGCCGCTGCTTTTCATGAAATGGGAGCGCGTCGAGAGGGGCCTGCGCAGGTTCACGGAGATGTTTGAAAGCGTCAAACAGGAGATCGTTCCCGATCAGGGCGGCGCGGACAAGCCGCTCGACGGGCAGGAGCTTCGCGCCCGGCTGCTGGAGGCGATCCGCATGGGCAATCAGACGCCGGCGCTGAAATACGCGGACGAGCTGGCGCGGCTGACGGGCGATTCCGAAACGCTCGACCGGATACGCGGCTGCATCAAAAGCATTGAGTTTGACGAGGCGGAGGAGCTGGTCCGCCGGAGCTTGCACGACGACGGGAGACAGGAAAATGGATGAATGCAGAATTCTGTGCGTGGACGACGATATCGGCATGCTCAACACCATCGAGGATATCCTCATCAGCGCGGGCTACGCCGTGAGCCTCGCCAAATCCGGCGCTCAGGCGATCGATCTGCTGAAAAAGGGCATTGACTACCGCCTCGTCCTGCTGGACGTCGACATGCCGGAGATGGACGGCTACGAGACCTTCCGGGCGATCCGGGCCGTTGACGCCGCCAGGGACACGCCGATCATCTTCCTCACCGGCATGGACGGCTCGGAATTTGAGATCAAGGGCTGGGAATACGGCGCCGCCGACTATATTACAAAGCCCTTTATCAAAAGCGTGTTTCTCGCGCGGATCAAAAACAGGCTTACGACGTCTATGGAGAAGCCCGAAAAGCAGTATGACCGCGACGCTCTGGAGAGGCTGAAAACGATCCTGACGGAGCTGGAGCTGACGGTCGCGAAATACATTGCGGACGGGCTTTCCAACCAGGAGATCGCGGAGCGGACGAGCTATTCCTACGGCTACATCAAAAACGTCGTTTCCGTGATCCTCGAAAAATCAAGCATGAAACGGCGCGCGGACATCCGCAAACATTTGAAGGAGGGCGTATTTGACGCGGATACGGAGGACGAGGACTGACCGCGGAAGGAAAAGAGGTAACCAAAAGACACTTTTTTTCATATTCCGGCTGAATTATACTCTATTCGGCAGGGAGCCGTTTCGGCGGCTTTGACGAAGCGAGGTGCGGCGCGATGAAGAAAAAAATCACAAAAAGGCTGTTGAAAAAGAAATACGGCGCGAATATCCGGGAGCTGCAAAAGGCCGGCGCCTTTGCCGCTTTTTTCTGCTTTCTGTGCATTGCGATCATTCCCGAGCCGATCGTCGGATGGGGAATGGCCCTGCTGGTCACCACGTTTGCCGCGGGTATTTATGTCAAGTACAGGAAAAACGGCGGCGGGCAGAATCCGACAAAGGCCTGTTTTCGCCTGACCACGCTGACCGGCAAGGACTCGGAAGCGGGCTATGTTTCGGACGACGGCCATACGGAGTCCGTCACGCTGTGGCTGCTCTTTGAAAACGGCGACAGGGTCGAGGTGCGGCATGATGAGCAAAAGAAGGCGGAGATCGGAAAACGCTATTATGTGGCGCATCATATGCAAAGCGGGGATGCGTTTGCCTGCTTTGACGCGGAGTTGTATGAGCCGGACGACGGTTTTGAGGTCCGGGCGTAACCGGGGCGGTGAAAGCAAGACATTTTGATAACTGTGGAGGTCGGTATGGAGAACAACGAACACAGCAACGAGGCGGAAGCCCTGTTCGCAACCAGGCGGAGACAAGAGCGGCAGGAGAATGTCGAACGGAAGCGACTGGAGGAGCTTGAGCGGCAGAAGCAGCAGATGGCGGCGGAGGTCAGGCGGCTGGAAGCGCAGCAAGCGGCGCAGCGGGCTCAGCTGGCTCAGGAGGCCCGGTGGGCGCAGGAGACGCAGCAGGCGCAGCAGCAGGGCCTGTATCCGGGGATGAAGCCTGCCGGCGCGAAACCTGCTCTCAAGCTCGATGTGAAGAAAATCATTCTCTACAGCTTTGCGGCATTGGGCGTTGTCTTTGTGCTGCTCCTTTTGATTGAAGCCCTTTCTTGATTTTTTCCGGGACTGCAAACCGGAGCGGCATAAGCCGGGCGGCGGCCTTGCGGCCTGGCCGCGCTCCGGGATAAGACATTCTGATAACTGAGGAGGTTACTATGGAGAACAACGAGCGCAGCAACGAGGCGGAATCCTTGTTCGCCACGAAGCGAAAGCAGCAAATGGAGGCGGAAGCCGAAAAAAAGCGCATGGAGGAGCTTGCGCAGCAAAAGCAGCAAATGGAGGCGGAGGTCAAGCGGCTGGAAGCGCTAAAGGCGGCTCAGATGGCGCAGCAGCAACAGCAGCCCCCGTGGGCGCAGCAGCAACAGCAGCAGCCCCCGTGGGCGCAGCAGCAGCAGACGCAGTGGGCGGCGCAGCCGGGCCGGCCGGCGCAGCAGCAGGGCCGGCCCTTCCAGGCGTCCGGAATGACGCCTGCGGGTGCGCAGAAAGGCCCCAGTCTCAAGACAAAAAAGATCGCGCTCTACATCCTTGTGACGTTAGGCGTTGTCATGGGGCTGCTCTTTTTGATCGGTAGTATCTCAGATACGGCAGATGATATCAAGGACAAATCGGAGCCCGAGCCGGAGCCCGCGCCGGCGTCGAATGACGAGCCGTCGGACGTACTCGCAGAAGACTGGGACGATTCGGATCTGCTGTATTTCAACGGCCACGCCTATGAGTACGTTGATATGGACCTGGCGTGGATGGACGCAAGAGAGTATTGCAGAGAGCAGGGCGGCCATCTGGTGACGATTACCTCCCCCGAGGAGCAGGACTTTCTGGCGGACAATTTCTACGGCCAGATGCTCTGGATCGGCGCGTTCGGCAGTGAGACGGGCTGGCGCTGGGTCACGGACGAGGAATGGTACTACGAAAACTGGGCTCCGGGCGAGCCGAACGGCGGCGAGGAATGGTGCGGCTGCTTCTGGACGGACATGAAGTGGAACGATCTCCGGGAGGCCGATCCGGGCGAGCGCATTTCCGCCTTTATCTGCGAATACGACGATTTTACCGATTACGGAGATTACTGAGGCGCAGATCAAATCAGAACAGGGAGGTAACCCATGTCACTATTCATGACGGTGTTCTTTGAAAACGGATTTTCCGAGCATTACTTCCCCGCCGTGGACAACCGCAAATACCCCGTTGCCGTCAGCCCGTCCGTATCGGGACTGGACGACGAGCTTGTGCTCAACATCGAGGTCTGGGACGGAAAATGGACGATCTGCGGCGACAAGGCGTACGGGCTGATGCAGAAGGGTACCCCCGTCGAGCGCACGGAGCTCCACGGCGGTCTCGTGCTGGAGGGCACCGTAAAAAAGAGCGGAACGTGGTTCTCGCTGAAGATCGACGAGGCGGACGAAAACACCGCGGGCTTTACCAAGTATATCGTCAAGCGCGACGCGGTCCCGTCGCTCGTGATCGGAAGCGCGGTCAACGCGGACATCTCCTGCGGCAACAAATTTGTTTCCGAGCGTCACGCTCAGATCACCTTTGAAGGAAATTTCACGTTTGTCAGCGATTTGGGCAGCGTGAACGGAACCTTCCTGAACGGCAGGCTGGTCAGGGAGAAAACGGCAGTGAAATACGGCGATGTCATCTACGTCGTAGGTCTCAAGGTGGTCTGCCTCGGACCGCTGCTGGCGGTGAACCGTCCGAGCGGCGGCGTAAGGGTGAATCGTCTGACCCCCGTGCAGATCCCCGAGATCACGGATAACGAGGGCGAGGACGAATATGAGAAACGGTATTTTCTGCGCACGCCCAGACAGCTTCGCGAGCTGGACACGTCGGAGATCGTGATCGAGCGCTGCCCGCCGAAGCAGCAGTATAAACCGCAGCCGCTGGTCTTTACGATCGGTCCGTCCTTCACCATGGTCATCCCGATCGCGCTGGCGGCCATGCTGGGCACGGAGGGCGGCTTCGGCGCGTCCAGCCTGGTCATGTCCGGCGGCGCCGCCGCCATGGCGGCCGTATGGGCGGTCGCGAACGCGAAGTATAACAAGAAGGAAGCGGTAAGCAGCGAGCAGGAGCGGCAGAGCAGCTACATCGAGTATATCGCGGGGGTCGAGAACCGTCTCAAGGAGCAATGCGAGCACAACCGCGGCGTCCTCGCGGAGCAGTACCCGTCCGTGGACGAAATGTTCCGCTTCGTGACCGACCGGCAAAAGCGCCTGTGGGAAAAGAGCAGCAATCACAGGGATTTTCTCTCCGTTCGGCTGGGTCTCGGCGATGTGGCTTCACCGGGCAAGGTGACGATCCCCGACGAAAACCGCGCGCAGACCTTCGATCCTCTCAACGCGCTCGGCGCGGAGGTGCGCGGCAAATATCTCACGCTCCGGGGCGTGCCCGTTTCGGTGTCGCTGTATGACAGCAGGCTCGTGGGCATCGTCAGCGGGGACAGAGAGCGGCGATACAACCTGCTGCGGCTGCTGACGCTGAACCTCGCGGCGAATTACCCCTATACCGAGGTGCGCACCTGCTTCCTGTTCAAGGCGAAGGAATACAACGAGCTGAGCTTCGCGCGCTGGCTGCCCCACTCCTGGTCGCCGGACGGCAAGGTGCGGATGCTCGCGTATGACAGCCGCTCGTGCGGCACCGTGCTCTACCAGCTCTCGGACATGATCCGGGAACGTCTGGAAAGCGAGGGCAAACAGGCGGCGAAGGAGGGCGAGAAGCTCCTTCCCCACTATGTGGTCTTCGTCACGGACCTGTCCGTGATCGCCGGGGAGCCGGCGTCCAAATATCTGCTCGATCCGCCGAAGGAGGCGGGGATCACCGTGGTGTTCTGCGCGGAGGCGCCCGACAGGCTCCCCGCCGGATGCGACACCGTGATCCGGGACGACGACGGCATTTCCGCGGCGTACAGCATTTCCACGCAGAACGCGGTCAGCGAGAGCCTGACCTATGACAAGTTCCCGCTTCCCGGCATGGATCGCTTTGCGAGAGCGATCGCCCGCTTCGAGCTGCGGGATACGACGGAGAACGCCGAGATACCGGATATGCTCACGTTCCTCGATATGTACCGAGTCTCGCGCGTGGAGGAGCTGGGCGTCTGGCACAAATGGCTTGAAAACCGCACGTATGAGACGATGAAGGCGATGATCGGGCAGAAGGCGGGCGGCAAGCCGATCTATCTGGACATTCATGAAAAGTACCACGGTCCGCACGGCCTGGTGGCGGGCACGACAGGCTCCGGCAAATCCGAGACCCTGCAAACCTACATCCTGAGCCTCGCGATCAACTACCATCCGCACGAGGTGGCGTTTATCCTGATCGATTACAAGGGCGGCGGCATGGCGCAGAGCTTCGAGGGGCTCCCGCATCTCGCGGGCATGATCACCAACCTGGGCGGAAACGCGACGACCCGCGCGCTGCTGTCCATCAACGCGGAGATCCGGCATCGTCAGCGCGTGTTCAACGAGTACAAGGTCAAGCACATCGACCAGTATATCGAGCTTTATCGCAACGGCGAGGCGGACGAGGCGATGCCCCATCTCATCATCATCGCGGACGAGTTCGCGGAGCTGAAAAAGGAGCAGCCGGAATTTGTGCGGGCGCTGGTTTCCGCCGCGCGCGTCGGCCGCTCGCTGGGCGTGAACCTGATCCTTGCGACGCAGAAGCCGGGCGGCGTTGTGGACGACGAGATCTGGAGCAATTCGCGCTTCCGCATCGCGCTGCGCGTTGCGGACAAGCAGGATTCCAACGAAATGCTCAAGCGCCCGGACGCGGCGTTTATCACCGGCACGGGCCGCGGGTTCCTGCAGGTCGGCAACGACGAGATTTTTGAAGAATTCCAGTCCGGATGGTCCGGCGCGAAGTACACGCCCGACGTCCCGTTCGACGACGGCAGCCGGGGCTTTGCCCGCATGGTGGATATCACGGGCAAGAGTGAAAAGACCGGGAAAAAGAAGAAAAAGAGCGGCGACGACCTCAATAAGGTCACGCAGCTCGACGCGATCGTAAAGTACACGGAGCGGCTTGCGGAGGAGAACCGCGTCGAGCCTCTGCGCCAGATTTGGCTCTCGCCGCTGCCCGACACGATCTACCTCGACGAGCTGAAGCCGGCGGACCTCAACCGCGCGCATTGCGCCGTTCCGATCGGCCTCGCGGACGATCCGGAGAACCAGCGGCAGTTCACCGTGTCGCTTGACTTCGTGACCGACGGCCACCTGCTGATCTGCGGCGGCGCGGGCAGCGGCAAGACGACGCTGATCCAGTCCATCGTCTACTGCGCGTCGGTGCTTTACACCCCGGAGCAGGTCAACTTCTACATCGCCGATTTCTCCGGACGCACCATGAAGGCGTTTGCCGGCCTTCCGCACACGGGCGCGGTGTGTCTGGAGGGCGAGGACGAAAAGATCGCCTCGATGATGGACGGCATCCGCAGCGAGCTGGAAAGAAGAAAGGCGCTGCTGTCCGAAAAGGGCATCGGCTCCTACCGCGACTACCTCAAGATTTCCGACGACCTGCCGATGATCCTGCTTATCATCGACAACTACGCGTCCTTCGCGGAAAGCTACGAGGAGTACGAGGATCTCTTCATTCAGCTTGCGCGCGAGGCGGCGGGCTACGGCATCTATATGATCTTCAGCTGCACCAACGCCGGCGATCTGCGCTCCCGCATCCGTCAGGGCTTTACCAAGGGCATCGGCATGCAGCTGCCCGACCGCTTCGAGTATGACGACGTGCTCGGTATGCGCACCGAGATCCTGCCTGACGACCGCGTGAGCGGCAGAGGCCTGATCAAGGTGGACAAGCCGCTCGAATTTCAGGTCGCCCTGCCCGTCAGAAGCACGGCCGGCAGCATGATGCTCACCGTGAGAAACATCATCGCGGAGAAGTATCCGAACGGCGCGGGCGCGTCAAAAAAGCTCGCCGGCAAGTATGAAGCGTATTCCGACGAGGAGCTTCTGGCGGCGTGCCGGGACGGCAGCTTTCTCCTCGGCAGGCGCTGCGCGGACGGCGCCCCGGTCGCGGTCAGCACGGACGGATTCCTCTGCTTTACCGTCAGCGGCGGCGCAAAGAGCGGCAAGACGAACTTCCTGAAATTCGCCGCAAGGCAGTTCAAACGCGGCGGCGCAAGGGTGTTTATCTTCGACAGCGTTCTCCGCGAGCTGGAGGGCTTTGCCTCCGCCTGTGCGGCGGACGGGTACATGACGGACAACGAGGGGCTTTTCCGCTTCATGGAGAGCGTCCTCGTGCCGGAGCTGACCGAACGCAACGGGCTTGTCTATGAGGCGCGGCAGGAAAAGCGCTCCGTGCAGGCGGCCCTGAAGGGATATGACCGGATCGTGCTGCTCATCAACAGCGCCGCGGAGTTCATGGAGGCGGTCTACAACAGCGCGCAGGATATGAGCGAGTTTTTGGAGACGGTCTTTGCCAAGGGGGCCGAGCACAAAATACACTTCCTTATGGCGGTCTCCCCGCGGGAGTACAACGAATGCGCGGCCTACGGGGCGTTCCGCATGGCGTGCGGCATGAAGACCGGACTGCATCTCGGCGGCGAGGCCGCCGAGCAGGGGGTCTTCGACTTCAGCGTCGAGGACGACATGAAGAGGACGCCCGCGGGCTCGGCGCTTGTCAATATGGACGGAAAGACGGCGGAGATCATGACGCCGCTGGTAAAGGAGGACGCAGATGAGTAAGATCGGCATTGAGGTCAAAATACCGGGCAACGCCAAAACCTACGAGTTTCAGGTGGACGACCGCATGAAGGTCGGCAGCGCCAAAAAGCTGATCATGTCCGCGATCACGGAGTTCGAGGGTTACGATGTTTTCAACGGCACGAAGGATATTGCCGTCTGCTCCGTCGAGCTGGAGGGCCTGATCGAAGACGGCGAGAGCTTCCACAAGGTCGGCATCGGCAACGGCAGCCAGCTGGTCATCGTATAGGAGGAATGAGCTGTGGATCAGAACAGGATCGCGGTGGACCCGGACGCGCTCGACAGCGCCGCCCAAAAGGTGGATGGCTCGGTCGGCGAGATCCGGGAGTGCATCGGAAAATTCCAGTCGATCATCGAGGGGCTGAACAACTCGTGGAGCAGCGACGTCAAGGACAAGTTCTTTCAGAGCTATGAGAAGGATAAGAGGGCTCTTGCGGAAATGACCGCCCAGTACGGCGAGGTCGCGGCGGGGCTGCGGCAGATGGCGGAATATCACAGGAAGGCCGAGGAGGAGATCCGGGCAAAAATCGAAAAGGCGCACAAGGCGCAGGGATAGGAGTGTGAGCGATGGCATCGGATATCAACAAGGTGGATACCGGCAGGCTTGCCTCAGCGGCAGCGGAGATCGGCAACGTCAGAAAAAAGATAGGCGCGAGCGTCGACTCCGTCCACGCGGTCTTCCGCAAGATGCTCGAATCGAACGAGGGCAGCGCCGCCGATGAGCTCAGCGCCGTCACGGGGCAGCTCAGAAAAAGCTCGGCGGACATCCTCAACACGCTTGCCAATTACGAAAAGGTGCTCGGCGAGCTGGCGGGAATTTATAACGACGCCGAGAAGCAGACCGTCAATACCTCGGGCAAGCTGAAATTCGGAGGGCTGCGCTGATGGCAAACATCAATATCAACATCGACCAGGTACGAAGGCAGGCAAGGCTTCTCCGCGAGGCGTCCGCCAATCTGACCAAGGGGACGGTGAAGCCTCTCGGAGAATCAAAGGACCGTCTGGCGTCCGTGTGGACGGGCGATTCGGCAAAGGCGTTCGTTTTGTATACCGACGAGCTGATCGGGCAGCTGCAGTCGAACGCGAAGGACATCAATGAGATCGCGGCTTTTTTGGACAGCGCCTGCAACACGTTCCGCAAGGCGGATCAACAGGCGAAATCTCGTATTAAATAAAGGAGGACGTCATCATGGCAACGCGGCAGGTCAACGCGGTCAAGCTCAGGAAGGCGGGATCGGAGCTTACCGACCTTTCGTCCAAAATCAAAACGGAGATGACCAAGCTTGACGAGAGCATTCAGAAGGTCTCTTCGATCTGGAAAAGCGAAGCGGGCGCCGCTTACGTAAAAACATACAACGCAGACAGGCCCAACCTGAACGAGCTGGTGCAGATCACGCAGCAGATGGGCGCGACGCTCCAGCAGATCTCGGCCAAGTACCAGCAGGCAGACAGCAAGGCTCTCGACGCGGTCGGGAGAAATCTTGCCAAGGGATAAGGAGGGGAAGTCATGGCTACCGAACAAATCAGTGTCGATACCCAACAGCTCAAAAAGTATGCCGCCGACGTAAAGGCCGGGTATCAGAAGATGTATTCCTATCTCTCTCAGTGCAGGACCTCCGTAAAGTCTCTCAAGTCCACATGGACCGGACAGGCGGCAAACGATTTCTACGCGCGCTTCGATTCGATCATCGTCAAGTGCGAGGAAGTGCTCAAGGTCGTCGACGGTTACTCCCGCGCGCTTTCGGAGAGCGCACAGGTCTACGACACCAATGAGAAAACGGTGGCGGACAGCGCCAATAAGCTGAAGATCCAGCTCAAGTAACGGGAGGCGCTTATGTCTGTAAAGGTATCGGTCAGCGAGCTTGACGCGCAGAAGGCCGTATTCACCAGGGCGTCAAAAAACCTCCGCTCCGTCATGCAGACCCTGAATACCGCCCAAAAATCCATTGGCAGCGACAAAATGTTCGACACGACGCGGCGCCAGCTTGCCAAGCTTTCGGAGCTGCTGGAAATCAGAGCGTTCGTGCTGGACGCGCTTGCCGAGGCAATGACCGCCGCGGCGGGCGGCTACAAGACCGCGCAGACGCAAAGCGTCAGGGTCGTGACGGAATGCCGGGCGCATCAGACCGACTTCTACGGCAACCCCGTCCATGTCTCCGCCGCGGCGGGGGCGGCGGGCGGCGCGGTCGGAGCGGCGGGCAGCGTGACCGGAGCGGCGGGAACCGTCAGTGCCGCGCCGACCGCTGAAGCGGCCGGAACGGTTGTGACGGCGGAGGCTCCGTCCGCTTCCGTCGAAATCGAAACGACCGGCGCGCAGGCGGTGAACGTCACGCAGAATATCACCCACATTGTGAACAATTACGGCGACGCCGAACCTCTCCCGGGCGTCGATGCAGGCGCGGCGGCAGCGGCCGGCGCGGCTGCCGTGCCCGCCGCCGGGAACGCCTCCGGAGGGGTCTCCGCCGGCGCTGCCGCCGCGGGTATGATCGGCGCCGCCGCTCTCGGCGCCGCGGCATACGGCTTTGTCGAGATCGCCAGGGAGGAGCGGGAAGCGAAGAAGCGGGAGAATGCGGAGACGCAGGTCGACGATGAGCTTGCCGCGGCAAGGCAGAAGCTCCGCGACATCGAAGCGGCGCAGGAGCGCATCCGAGCGCAGGCGTCGGAGGAGACCGCCGAGGATTCCGGCAAGGAGACTGACGAAAGCGGAAATTGAACGGATGCGGTCAAACAACAAGCACAGGACTCCGCAAATAATACCAAAAAGCTTTGAAGGAGACAAAGAGAGATGAAGAAGGCTGTTATATCCCTGGTCGCCGCGTGTGCGATCCTGCTCGCCGGCTGCGGCGGCAGTGACGACGCTCCGGCGACAACGCCGAGCCCGGCTTCGCCGGCGACATCGACGACGCAGAAACCGACGTCGTCCCCGGCGCCGGCGGCGCAAAACGGCGCGGACAGCCTGGTCGGCCTGTGGGCGTATTCGGATCAGAACCTCTGGATACAGCTCTGGGACGACGAGACATGGGCGCAGCTCGACGAGCTGGGCGGCAAGGTCGCCGAGGGCAGCTGGAACGCCGACGGCAGCGACGCCGTGCTCTATTATGACGACGGCGGATATTTTACGACTATGAGTCCCGATCCCGAGGGCATGACGGACAGCGAAGGCACTCTGCTGACGGCCGCGGACGGTATTGACGTTCAGGAGCTCCAGACCGTCGACGAATCGGCCTTTATCGGCCTGTGGGAGTACTCCGACGATGATGTCTGGCTTCAGCTCTGGGACGACGGCACCTGGGCGCAGCTCAACGAGCTGGGCGGCGAGGTCGCCGCGGGGACCTGGCAGATGGATGAGGGCAGAGCCGTTCTCACCTACGACGACAGCACCTACTGCACCACGCTGCAGGTCGACTTCGGCGGACTGTCCGACGACGACGGCGACCTGCTCGTCAATGCGGAGGAATTCGGCGGCGGCGCGCCCGCCGATCCCAGCCACGTCACCGACTGGGACGAGATCGCTTCTTTCGCCGGATGGTGGTATCTGGACGGCGATCTCTCCGCGGAGGACTACATCTACTTCTCGTCCGACGGCGATTGGGTCTATTTCAAGCGCAGCCCCGGCATGGAGCCGACGGAGACCAACAGCGGCAGCATCGTTCCATCCGCCGGCGAACCCCACGCCTACTACGCCGAAAGCAGTGACGGGCTGGAGTCGGTCTACTTCCGTTTCAGCCCCGCAAGCGAGAACGGCACCGGCAGCAACGTGATCTATTGGAGCAACGACGGTTATCCCTTCGTCTGGATGGAGGAGTGAGCGCGCGAATGTCGGGAAAAGGAGATCACAAAATGAGAAAAGCATTTGCCGTCCTTTTGACCCTTGCGCTGGCGCTTGGCCTGTTCGGCTGCGCGCAGCAGGAGCAGCCCGCGCAGCAGCCCGCGCAGCAGCCCGCGCAGCAGAGCACGGACGTGACCGCGAAGACAGACACGCCCGCCCCCGCGCCCGAGCCCGCGGCGGAGGAGTGGCACTTCACCGTGCAGACGGAGCGCTCCGAGGAGGAGTACAAGGCGGACGACGGAACCATAGTCGCAACGAAGGTCTATGAACAGCCTGTGCTGCGGCTGGAGAGCGCGAGCGGCGAGGTCTTTGCCGGCGCCGCGCCGGAGCGCGGCGTGACGGCGGAACAGCTCGCCGCCTGCGAAAAGTTCAATGCCGCGACGACGTCGGTCGGGCTGTGGGACTACGACATCGAGGCGGAAGGCCGCGAGACGTACGAGATGCGCAAGGAAATCGGCGGCGAAATGCCGCCCGTCGGCGACGAGGTGACGTTTGTCTCCGCCAACCAGCGGGGAAATCTTCTGAGCGTGCTTGTGAGCGATTATATCTATCTCGGCGGCGCGCATCCGGACAGCGGCCTGCACGCGTGGAACTATGACCTTGAAAAGGGCGAGTTTGTCACGCTCAATGCACTGACCGACCGCCCGGACGAGCTGGCGGAGGCAATCGCGTACGAAATCGCTTCTCAAATCAGCGCGAGCGAGTATCGGGACGGCTTCTATGAGGACTGGTTCGACCGTCTTCTGGAGAAGGACGAGTTTGAGGTCTTTTTTGACTCGGACAGCCTGCTGGTCTGGCTTCAGGAGTATGAGATCGGGCCCCACGCGATCGGCGTGCCGGAGTTTGAGATCCATTACGGCACGATCAGCCGCTTCCTCAACGCCTACGGCGAGCAGCTGCTCGATCTGCCGACGGAGGCGCGCGTGATCGGCGACTTCCACGAGGCGCAGATCCTCTGGAGCTGGCTGGACGCCGGCGCCCCGACGGATTACACGGACACCAGGATCGAAAACGACGTCTACTACAACCGCGTCGACGACCCGGACATCCACACGCTCGCGGACGTGAGCGCGATGCTCTCGCAGTACGTGGACAAGGCGTTCGTGGATGCGCAGCTTGCCGAAGGCAACATACTCCGCGAATTTGACGGCGTGCTCTATGCCGCCGCGTACGGACGCGGGGACGATTTGACCATCGCGTCGGTGGACTATGAGGCGGAGGTCAGCGGCGAGAGCGGCAAGGTCATCGTGACGATCCATCGCCAGGACTTTGACGACGCGACGAGCGAGTGGGCGCCGACCGGCGAGAGCGACGTTCACGAGTTTCCCTTCACGCTGCGCGACGGTCACGCCGTGTTCGACACGATGGAATACATCTTTTAAAGGGCGAGGTTGGAAAACATGAAGAAGAGATGGATCGCCTGCCTGCTCGCCGCCTGTATGCTGCTCGCCGGCTGCGCGGCCAGGACGGAGCCCTCGGAAAACGGCGGGACTCCGGCGCAGCCTGACGAGCCCTCGAACGGGGATCGGGAGATCGCCGGCCAGGATTGGCGGACATGGGGAACCGTTGACGGCACGGGGACGCTTCACATAGGCGGCACGGATGTCGACGTGTGCGCCTGCGTGTTCGGCGACCGGGTGGAGCTTTACCTCGACGAGCCGAGCCAGAACCTTTATAAGCAGATCGACTATCCCAAAAAGCTTTCCACGGAGCAGTATGAAAAGGCGAACGTACAATTTGACGACTACACCGGCGACGGCAATACCGACGTGCGCGTGATCGTCGGCGATGAAAGCGCCCCGGAGCAGTGGTGGACCTGGGTCTGGGACACGGATGACTTCGTCTACGCGGCGGCGCTGGCCTATCCCCCCGCCATGGCGGCGGCGGACGCGGCGCTCGGGCGCTATCTGAGCACGATCCGGGAGCTGCATGATTCCGGGAGCGCGGACCGCTTCGCGCTGGTCTACGTGGACGGCGACGACGTGCCGGAGCTCGCGGCGGTCAACTCGGAGGGCCTGTGGGACAGGGATCAGGTGTTCCTCTATACGCTCGACGGCGACGAGCCCGTGCTGCTCGCAAGCGACATTGCGCCGGGCATGGAGGGCCACTCGATCGCGTTTGACGAGGGCGATAACTTCATCCTGCGCAGCGGCGCGGTGACAGGCGAGCGGCTCATTTGCCTCGCCATCGGCGCGAACGGGCCGGAACAGGTCCTCTCGCTGGAATGGTGCCAAAACGCCCCCGATCCCGACGTTATTTCTTATTTCATCAACGGTCAGGAGACCGACGAGGCGCAGTACCTCGCAAAGGAGGGAGAGCTTGCCGCTTCGCACGACACGATGATCCGGCTGGACATCGAAGAAATGAGCGTCATTTCCCTGCGCCTTGATAATTGGGGCATCATGGAGACTGTTGTGGGTACGATCCCCTATCAGTCGTATGAGGCGATCACGGGGGCTTGATGTGCAGGCAGGCATATGTTTTTTCCCCACGCAAGAAGAGGGATCGTGCGGACGCTGTCTGCACGATCCCTTTTTGTCCACCGCGTGCTTTCCGCCAAATCCCGCGAAATCCTGCGATTTCATACTGAAATTTATTAAAACGATTGAAATCGTTTTATAGCCGCGCAGCGGCGTTAAATTTCGCATGAGACGTGTTTTGC